>NZ_NEHZ01000004.1:0-342471 GCF_002112565.1 Pseudomonas sp. R25(2017)
GAGGAAGGGGCGAAATCTCCCACGGTCTGTACTGCGTCAACAGTCAGAATCCAGCCTAGTCCCTCCTCCTCCCTTCAAGTACCAGCATACAAGCCAGCCTGCTGGCGATGGCGGTCTGTCCGGCACATCGATGTCGGATGTTCCGCCGCCATCGCGGGCAAGCCCGCTCCCACAGGGCGCGCGGTGAGGCGGCTAGAACTGTGGGAGCCAGCCCTGCTGGCGATGGCGGTCTGTCCGGCGCATCGATGGCGGGGGCGACTCAGCGGAAGCGGTCGACCTCGGAGCGCAGATCCGCCGCCAGCTTCTCCAACTCCTTGGCGGTGACCGCAAGGTTGGACACCACTTCCCGCTGTTCGCTGTTGGCCAGCGCGATGCTCTGCAGGTTGCTGCTGAGCAGGGTCGCGGTGCTGCTCTGCTCCTGGGTCGCGGTGGTGATCGCCGCGAACTGCTGGCCCGCCGAGCGGCTCTGCTCGTCGATGCGCGCCAGGGCCGAGGCGACGTTGGCGTTGCGCGACAGGCCTTCCTGCATCAGCGCATTGCCCTGCTCCATGGTGCTGATGGCGTTGCCGGTCTCCTGCTGGATGCTCTGGATCATGCCGGAGATCTCGTCGGTCGCCTGACGGGTGCGCGAAGCCAGGTTGCGCACCTCGTCGGCCACCACCGCAAAGCCGCGACCCTGTTCGCCGGCGCGGGCCGCTTCGATGGCGGCGTTGAGCGCCAGCAGGTTGGTCTGTTCGGCGATCGCGGTGATCACGCTGACGATGCCGCCGATTTCCTGGGAACGCTGACCGAGGGTGTTGATGACGGTCGCGGTGGTGTTCAGCGCGCCGGCGATCTGCTCCAGCGACGAAGACGCTTCTTCCATCGAGGTGCGGCCGATCTGGGTCTGTTGTGCGTTTTCCTGGGCCAAGCGCTGGGTGTTGCCCATGTTGTCGGCGATGTTCAGCGAGGTGGCGCTGAACTCCTCGACCGCGCCCGCCATGCTGGTGATTTCGCCGGACTGTTGCTCCATGCCTTCGTACGCGCCGCCGGACAAGCCCGACAGCGCCTGGGCCCGGCGGTTGACCTCTTCGGAGGAACGGCGGATGTGCTCGACCATGGTCGACAGGGCCTGGCTCATCTGGTTGAAGGCGCGGGCCAGCTGACCGATCTCGTCGTTGCTCGAAACGTCCAGGCGCACGCTCAGGTCGCCGGCGCCCAGCGCCTCGGCCTGCCGCACCAGATCCCCCAGCGGCTGCAGCTTGCTGCGCAGCAGCCAGACCACGGAACCCACCGCCAGCAGCATCGCCAGCAGGCTGCCGATGGCCAGTTGCGTGCCGACGCTCCAGGTCACGGCGCGGATCTCGCTTTTCGGCATGCTCGCCACCACCGACCACGGCCCGCCGTCGAACGGTACGGCGATGCTGTAGAAGTCTTCGACGCTGTCGCTCCAGAAGCGGCCCTTGCCCGGGGTTTTCGCCAGACCGGCGACCACCGACACCGCTTGCTCCGGCGCCTGCACGCCGGCCGGGGCCACCAGCCATTTGCCCTGCTCGTCCAGCAGCGCCAACGAGCCGGTCTGGCCGATGCGGAAGCGCTTGAGGTTGTCGAACTGGGCGTTCTGCGCATCGGTATAGTCGAAGCCGACGAACAATACGGCGATCACCTTGCCGCCAGCGTCGCGCACTGGGGTGTACTGGGTCATGTACAGGCGCTCGAACAGCAAGGCGCGGCCGACATAGCCCTGCCCCGCCATCAACCGCGCGTAGGCCGGGTGGGCGTGGTCGAGCACGGTGCCGATGGCCCGGGTGCCGTCCTGCTTGCTCAGGGAGGTGCTGACGCGGATGAAGTCTTCGCCGCTGCGCACGAACAGCGTGGCGACGCCGGCGGTCATCTGCTTGAACTCGTCGACTTCCTTGAAGTTGTTGTTCAACACCTCACCGCCCAGGTGCAGGCCCGGCGTGCGGGTGCCGGCGACGGTCACCGGTTCGTCCGGGTGGATGCTCAGGCCCGCGCTGAAGCGCTTCTCGAACAGCCCGCTCAGGCGCTGGGTGCTTTCGCGCAGCGTGCCGTGGAAGGTGCTCAGTTGGTCGGCCAGCAGGCGCGCCTCGCTGGCCAGGTGCTCTTCACGGGTGGCGAGGTTGGCCGAATCCAGCGAACGCAAGGCGAACACCGTACTGCCGCTGATGACGACCGCCAGTATCACGGCGAGCGCGAGGCCCAGCTGCGAGGCGATCCGGGCGCGGGGTTGAGACATGGACAGCTCCTGGCCGGGCCTGCGGATCCTCCCTGATCACGGCTCGGAAAATATTCTAATAATGGGGGTGTATCGTGGACCGGCACGACGGTTCCACTTGGACGTATTCGGCTGTGAAAACGAATACTTGAGCGCACAACAGGGTTATGCCCCAGGGCCGGCATTGTGGTGGCTCGAACGATTCAGCTCAAGCGCGCGACCTGCGGCAGTTCCATCGCCCGGACTTCGCCCTGAAGGAAATCGCTGAGGCGGCGCAAACGTTCACCGCCCGGACGGGTCTTGGGCCACACCAGGTAGTAGTTCAGGCCGCTGGCGACGGCGGTGGGCCACGGCAGGCTCAGCCGTCCCTGGGCCACGTCCTCGGCCACCATCAGCAGGTCGCCCATCGATACGCCGTAGCCCCGTGCCGCTGCGATCATTCCCAGCTCCAGGGTATCGAACACCTGCCCGCCCTTGAGCGACACCTGCTCGGACAGGCCCATGCGCTCCAGCCAACTGCGCCAGTCGCGCCGGTCGGGGGTCGGGTGCAGCAGTTCGGTGGCGGCCAGCCGCGCCGCGTCCCAGGGCCGGTCATCGGGAAGGTTGGGCGCGCCCACCGGGATCAGTTCTTCCGGGAACAGCAGGCTGGCTTCCCAGTCCGGTGGAAAATGCCCGTCGCTGAGCAGCACCGCGCAATCGAACGGCTCGTTGTTGAAGTCCACCGAATCCACGTCCATCCAGGCACTGGTCAACTGCACCTCGTTGCCCGGCTGCAGATGGCGGAACCGGCTGAGCCGCGCCAGCAGCCAGCGCATGGTCAGGGTCGACGGGGCTTTCATGCGCAGGATGTCGTCTTCGGCGCGCAAGGTATTGCAGGCCCGCTCCAGGGCCGCAAAACCTTCACGGATGCCGGGCAACAGCAGGCGCGCCGATTCGGTCAGCTGCAGGTTGCGGCCGCTGCGGTGGAACAGCCGGCAGGCGAAGTGCTCCTCGAGCGTGCGGACATGCCGGCTGACCGCACTCTGAGTGATCGACAACTCTTCGGCGGCGCGGGTGAACGAGCTGTGCCGCGCCGCTGCTTCGAATGCGCGCAGGGCATACAAGGGCGGCAGACGACGGGACATAGACAAGGCTCCGGTTGCGGGATGGCGTCAACTTAGCAGAAATGCCCCTGGATGAGTTTTAATCATGCCACCCATCCTTTTTATCCCTTTGTGCCAACCCCGCCGAACCGCGAGAATCGACGGTCTCTTGCTCCCTCGATTAAAAGGATGTGACGACCATGCAGCGTCCCGTGCGTACCGAACTCTGGGCCATCCTCCGGCTGGCGGGGCCGCTGATCGCCTCGCAGTTGGCGCACATGCTGATGGTGCTGACCGACACCCTGATGATGGCGCGCCTGAGCCCGGAGGCCCTGGCCGGCGGCGGCCTCGGCGCGGCGAGCTATTCGTTCGTGTCGATCTTCTGCATCGGCGTGATCGCGGCGGTCGGCACCCTGGTGGCGATCCGTCAGGGCGCCGGCGACATCCTCGGCGCTGCGCGGCTGACCCAGGCCGGGCTGTGGCTGGCCTGGCTGATGGCCCTCGGCGCCGGTCTGCTGCTGTGGAACCTCAAGCCGGTGCTGCTGCTGTTCGGCCAGACCCAAACCAACGTCAACGCCGCCGGGCAGTTCCTGCTGGCCCTGCCGTTCGCCCTGCCCGGCTACCTGAGCTTCATGGCCCTGCGTGGCTTCACCAGCGCCATCGGTCGGGCGACGCCGGTGATGGTCATCAGCCTGGCCGGCACCGTGGCCAACTTCCTGCTCAACTACGCGCTGATCACCGGACTGTTCGGCCTGCCGAAGCTGGGGCTGACCGGCATCGGCCTGGTCACGGCGATCGTCGCCAACTGCATGGCGCTGGCGCTGGCCTGGCACATCCGCCGGCATCCGGCCTACGACGCCTACCCGCTGCGCCAGGGCCTGTCGCGCCTCAACCGGCAATACCTCAAGGAACTGTGGCGCCTGGGCCTGCCGATCGGCGGCACCTACGCCGTAGAGGTCGGGCTGTTCGCCTTCGCCGCGCTGTGCATGGGCACCATGGGCAGCACGCAACTGGCGGCGCACCAGATCGCCCTGCAGATCGTCTCGGTGGCGTTCATGGTGCCGGCGGGGCTGTCCTACGCGATCACCATGCGCATCGGTCAGCATTACGGCGCCGGACAATTGCTCGACGCGCGGATGTCCGGGCGGGTCGGGATCGCCTTCGGCGCGGCGGTGATGCTGTGCTTCGCCATGGTGTTCTGGCTGTTGCCGGATCCGCTGGTGGGCCTGTTCCTGGATCATGACGACCCGGTCTTCGCCGAGGTGATCCGCCTGGCCGTCAGCCTGCTGATGGTGGCGGCGTGGTTCGAACTGTTCGACGGCGTGCAGACCATCGCCATGGGCTGCATCCGCGGGCTCAAGGACGCCAAGACCACGTTTCTGGTCGGGCTCGGCTGCTACTGGCTGATCGGCGCGCCGGCGGCGTGGCTGATGGCGTTCCATCTGCACTGGGGGCCGACCGGCGTCTGGTGGGGCCTGGCGCTGGGGCTGGCGTGCGCGGCGGTGTGCCTGACGCTGGGGTTCGAGTGGAAGATGAAGCGGATGATCCGGCACGAGCCTTCGGATTCGTTCGCGGTCGCCCAGGCTGAATGATCTATTCACGCGGCGTCTGGACTGGCGCCATCGCCAGCAGGCTGGCTCCCACAGGGTTTAGCGGTGCCCCGCAGTTCTCTGCGGGCGCCAGCCTGCTGGCGATGGCTTCAGCCGAGGCACTGCACTTGCCGGGGTGGTCCGCTCAGATCACGACGTCCAGCGCCGGCTCTTCGCCGGAACCGACCGTGAGGTAAGCCACCAGCTCCGCCAGCGGCAGCGGCTTGCTGATCAGGTAGCCCTGCACCTGGTCGCAACCGTACCCGCGCAGCAACGCCATCTGTTCAGGGGTCTCCACCCCTTCGGCCACCACTTCCAGGTGCAGGTTGTGCGCCAGGTTGATCATCGCGTGCACCAGCTTGCGGTTCTCTTCGCGCTGTTCCATGCCGCCGACGAAGCTCTTGTCGATCTTGAGCAAGGTGATCGGCAGGCTGTTGAGGTGCACGAACGAGGAGAACCCGGTGCCGAAGTCGTCCAGCGAGAAGCGCACGCCGAGGCGGCCGAGGGCGTCCATGGTCTGCTTGACCAGGTCGCTGCGGCGCATCACGGCGGTTTCGGTGAGTTCGAACTCCAGCCACTGGGCCTCGACGCCGCGTTCGGCGATCAGGCGACTGAGGGTGGGCAGCAGCTGGCTGTCCTGAAACTGGCGGAACGACAGGTTGATCGCCATGTGCAGCGCCGGCAGGCCGTGTTCGCGCAAGGCCTGCATGTCGCGCAGGGCCCGGGAGATCACCCAGTAGCCCAAAGGCACGATCAGCCCGCTCTGCTCGGCCAGCGGCACGAACTCGCTGGGCGGCAGCAGCCCGCGCTCGCTGTGGCGCCAGCGCACCAGGGCCTCAAGGCCGACGATCTGCCCGTCCGCCAGGTTCAGGCGCGGCTGGTAGTGCAGTTCCAGTTCGTCGCGGCGCAAGGCCCGGCGCAGCTCGCTTTCCAGGTCGGCCATGCTCCGCGCGTTGCGGTTGATCCGTTCGTTGAAGATATGGAAGGTGCAGCCCTGGGTGCTCTTGGCCTGCTGCATGGCGATGTGCGCATGCCACATCAGCGGGTCGGCGCCGGCATGGGCGCGGGCATGGGCGATGCCCAGGCTGGAGCCGATCAGCAGGCTCTCGCCGTCGATCCAGTAGGGTTCGGCCAGCGCTTCGGTGATGCGCTCGGCCATCCACTCGGCGCGCTGCGGGGCGCGGCGCGTGTCGATCAGCAGGGCGAATTCGTCGCTGCCCAGCCGGGCCAGCTGATCGCCGGCCTCCAGCTGGCTCTTGAGCCGCGCCACCACCTGCAGGATCAGGCGGTCGCCGGCCTGGTGGCCGAGGGCGTCGTTGGCGTGGCGGAAGTTGTCCAGGTCCAGGTGCCCGAGGGCCAGGCCGCGGCCGTCGTTTTCGGCCAAGCGGGCCGTGAGCAACGTCTGGAAACCCTGGCGGTTGGCGATCCCGGTCAGCGGATCCTGTTCGGCCAAACGCTGCAGGGTGTTCTCCAGCACGCCCCGCTCGCGCACATGGCGCAGGCAGCGGCGCAGCATGCCGGTGTCGAGCGCGTCGCGCACCAGCCAGTCGCTGACGCCGTCGGGCGGGTTCGCCGGCTCGTGCTCCAGAAGCAGCACCGTCGGCAGGCTGCAGCGTCCGGGCGCCGGCTGCAGGGCCGGCACGGTCAGCAGCACCGCGTGGCGGTTGTCTTCGAACAGGCGGCTGACCGAATCCCAGTCCGGCGCGCCGATCAGCACCGCCGAGCTGCCCATCGGCGCCAGGCACTCGCGCAACAACGCTGTCCAGGCCGGCTCTTCGGCCAGCAGCAGCAAACGCAAGGGTTCGACAGGCGTAGACAAGCTGACTCCCTAGACTCTGCAATGATGTGGGCGGCGGGCATTATGCCGTTGCGCCGGCCAATGACCAAATGACATCGGTTATCAAATCGTCGTTTTGTGTCACGAATGAGAACATTAGACGCAAAATCTCCGCACATCCTGCGTGAAAGTATCAAAACCGGCAAACTGTAACCGCGTGCTGCGTCACAAGTCGGACAGGTGCGGCACAATTCGCTGAGCCTGTTAAAATGCCGCCCCATTTCGTCAACGACTCCCGAATTTCCGTATGTCCCGACTCAATCCCCGGCAGCAAGAGGCCGTGAACTACGTCGGCGGCCCTCTTTTGGTGCTCGCCGGCGCTGGCTCCGGCAAGACCAGCGTGATCACGCGCAAGATCGCGCACCTGATCCAGAACTGCGGCATCCGCGCCCAGTACATCGTCGCGATGACCTTCACCAACAAGGCCGCCCGCGAAATGAAGGAGCGGGTCGGCACCCTGCTGCGCGCCGGCGAAGGCCGCGGCCTGACGGTCAGCACCTTCCACAACCTGGGCCTGAACATCATCCGCAAGGAGCACGAGCGCCTGGGCTACAAGCCCGGCTTCTCGATCTTCGACGAGACCGACGTCAAGTCGCTGATGACCGACATCATGCAGAAGGAATACTCGGGCGACGACGGCGTCGACGAGATCAAGAACATGATCGGCGCCTGGAAGAACGACCTGATCCTGCCGGCCCAGGCCCTGGAGAACGCGCGCAACCCCAAGGAGCAGACCGCCGCCATCGTCTACACCCACTACCAGCGCACGCTCAAGGCGTTCAACGCGGTGGACTTCGACGACCTGATCCTGCTGCCGGTGAAGCTCTTCGAGGGCCACGCCGACATCCTCGAAAAGTGGCAGAACAAGGTGCGCTACCTGCTGGTGGACGAATACCAGGACACCAACGCCAGCCAGTACCTGCTGGTGAAGATGCTGATCGGCAAGCGCAACCAGTTCACCGTGGTGGGCGACGACGACCAGTCGATCTACGCCTGGCGCGGCGCGCGGCCGGAAAACCTGATGCTGCTCAAGGAAGACTACCCGTCGCTCAAAGTGGTGATGCTGGAGCAGAACTACCGCTCCACCAGCCGCATCCTGCGCTGCGCCAACGTGCTGATCTCCAACAACCCCCACGAGTTCGAGAAGCAGCTGTGGAGCGAGATGGGCCACGGCGACGAGATCCGCGTGATCCGCTGCCGCAACGAGGACGCCGAGGCCGAGCGGGTGGCCATGGAGATCCTCAGCCTG
The DNA here is from genome assembly GCF_002112565.1 of Pseudomonas sp. R25(2017). NCBI lineage: Bacteria > Pseudomonadati > Pseudomonadota > Gammaproteobacteria > Pseudomonadales > Pseudomonadaceae > Pseudomonas > Pseudomonas sp. R25(2017). The sequence continues at coordinate 7,973 of NZ_NEHZ01000004.1, forward strand.
CACCTGCGCACCGACCGGCCCTACAGCGACTTCGCGATCCTCTACCGCGGCAACTACCAGGCCAAGCTGATCGAGCTGAAGCTGCAGCACCACCAGGTGCCGTACCGCTTGAGCGGCGGCAACAGCTTCTTCGGCCGCCAGGAAGTGAAGGATCTGATGGCCTACTTCCGCCTGATCGTGAACCCGGATGACGACAACGCCTTCCTGCGGGTGATCAACGTGCCGCGCCGGGAAATCGGCTCCACCACCCTGGAGAAGCTCGGCAACTACGCCACCGAGCGCAAGATCTCGATGTACGCCGCCACCGACGAGATCGGCCTGGGCGAACACCTGGACAGCCGCTTCACCGACCGCCTGTCGCGCTTCAAGCGCTTCATGGACAAGGTGCGCGAGCAGTGCGCCGGCGAGGATCCGATCTCGGCCCTGCGCAGCATGGTCATGGACATCGACTACGAGAACTGGCTGCGCACCAACAGTTCCAGCGACAAGGCCGCGGACTACCGGATGAGCAACGTCTGGTTCCTGATCGAAGCCTTGAAGAACACCCTGGAGAAGGACGAAGACGGCGAGATGACCGTCGAGGACGCCATCGGCAAACTCGTGCTGCGCGACATGCTCGAACGCCAGCAGGAAGAGGAAGACGGCGCCGAGGGCGTGCAGATGATGACCCTGCACGCGTCCAAGGGCCTGGAGTTCCCTTACGTGTTCATCATGGGCATGGAAGAGGAAATCCTGCCGCACCGTTCCAGCATCGAGGCCGACACCATCGAAGAGGAACGCCGCTTGGCCTACGTGGGCATCACCCGCGCCCGCCAGACCCTGGCCTTCACCTTCGCCGCCAAGCGCAAGCAGTACGGCGAGATCGTCGACTGCGCCCCGAGCCGCTTCCTCGACGAGCTGCCGCCGGACGACCTGGCCTGGGAAGGCAACGACGACACCCCGACCGAAGTCAAGGCCGTGCGGGGCAACAACGCATTGGCCGATATACGCGCGATGCTAAAGCGTTAGAATCGACCACTTTTTTACTAGACCTTCGGCGCACACGGCGCCAGTAGAGGAACGCTTCATGGAAGCACTGCACAAGAAAATCCGCGAAGAAGGCATCGTGCTTTCCGACCAGGTCCTGAAAGTCGACGCCTTTCTGAACCATCAGATCGACCCGGCCCTGATGAAGCTGATCGGCGACGAATTCGCCGCGCTGTTCAAGGATTCGGGCATCACCAAGATCGTCACCATCGAAGCCTCGGGCATCGCCCCGGCGATCATGACCGGCCTGAACCTGGGCGTGCCGGTGATCTTCGCCCGCAAGCACCAGTCCCTGACCCTGACCGAGAACCTGCTGTCGGCGACCGTGTACTCGTTCACCAAGCAGACCGAAAGCACCGTGGCCATCTCCCCCCGTCACCTGACCAGCAGCGACCGCGTGCTGATCATCGACGACTTCCTGGCCAACGGCAAAGCGTCCCAGGCGCTGATCTCGATCATCAAACAGGCCGGCGCCACCGTGGCGGGCCTGGGCATCGTCATCGAAAAGTCGTTCCAGGGCGGCCGCGCCGAGCTGGACTCCCAGGGCTACCGCGTCGAATCGCTGGCCCGGGTCAAATCGCTGAAGGACGGCGTCGTCACCTTCATCGAGTAACCCGCACAGCAGTGCCCTTGCGGGAGCCAGCCTGCTGGCTCCCGCAGTTGTTTTGGCTGCTGATCTCATTGCGCGGTGGCCTTCAGGCCGGTGAGCAGCAGGCGCTGGAACAGGTCTTCCTTGAGGCCCTCCGGGGCTGTCAGTCGCATCCGCTCAAGGTGCGCGGGGAACGCCGACGCCTGCGGCGCATCCAGCGCCGCTTTCCCCAACTCAAGGACTTCGCTCAGCTTGAACTTGCTCTTGAGCCAGTTCAGCGCCCGCAGCAGATCCCGTTCGGTCTCGGTGAAATCGCACCCCAGCGGATACTCCGGAAACAGGTTCGGATGCCGCGCGGCCATCCCCTGCAAACGCTGCGGGGTGTTGTCGGCGAAACGCGGATCGAGGCGAAAATCCTTCGGCAGTTTGCCGGCCTTCTGCGCCCGCTCGGTCAGCTCCGGCTGAAAGCGCGAGTCGCTGATGTTCAGCAAGGCCTCGATCACCGCCGCGTCGGACTTGCCGCGCAGGTCGGCGATGCCGTACTCGGTCACCACGATATCGCGCAGGTGCCGCGGAATCGTGCAGTGGCCGTACTCCCAGACGATGTTCGAACTGACCTCGCCGCCGGCCTCGCGCCAGCTGCGCAGCAGCAGGATCGACCGCGCCCCCTCCAGCGCGTGGCCTTGGGCAACGAAGTTGTACTGCCCGCCGACGCCGCTGAGCACCCGCCCGTCCTCCAACTGGTCGGCCACACCGGCACCGAGCAGGGTCATGGTGAACACCGTGTTGATGAACCGCGCATCAAGGCGCTGCAGGCGCTTGAGCGCTTCCTGACCGTACAACTCGTTGATGTAACTGATGCGGGTCATGTCGAATTCGAGGCGCTTACCGTGCGACAGCTCGTGCAAGCGCTCGTAGAAACTGCGCGGCCCGAGAAAGAAGCCGCCGTGCACCGAAACGCCGTCGGATTGCGCGGCCTCATCGAGGGTGCCGGCGTTGGCCTGTTCCTGGGTCGGCACATCCGGGTAGACCTTGCGCCGGATGATCCCCGCCTCCGCCAACACCAGCAGGCCGTTGACGAACATTTCGCTGCAACCGTACAGGCCCTTGGCGAACGGTTCGAGACCGCCCTCGCCCTCGATCAGCCGCGCCCACGGGCTGAGGTTCACCTCGGCCAACAGGCTGCGGTATCCGGCGTTGTCGGCCTGGCGCGCCAGCAGGGCGGCGGTCAGCGCATCGCCCATCGAGCCAATGCCGATCTGCAGCGTGCCGCCGTCGCGCACCAGCGCGCTGGCGTGCAGGCCGATGAAATGATCCTGAAACCCCACCGGCATGTTCGGCGTGGAAAACAGCGTGCTGCTGTCCTTCTCGTCGACCAGCAGGTCGAAGGTGTCGATGTCCACCTCGGCGTCGCCGGGCATGTACGGCAGCTCGGTGTGCACCTGGCCCACCAGCAGGATGGTTTCCCCGGCGGCCCGGCGCTTGGCGATCATCGGCAGCAGGTCGAGGGTGATGTCCGGGTTGCAGCTCAGGCTCAGGCGGTCGGGATGCTCACTGCTGCTGGCCAGCAACTGCGCCACCAGGTTCAGCCCGGCGGCGTTGATGTCGCGGGCCGCGTGGCTGTAGTTGCTGCTGACGTAGTCCTGCTGTGCCTGCGTGCTGTGCAGCAGGCTGCCGGGCTGCATGAAGAACTGCTCGATGCGGATGTTGGCCGGCAGGCTGTCGCGGCGCAGGTCGGCGAGGAACTCCAGTTCCGGGTAATCGCCGAAGACCCGCTCCACGAAGGGCTCCAGGAAGCGCTTCTGCAAACCGTCGCCCAGGGCTGGACGGCCTAGGCACAGGGCCGTGTAGACCGTCAGCCGGCGCTGCGGCAGGCCCTTGATGCGCCGGTACAGCGCATTGACGAAGCGGTTAGGCTTGCCCAGCCCCAGCGGCAGGCCCATGTGGATATGCGCCGGCAACCGCGCCAGCACATCGTCCACGGCCTGTTCGATCGAACACAGCTGCACCATCTGAAGCCTCCCGCCCGTTCCATGAATAGAGGTACGACCGAGCTTGCCGCCAGATTGCTGCAATGACCAGCCTCAGAGCCGGATCGCGGGCACAAAAAAACCGTCCGAAGACGGTTTTTTCGAGGACGCGGGGCCTTACTTCAGGCCGGACATCTTCTGGATCGCGCCCTTGAGCTCGGCGTCGGAGCAATCGGCGCAGGTGCCCTTCGGCGGCATCGAGTTGATGCCGGTGATGGCCTTGGCCAGGATGCCGTCGAGGCCGCCCTGGTGGTCGGCGCGGTCTTTCCACGCCGCCGTGTCGCCGATCTTCGGCGCACCCAGCAGGCCGGAGCCATGGCAAGCGTTGCAGTGCTTGGCGATCACTTCGTCCGGCGTCTTCGCGCCGCCACCGCCGCCTGCGGCTGCGGCGACTTCCATCCCCTTGCACTCCTGACCCTGAACGCAGACCTGGCCGACCGGCTCGAGGCGTTTGGCGATATCGTCGTTGGTCGCAGCTTGAGCGCTGGCAGCCCAGAGGGCCAGTACGGTTGCTGGTGCGGCCAGCATTTTCATAATTAGGTTCACGCGTTCACCCTCAATGGTGGCTATTCACGCCTGCGGCCACGGTTCGCAGGCGGGCGCAAGTATAGCGGTAAGCCCGCCACACTGAAACAACCCCAAAGTTGAAGGGGTTTTGTCGCGCATCGGTCAAACGGTTCGCACGCCTTCGCCGCAACGGCCTGGCGCCTCTCGGTTCAGAAGTTCGCCGGCGTGGCTGCGCTGATTAGTCGCGCCGGGGCATCGAACGGATTGCGGAAGCGATGCGGCTTGGTACTTTCAAAGTAGTAGCTGTCGCCCGCTTCGAGGATAAAAGTTTCCAGGCCCACCACCAGTTCCAGGCGCCCTTCCACCAGGATCCCGGTTTCCTCGCCTTCATGGGTGAGCATCTCTTCGCCGGTGTCGGCGCCCGGCGGGTAGATCTCGTTGAGGAAGGCGATGGCACGGCTCGGGTGGGCGCGGCCGACCAGCTTCATGGTCACGGCGCCGTCCGAAATGTCGATCAGTTCGTTGGCCTTGTAGACGATCTGGGTCGGGACTTCCTGCAGGATCTCTTCGGAGAAGAACTCGACCATGGACATGGGAATCCCGCCCAGCACTTTGCGCAGCGAACTGATCGAAGGGCTGACGCTGTTCTTTTCGATCATCGAAATGGTGCTGTTGGTGACGCCCGCACGCTTGGCGAGTTCACGCTGGGAAAGCCCTTTGAGCTTGCGGATCGATTGCAGCCGTTCGCCGACGTCCAAGGCACGCGCCTCCTGAGGTTGTAGAGATAGTGAGCGTTATCATGGCGACAGCGTTCAGTATTTACAACACTTGGGCCCGGGCCCCGGAGGGGCATGCGGTCGGCGGCGACGGCTTCGGGGCGTCAATCCCCGGAATAGAGCCTCGGCACCCGGCGCAGGTTGCAGAAGATCTGGTAGGGGATGGTGTCGGCCCACTTGGCCACGTCGCTGGCGAGGATGTTTTTGCCCCACAGCTCCACGGTGGAACCGAGGCCGGCCTGCGGCACGTCGGTCAGGTCGATGCACAGCATGTCCATCGACACGCGGCCCAGGATGCGGCTGCGCTGGCCGGCCACCAGCACCGGGGTGCCGGTCGGCGCCTGGCGCGGATAGCCGTCGGCGTAGCCCATGGCGACCACGCCGATGCGCATCGGCTTGTCGGTGATGAACCGGGCGCCGTAGCCGACCGGCTCGCCGGCCGGCAATTCGCGCACGCTGATGACCTTCGATTCGAGGGTCATCACCGGTTGCAGGCGCTCGGCCACGGCGTTGGCTTCTTCGAACGGCGTGGCGCCGTACAGCATGATGCCCGGGCGCACCCAATCGCTGGGGATCTGCGGCCAGCCCAGCACCGCCGGCGAGTTGCGCAGGCTGATTTCCGCCGCCAGGCCCTTGCGGGCGGCCTCGAACACCGCGACCTGATCGGCGCTGCTCTGCTCGTGCAGCTCATCGGCGCGGGCGAAGTGGCTCATGAGCACGATCTTGGCCACCTTGCCGCTGGCCAGCAGCCGCTGGTAGGCCGACTGATAATCCTTGGGATGCAGGCCCACGCGGTGCATGCCCGAGTCGAGCTTGAGCCACACGGTGACCGGTTTGCTCAACGCCGCCTGCTCGATCGCTTCGAGCTGCCACAGCGAATGCACCACGCACCAGAAGTCGTGCTCGACGATCAGCGCCAGCTCGTCGGCCTCGAAAAAGCCTTCGAGCAGCAGCACCGGCGCGCGGATCCCGGCGGCGCGCAGTTCCAGGGCCTCTTCGATGCAGGCCACGGCGAAGCCGTCCGCTTCGGCCTCCAGGGCTTGGGCGCAGCGCACCGCGCCATGGCCGTAGGCGTCGGCCTTGATCACCGCCAGCGCCTTGGCTCCGGTGGTCTCGCGGGCGATACGGTAGTTGTGACGCAGGGCTTGAAGGTCGATCAGGGCACGGGCAGGACGCATGGCGGCAGACTTCTGGGCGGTCATGGGAAGAAAAACCGGCGCCGGCTGGCGTTGACCGCCAACAGCGCCGGGAGAGGGATTTTTCAGCGTCGGATCAAGGCTGTGCGGCGATCACCGAGATCTCGACCAGCACATCGGGCCGGGCCATCTTCGCTTCGACGGTGGCGCGGGCCGGCGCGACGCCCTTGGGCAGCCACTGGTCCCAGACCGCGTTCATGGCGGCGAAGTGCGCACCGATGTCGTTCAGGTAGATCGTCGCCGACAGCAGGTGGTGCTTGTCGGTGCCGGCCAGGTCCAACAGCCGCTCGATGTTGGCCAGCACGTCACGGGTCTGCTGTTCGACCCCGGCGCTGAAGTCGTCGCCGACCTGTCCGGCCAGGTACACGGTGCCGTTGTGGGTGACGATCTGACTCATGCGCTCATTGGTGAGCTGGCGCTGGATTGCCATGCTTGGCGGACTCCTGGGTGGTGTTGCCGTAACGGGAAATGTCGAGGCCTTCGGCGCTGATCTGCGGCTTTTTCTTGGCCATAAGGTCAGCCAGCAGACGGCCGGAGCCGCACGCCATGGTCCAGCCGAGGGTGCCGTGGCCGGTGTTCAGGAAGAGGTTCTTGAACGGGGTGGCGCCGACGATCGGGGTGCCGTCCGGGGTGGTCGGACGCAGGCCGGTCCAGAAGCTCGCCTCGGCCAGGTTGCCGCCCTGAGGATAAAGGTCGTTGACGATCATCTCCAGGGTTTCGCGCCGGCGCGGATTGAGCGACAGGTCGAAACCGGCGATCTCGGCCATGCCGCCGACGCGGATGCGGTTGTCGAAACGGGTGATCGCGACCTTGTAGGTCTCGTCGAGGATGGTCGACGTCGGAGCCATCGCCGGGTTGGTGATCGGCACGGTCAGCGAGTAGCCCTTGAGCGGGTACACCGGGGCCTTGATGCCCAGCGGCTTGAGCAGTTGCGGCGAGTAGCTGCCCAGGGCCAGCACGTAGCGGTCGGCGGTCTCCAGCTTGCCGTCGATCCACACGCCGTTGATGCGGTCGCCGGCGAAGTCCAGGCGCTGGATGTCCTGGCCGAAGCGGAACTCGACGCCGAGCTTGGCGGCCATTTCCGCCAGGCGGGTGGTGAACATCTGGCAGTCGCCGGTCTGGTCGTTCGGCAGGCGCAGGGCGCCGGCCAGGATGTCGGTGACGTTGGCCAGGGCCGGCTCGACCCGGGCGATGCCGGCGCGGTCGAGGACTTCGAACGGCACGCCGGACTCCTTCAGCACGGCGATGTCCTTGGCGGCGCCGTCCAACTGGGCCTGGGTGCGGAACAGCTGAGTGGTGCCCAGGCTGCGGCCTTCATAGGCGATGCCGGTCTCGGCGCGCAGTTCGTCGAGGCAGTCGCGGCTGTACTCGGACAGCCGCACCATGCGCTCCTTGTTCACCGCGTAGCGGCTGGCGGTGCAGTTGCGCAGCATCTGCGCCATCCACAGGTACTGGTCGATGTCGGCAGTGGCCTTGATGGCCAGCGGCGCGTGACGCTGCAGCAGCCACTTGATGGCCTTGAGCGGCACGCCCGGCGCAGCCCACGGCGAGGCATAGCCCGGCGACACTTGGCCGGCGTTGGCGAAGCTGGTCTCCATGGCGGCCGCCGGCTGGCGGTCGACCACCACGACTTCAAACCCGGCGCGGGCCAGATAATAGGCACTGGTGGTGCCGATGACGCCGCTACCCAAGACCATGACGCGCATTTTTTGTATCCCTCGCCGCGGCCAGACCGCGAACCTGTTGTCAGAGCAATGATGCGCGCAGTGTAAGAAAGAATCGCCAGTGCTTTTCACTGTATAAGCGCCTATATTTGGCGACAATTCTCGGCAAAAACCCTTTTCACGGAGGCGCATCCCCTATGCGTACCAACACTCAGACCAAACGCGAGCTGGACAAGATCGACCGCAACATCCTGCGGATCCTTCAGGCGGATGGGCGGATCTCCTTCACGGAGCTTGGGGAAAAGGTCGGCCTGTCGACCACGCCGTGCACGGAGCGGGTGCGGCGGCTGGAGCGCGAGGGGATCATCATGGGCTACAACGCCCGGCTCAACCCTCAGCATTTGAAGGGTAGCCTGCTGGTGTTCGTCGAGATCAGCCTCGACTACAAATCCGGCGACACCTTCGAAGAGTTCCGACGCGCGGTGCTGAAACTGCCCCATGTGCTGGAGTGCCACCTGGTGTCAGGGGATTTCGACTATCTGGTGAAGGCGCGGATTTCCGAGATGGCCTCGTACCGCAAACTGCTGGGCGACATCCTGCTCAAGCTGCCCCATGTGCGCGAGTCCAAGAGCTACATCGTGATGGAAGAGGTGAAGGAGAGCCTGAGCCTGCCGATTCCCGACTGACATTTGCGGTGCCTGATCCGGCCCCATCGCTGGCAAGCCAGCTCCCACAGGGTCAAAAGGTGTTCGCAGAATCTACGCTCACCTCTGGACTTGTGGGAAGAGAGCCTGAGCCGGCCGGCCTTATCACTGGCAAGTCACTCCCACAGGGTCAATAGGTGTTCGCAGAATCTACGCTCACCGCTAGACTTGTGGGAGCTGGCTTGCCAGCGATGGGGTCGCCGCGGATTTAGCGCGAACGCTTCAAACCAGCACCTGCCGGTTCTCGGCCATGTACTCGAACACCTGCCGCTCCACCCGCGGATGGATCAATTCCACAGGCCTGCGCCCGTTCGGGCAAGGCAAGGTCTGTGTCGTACCGAACAGCCGGCAGATCAGCGGCCGCTCGTCATACACCGTGCAGCCTTCGGGCCCCAGGTGCACACAGTTGTAGGCGTCCATGGCCGCGTCCTGTTCGGCGCGGGTCTTGCGCGGCAGGCGCGCCATCTCCTCCGGGGAGGTGGTCACCGGGCCGCAGCAGTCGTGGCAGCCCGGCACGCAGTCGAACGTGGGGATCTGCTGGCGCAGGGAGCGGATTTTCTGGCTGTTGCAGCTCATGGACGCGATGACCGACGTGGAACAGGCGGCGATTGTGCCGCAAAAGCCGTGATCCAGACAGCGATGGCCGACCGGTGTTGCCCGGCTTCCGGCGTCCGGCTTATCCTCCGTCAAATTTTCTCGACACCCGCTCAGGATGACGCCCATGAATGCCCGCGCCCACGCCACCGTGAGCCAGCCCCACGTTGCCTCCTACTACGCCGCCAGCAGCCTGCCGCAGCCCGACCATCCGGTGCTGCAGGGTGAGGTGGCCGCGGACGTGTGCGTGGTCGGCGGCGGCTTCACGGGCCTCAACACCGCGCTGGAGCTGGCCGAACGCGGCCTCAGCGTGGTGTTGCTGGAGGCGAACCGGATCGGCTGGGGCGCCAGCGGCCGCAACGGCGGGCAACTGATCCGCGGGGTCGGCCATGGCCTGGATCAGTTCGCCAACGTCATCGGCGCCGAAGGCGTGCGCCAGATGAAACTCATGGGCCTGGAGGCGGTGGAGATCGTCCGCCGGCGCGTGGAACGCTTCCAGATTCCCTGCGACCTGACCTGGGGCTATTGCGACCTGGCCAACAAGCCCCGCGACCTCGACGGTTTCGCCGAAGACGCCGAAGAACTGCGCAGCCTCGGCTACCGCCACGAGACCCGCCTGCTGCCGGCCGACCAGATGCACACCGTGGTCGGTTCCAAACGCTACGTCGGCGGCCTGATCGACATGGGCTCCGGGCATCTGCACCCGCTGAACCTGGCCCTGGGCGAAGCCGCGGCGGCGCAGCAGTCGGGGGTCAAGCTGTTCGAGCGCTCGGCGGTCACCCGCATCGACCACGGCCCCGAAGTGCGGGTGCACACGACCCAGGGCACGGTGCGCGCCAAGACCCTGGTGCTGGGCTGCAACGCCTACCTCAACGGCCTCGACCCGCAACTGGGCGGCAAGGTGCTGCCCGCCGGCAGCTACATCATCGCCACCGAACCGCTGAGCGAAGCCCAGGCCCATGAGCTGCTGCCGCAGAACATGGCGGTCTGCGACCAGCGCGTGGCGCTCGACTATTACCGGCTCTCGGCGGACCGGCGCCTGCTGTTCGGCGGTGCCTGCCATTATTCAGGGCGCGACCCCAAGGACATCGCCGCCTACATGCGGCCGAAGATGCTGGAGGTGTTCCCGCAGCTGGCGGGCGCGAAGATCGATTTCCAGTGGGGCGGGATGATCGGCATCGGCGCCAACCGCTTGCCGCAGATAGGCCGGCTGGCGGGGCGGCCGAACGTGTATTACGCCCAGGCCTACTCCGGCCACGGGGTGAACGCCACGCACCTGGCGGGCAAGCTGCTGGCCGAAGCCATCAGCGGACAGCACGGCGGCGGGTTCGACCTGTTCGCCCAGGTGCCGCACATCACCTTCCCCGGCGGCAAGCATTTGCGCTCGCCGCTGCTGGCGCTGGGGATGCTGTGGCACCGGCTCAAGGAGCTGGTCTGAAGGCCTTGCCCTGATCGGAAGCAGGCTCGCTCCCACCTTTCGCCGCGGGAGCGAGCCTGTTTGCGATGGGGCCGCAAAAGGCTCAGATCCGCCAGAACGGCTTGAGCCCCTCCTCCAGCGCCTGCTCCCGGGTCAGCCCGATGTCCTTGAGCTGCTGCGGCGTCAGCCCCAGCAACGCCCTGCGCGTGTGCAGACGGTGCCAGAACAGGCCCCAGCGGCCCAGGCCGGACGGGGCGTTGCGCAGGGCCTCATTGCGCGCGCTGTCCTGTTGCCCTGCCGCCAGTTCCTGACTGTGTAACGTCAGCCGCACATCGCTCAAGCCGTTCATTTTCTTTGCTCCTGTTTACTTGGGTAGCGAGAGATTCCATGATGCGCGGGCGAGCAAAAGCATTACAGATTCAACGCATCTGTATTAACTCCATACAGATTCGCCCTCCTGAGCTCTGAATTGTCGATTTTCGCCCCATCTGTACCGGTCTACCGGATCACCTGTACGAGGCAGTGCCATGACCCTGTATGTGAACCTCGCCGAGCTGCTCGGCACGCGCATCGAACAAGGCTTCTACCGGCCGGGCGACCGTTTGCCGTCGGTGCGCGCCCTGAGCGTCGAGCACGGGGTCAGCCTGAGCACCGTGCAGCAGGCCTACCGGATGCTGGAGGACAACGGCCTGGCCACGCCCAAGCCCAAGTCCGGCTATTTCGTGCCGGTCAGCCGCGAGCTGCCGGATCTGCCGGTGGTGGGCCGGCCGGTGCAGCGCCCGGTGGAGATCTCGCAGTGGGACCAGGTGCTGGAGCTGATCCGCGCCGTGCCGCGCAAGGACGTGGTGCAGCTGGGGCGCGGCATGCCCGACGTATCCTCGCCGACCATGAAACCGCTGCTGCGCGGCCTCGCCCGGATCAGCCGGCGCCAGGACATGCCCGGCCTGTATTACGACAACATCCACGGCACCCTCGAACTGCGCGAACAGATCGCCCGGCTGATGCTCGATTCCGGCTGCCAATTGAGCGCCGGCGACCTGGTGGTGACCACCGGCTGCCATGAAGCGCTGTCCACCAGCATCCATGCGATCTGCGAGCCGGGCGACATCGTCGCCGTGGACTCGCCGAGCTTCCACGGCGCCATGCAAACCCTCAAGGGCCTGGGCATGAAGGCGCTGGAGATTCCCACCGACCCCCTCACCGGCATCAGCCTCGAAGCCCTGGAACTGGCGCTGGAGCAGTGGCCGATCAAGGTCATCCAGCTCACCCCCAACTGCAACAACCCGCTGGGCTACATCATGCCGGAGTCACGCAAGCGCGCCCTGCTGCACCTGGCGCAGCGCTTCGACGTGGCGATCATCGAGGACGACGTGTACGGGGAACTGGCCTACACCTACCCTCGCCCGCGCACCATCAAGTCCTTCGACGAAGACGGCCGCGTGCTGCTGTGCAGTTCGTTCTCCAAGACCCTGGCGCCGGGCCTGCGCATCGGTTGGGTGGCGCCGGGCCGTTACCTGGAGCGGGTGCTGCACATGAAGTACATCAGCACCGGCTCCACCGCGCCGCAGCCGCAGATCGCCATCGCCGAATTCCTCAAGGCCGGCCACTTCGAGCCGCACTTGCGGCGGATGCGCACCCAGTACCAGCGCAACCGCGACGCGATGATCGACTGGGTGACCCGCTACTTTCCCGCCGGCACCCGCGCCAGCCGCCCGCAAGGCAGCTTCATGCTGTGGGTCGAGTTGCCGGAAGGCTTCGACACCCTGAAGCTCAACCGCGCCCTGCACGACCAAGGCGTGCAGATCGCCGTGGGCAGCATCTTTTCCGCCTCCGGCAAGTACCGCAATTGCCTGCGGATGAACTACGCTGCCAAACCGACGCCGCAGATCGAAGACGCGGTGCGCAAGGTCGGCGCAGCGGCCATCCGCCTGCTGGCCGAGACCGACTGACTTTTCGCGGCCCTTCAGCGTCCATATGCCCATCACCTCCGCCATCCGGAACGATCCCACGTGAGCTTCAGACAGCCCCTGTCCGTTCTGCTGTTGCTGACCGCGCTGCTGGGCGGCTGCGCAACCCTCGACGTCCCGCGCGAGCCGAGCCAGGCGCTGCCGGCGTCGGCCTCCGCCTTCGGCCGCTCGATCCAGGCCCAGGCCGCGCCGCACAACGGCCAGTCGGGCTTCCGCCTGCTGTCCAACAGCACCGAAGCCTTCACCGCCCGCGCCGAACTGATCCGCAACGCGCAGAGCAGCCTCGACCTGCAGTACTACATCGTCCACGACGGCGTCAGCACGCGGATGCTGGTGGACGAACTGCTCAAGGCCGCCGACCGGGGCGTGCGGGTGCGGATCCTGCTGGACGACACCACCAGCGACGGCCTCGACCTGGTCATCGCCACGCTCGCAGCCCATCCGCAGATCCAGATCCGCCTCTTCAACCCGCTGCACCTGGGCCGCAGCACCGGCGTCACCCGGGCGGCGGGCCGGCTGTTCAACCTGTCGCTGCAGCACCGGCGCATGCACAACAAGCTGTGGCTGGCGGACAACGCCGCCGCCATCGTCGGCGGGCGCAACCTGGGGGACGAGTATTTCGATGCCGAGCCCAACCTGAACTTCACCGACATCGACATGCTCAGCGTGGGCCCGGTGGCGCAGCAGTTGGGGCACAGCTTCGACCAGTACTGGAACAGCGCCCTGAGCCGACCGGTCGACGAGTTCCTCTCCAGCCGGCCGACGGCCAAGGACCTGCAGAACACCCGCACCCGCCTGGAAGAATCCCTGGAAGACACCCGCCAGCAGAACCACGCGCTGTACCGGCAACTGAAGACCTACAGCACCGATCCGCGCATGGACATCTGGCGCCGCGAGCTGATCTGGGCCTGGAACCAGGCGCTGTGGGATGCGCCGAGCAAGGTGCTGGCCAAGGACAAGCCCGATCCGCAGTTGCTGCTGACCACCCAACTGGCGCCGGAACTGAAGGGCGTCAGCCAGGAACTGATGATGATTTCCGCCTACTTCGTGCCGGGCCAGCCGGGGCTGGTGTACCTGACCGGACGCGCCGATGCCGGCGTCTCGGTGAGCCTGCTGACCAACGCGCTGGAGGCCACCGACGTGCCGGCGGTGCACGGCGGCTATGCGCCGTACCGCAAGGCGCTGCTGGAGCACGGCGTCAGGCTCTTCGAACTGCGCCGCCAGCCCGGCGCCACCGGCGGCAGCGGGCCGCGCCTGTTCTACGGGCCGTCCTCCCGGGGTTCGGACTCGAGCCTGCACAGCAAGGCGATGATCTTCGACGGCAAGAAAGCGTTCATCGGATCGTTCAACTTCGACCCGCGCTCGGTGCTGTGGAACACCGAGGTCGGCGTGCTGGTGGACAGCCCGGCCCTGGCCGCCCATGTGCGGGAACTGGCCTTGCAGGGCATGGCGCCGGCGCTCAGCTACGAAGCGAAGCTGGAGGACGGCAAGGTGGTGTGGGTGACCGAGGACGACGGCAAGCTGCACACCCTGACCCAGGAACCGGGGAGCTGGTGGCGACGGTTCAATGCCTGGTTCAGCACCACCGTGGGCCTTGAGCGGATGCTTTAGGCCCGCCCCCGTGGCGGCCTCGCCACAGGGGTCGATCAGTCAGGCCGGCTCGGCCACTTTGCCGAACGCCCCCTGGCGCATCAGCAGGATCACCAGGCCGAACGCCCCGACCGCCATCAGCAGCGGCAGCGCGTGCCCGCTGATCCACTGGCTGCCCGCGCCTGCCGCCAGCGGCCCCACCAGGCAGCCGATGCCCCACAGCTGCGCGATGTGCGCGTTGGCCCGCACCAGCGCATCGTCACGGTAGCGCTCGCCGACCAGGATCAGCGACAGCGTGAACAGACCGCCCGCGCTGGCCCCGAACAGCACCCACAGCGGCCAGATCAGCAAGGTGTCGATCAGCAGCGGAATCGCCAGGCTCGACAGCAGCAGCACCATGGCGCAGCCGGTGAACAGCGTGCGCCGGGACAGCCGGTCCGCCAGCGCGCCGATCGGCAGTTGCAGCAACGCGTCGCCGACCACCACGGTGCTGACCATCGCCAGCGCGATTTCCGCCGTGAAGCCCTGGCGCAGGCAATACACCGGCAGCAGCGTCAGGATCATCGCCTCGAACGCGGCGAACAGCGACACGGCCCAGGCGATCGCCGGCAGTTCCCGGCCAAATCCCAGCAGATCGCCGAAGGTCACGCTGCTGGCCTCGCTGCTCGGCGCCCCGCTGCGGCCGAGCAACAGCAGGGGCGCAGCGGTCAGCAGGCCCACGCCGACCCAAAAGCCATAATCGTGCTCGGTGCCCAGCGCCCCCAACAGCAGCGGCCCGGACAGTTGGCTCAGCGCGTAGCTGCTGCCGTACAGCGCCACCAGTCGCCCGCGCCAATGCTCGACCACCAATTGGTTGATCCAGCTCTCGCCGAGGATGAACACGATGGTCAGGATCACGCCGATCATCAGCCGCAGCGCCAGCCACACCGGGTAGCTGGGCAGCAGCGCCAGCAGGCCGATGGACAGCGCCCCGCCCCACAGGCACAGGCGCATCAGGTTCGCCGTGCCCAGGCGCGCCGCCAGATGACTGGACACCTTCGCCCCCAGCAGCACGCCGATGGCCGGCATCGCCGCCATCACACCGATGGCGAAGGAGCCGTAGCCCCAGCCCTCCAGGCGCAACGACACCAGCGGCATGCTGACCCCCAGGGCCAGGCCGACACTCAAGACAGACGCCAACACGGCGAAATACGTCGCCCAACGCATGTTCCACGCTCCTGTGGATATTGTTATGTGCACCGCAAAACCAATGTGGGAGCGGGCTTGCCCGCGATGGCGGTGGGTCAGACACAAAAATGCCGACTGACACACCGCCATCGCGGGCAAGCCCGCTCCCACAAGGGATCTCTGCTGTTTCGGGGGTCTGACGGGCAGGCCCCCTCAACGGTTCACAGCTTGATCCAGGTCGCCTTGAGCTCGGTGTATTTGTCGAACGCATGCAGCGACTTGTCGCGGCCGTTGCCCGACTGCTTGAAGCCGCCGAACGGCGCGGTCATGTCGCCGCCATCGTATTGGTTGACCCACACGCTGCCGGCCCGCAGGGCCTTGGCGGTCAGGTGCGCCTTGGAAATGTCCTGGGTCCACACCGCCGCCGCCAGGCCGTACGGCGTGTCGTTGGCGATGCGCACCGCCTCCTCGGCGGTGTCGAAGGTGATGACCGACAGCACCGGTCCGAAGATCTCTTCCTGGGCGATCTTCATCGCGTTGCTCACGCCGTCGAAGATCGTCGGCTCGACGTAGGTGCCGCCGGTCTCCTGCAGGGTGCGCTTGCCGCCGACCACCAGCTTGGCGCCGTCGGCGTGGCCGGCTTCGATGTAGGACAGCACCGTGTTCATCTGCTGGGTGTCCACCAGCGCACCGACGTTGGTGGCCGGATCCAGCGGGTTGCCCGGCTTCCAGGCCTTCAGGGCCTCGATCACCATCGGCAGGAATTTGTCCTTGATCGAACGCTCGACCAGCAGCCGCGAACCGGCGGTGCACACTTCGCCCTGGTTGAAGGCGATGGCGCTGGCGGCGGACTCGGCGGCGGCCTGCAGATCCGGCGCGTCGGCGAACACGATGTTCGGGCTCTTGCCGCCGGCCTCCAGCCACACGCGCTTCATGTTCGATTCGCCGGCGTAGATCATCAGTTGCTTGGCGATCTTGGTCGAACCGGTGAACACCAGGGTGTCGACGTCGTTGTGCAGGGCCAGGGCCTTGCCGACGGTATGGCCATAGCCCGGCAGCACGTTGAGCACGCCTTTCGGGATGCCGGCCTCGACCGCCAGGGCGGCGATGCGGAGGGCGGTCAGCGGGGATTTCTCCGACGGCTTGAGGATCACCGAGTTGCCGGTCGACAGGGCCGGGCCCAGTTTCCAGCAAGCCATCAGCAGCGGGAAGTTCCACGGCACGATGGCGCCGACCACGCCCACCGGCTCACGGGTCACCAGGCCCAACTGATCGTGCGGGGTGGCGGCGACTTCGTCGTAGAGCTTGTCGATGGCCTCGCCGCTCCAGCTCAGCGCCTGCGCCGCGCCGGGAACGTCGATGTACAGCGAGTCGCTGATCGGCTTGCCCATGTCGAGGGTCTCGAGCAGGGCCAGCTCTTCGGCGTGCTGCTTGAGCAGGCCGGCGAAACGGATCATGGCGGCCTTGCGCTTGGTCGGCGCCAGGCGCGACCAGACACCGGAATCGAAGGTGGCGCGGGCGTTCTCCACGGCGCGCTGGGCGTCGGCGGCGTCACAGCTGGCGATCTTGCCCAGCAGACGGCCATCGACCGGACTGATGCACTCGAAGGTCTCGCCCGAGGCGGCGTCGGTGTACTCGCCATTGAGGTAGGCGCGGCCTTCGATCTTCAGGTCGCGGGCGCGTTGTTCCCAGTCGGCACGAGTCAGGGTGGTCATTCGAGTGTCCTCCTCTTGTTGGATGCGGGCGCCGCGCTCTTCGCGGCCGTCCTCAGGAATTCTGCCCGGCCAGCCTGCATTTCGGCCAAGGGCACCCGCCACCCTAAACCAGTGGCCGGGTTTGTTTCAATATATTTGACATAAGGCCGCGATACGACCTTGCGGTGTTCAATTTAATAAACATAGACTTTGGCCCTTTCCAATCCATCGCGTCGCCACCACGGGAGACAACAACAATGAACATCCAGAACGTCGTCGACATCAGCCAGACCGCCAGCGAAGCCGAACGCTACCGGCCGGATCCGGCCAAGGTGCTCAAGGGCGACCCCGAGCAGGCGGTGTTCAACCAGTACGACAGCCCTTGCGGGCAAATGAACGTCGGCGTGTGGGAAGGCGCGGTCGGGCAATGGACGGTGAACTACACCGAGCACGAGTACTGCGAGATCCTGCAAGGGGTGTCGGTGCTGCGCGACAGCGACGGCAACGCCAAGACCCTGCGCGTCGGCGACCGCTTTGTGATTCCGGCCGGTTTCCGGGGCACCTGGGAAGTGCTGGAGGCGTGCCGCAAGATCTATGTGATCTTCGAGCAGAAGGCCTGAGGATCTGCGCCCCTTTAGCTGACGCCAGCAGGCTGGCTTCCACAGGGAACACCACACAGATCCACGGTGTGGGCTTGCCCGCGAAGGGGCCCGGACCGGCAACCCAAAACCGGGGCAACAAAAAAGGCCCGTATCGTGAGATACGGGCCTTTTTCGTCGGTCGGAAAAATCAATTACTTGATTTTGCCTTCCTTGTAGATCACGTGCTTGCGAACAACCGGATCATATTTCTTGATCTCGATTTTGTCCGGGGTAGTACGCTTGTTCTTGTCGGTAGTGTAGAAGTGACCAGTACCGGCGCTCGAGATCAAACGAATCAATTCACGCATGATTAGCTCCCTTAAATCTTGCCGTCGCGGCGAAGTTCGGCCAGCACGACATCAATGCCGCGCTTGTCGATGATACGCATGCCTTTGGCAGATACGCGCAGACGCACGAAACGTTTCTCGGACTCAACCCAGAAGCGGTGATGCTGCAGGTTTGGCAGGAAACGACGACGGGTTTTGTTGTTTGCGTGGGAAATGTTATTCCCGGTTACCGGACCCTTACCGGTAACTTGACATACTCTAGACATGCCTCAGCCCTCTAAAACCACATGCCCAACCCGGCATGGGTTGGCCGCTTAATCTCTAGTCATTGTGGCGCCAGGCGCCGCGATTCTTTAGAGGTCTTACCGGCTACACCTACAAGCGAAGGAACCGGGCCCCTAGAAAAGAGCGCTGCTTTATACCAGAAAGACCCGAGAGCAACAACAATCGGTGTGCAATCAATTGGCAAAAAGCCGGAATTTGCCCCTGCGGACGCTTTGGATTAAGGCTGTCGAGGATTTCGACCGCTCGTCGCACAAAAGCGGCGATGCCGGCGATCCGCTCCCCCGGCACCGCCCTTCACCGCCAAAACCCCGCAAACCCGGCCCTGAAATTGCAAAAAGGGATAGTCATTTGCAACCGTGCCCACTAGGGTAGGCCTTTTCCAGACTGCACTTGCAGATGGGCCTCCGATCTGTAAAGGAATCTGACCATGCGCCTCGCTGCCCTCCCCCTTTTGCTCGCTCCGCTGCTGCTGAGCCCCCTCGCCCAGGCCGCCGCCCTGAGCGTCTGCACCGAGGCCAGCCCCGAAGGGTTCGACGTGGTGCAGTACAACTCGCTGACCACCACCAACGCCTCCGCCGACGTGCTGATGAACCGTCTGGTGGACTTCGACACCGCCAGCGGCAAGGTCGTCCCGAGCCTCGCCGAAAGCTGGGACGTCAGCACCGACGGGCTGACCTATGTGTTCAAGCTGCGTGCGCAGGTGAAGTTCCACAGCACCGACTACTTCAAGCCGACCCGCGACCTGAGCGCCGAAGACGTCAAGTTCAGCTTCGACCGCATGCTCGACCCGGCCAACCCGTGGCACCAGGTGGCCCAGAGCGGCTTCCCCCATGCCCAGTCGATGCAGCTGCCGGCGCTGATCAAGAAGATCGACGCCCTGGATCCTTTGACCGTGCGCTTCACACTCGACCATCCGGACTCGACCTTCCTGGCGACCCTGAGCATGGGCTTCGCCTCGATCTACTCCGCCGAGTACGCCAACCGGCTGCTCAAGGCCGGCGCGACGGACAAGCTCAACAGCCAGCCGGTGGGCACCGGCCCGTTCGTGTTCACCCGCTTCCAGAAGGACGCCTCGGTTCGCTACAAGGCCAACCCGGACTACTTCGGCGGCAAGCCGGCGGTGGATCCGCTGATCTTCGCCATTACCCCGGACGCCAACGTGCGCCTGCAGAAGCTGCGGCGCAACGAATGCCAGATCGCCCTGTCGCCCAAACCGCTGGACGTACAGGCGGCGAAACAGGAGCCGACACTCAAAGTTGAAAAGACCGACGCGTTCATGACCGCTTTCGTCGGCATCAACAGCCAGCATCCGCCGCTGGACAAGCCGGAAGTGCGCCAGGCGATCAACCTCGCCTTCGACAAGGCCAACTACCTCAAGGCCGTGTTCGAAGACACCGCCGAGGCCGCCAACGGCCCCTACCCGCCCAACACCTGGAGCTACGCGAAGAACCTGCCCGGCTACGCCCACGACGTGGACAAGGCCAAGGCGCTGATGGCCAAGGCCGGCCTGAAGGACGGTTTCCAGACCACCATCTGGACGCGCCCGTCCGGCAGCCTGCTCAACCCCAACCCGAGCCTCGGCGCGCAGTTGCTGCAGTCGGACCTGGCGGAGATCGGCATCCAGGCGGAAATCCGCGTGATCGAATGGGGCGAGCTGATCCGTCGGGCCAAGGCCGGCGAACACGACCTGCTGTTCATGGGCTGGGCGGGCGACAACGGCGACCCGGACAACTTCCTCACGCCGCAGTTTTCCTGCGCGGCGGTCAAGTCCGGCACCAACTTCGCCCGGTACTGCAACGCCGACCTGGACCGCTTGATCAGCGCCGGCAAGACCACCAGCGAGCAAGGTGTGCGCAGCAAGCTCTACGAACAGGCGCAGGCCCTGATCCAGCAACAGGCCCTGTGGCTGCCGCTGGCGCACCCGACCGCCTTCGCGCTCACACGCAAGGATGTGCAGGGTTACTCGGTGAGCCCGTTCGGGCGGCAGGACTACGCCAAGGTCACCCTGAAATAGCAGACACAACCCCGCCCCTGTAGGAGCAAGCCTGCTCGCGATGGCGCCGTGTCAGTCAACATCGATGTTGATCGATCTGCCATCGCGAGCAGGCTCGCTCCCACAGTGGACTGCGCTGATTCCGTGCGCAGCTACATCCAGCCGCACTCCGCCATCGACAGCGGCTCGCCCTCGCCGACGATGAAGTGATCGAGCACCCGCACATCGATCAGCTCCAGTGCCTTCTGCAGCCGCTTGGTCAGCACGCGATCCGCCTCGCTGGGGTCGGTGTTTCCCGACGGGTGGTTGTGGCACAGGATCACCGCCGCCGCGTTATTGGCCAGGGAGCGCTTCACTATCTCCCGAGGATGCACGGCCGTGTTGTCGATGGAGCCGCGAAACAGCGTCTCGAAGGTCAGCACCTGGTGCTTGGAGTCCAGGAACAGGCAGCCGAACACCTCGTGCGGCTCGTGGCGCAACATGGCCTTGAGGTAATCGCGCACGACCTGCGGGCTCTCCAGCGCCGGCTTGCGCCGCATGCGTTCCGCCAAGTGCCGACGCCCCATCTCCAGCACGGCCTGCAACTGGGCGAACTTCGCCGGCCCCAGCCCCAATTGTCCGCTGAAGGCGTTCAGGTCAGCCTCCAGCAAGAAACGCAGGCTGCCGAATTGATTCAACAGGTGTCGCGCCAGATCCACCGCGCTTTTTCCGGACACGCCGGTGCGCAGAAAGATCGCCAGCAGTTCGGCGTCCGAAAGGCTCGCGGAGCCCTGCTCAAGTAGCTTTTCCCGCGGCCTTTCCGCCGCCGGCCAATCGCGAATACTCATACACATTCCTTGTCTGTGGGCGCCGCTGTTCCATAGCGGACGCTGTGATATCGTAGCCCATCTTTTTTGGCGGTCGGCCCGCCCCTGGGGAGGGGGGTGCCGCACCGCTACCATCCATGAAATGAAAGGCAGACCTATGCAGCGGCTGTATCGGAAACGCATCGTTCTGGGCGTCGGCGGCGGCATCGCGGCCTATAAAAGCGCCGATCTGGTTCGCCGCCTGATCGACCAGGGCGCCGAAGTGCGCGTGGTCATGACCCGCGGCGGCAGCGAATTCATCACCCCGCTGACCATGCAGGCCCTGTCCGGGCACCCGGTGCACCTCGACCTGCTCGACCCTGCCGCCGAAGCCGCGATGGGCCACATCGAACTGGCCAAATGGGCCGACCTGGTGCTGATCGCCCCGGCCACCGCCGACCTGCTGGCCCGCCTGGCCCAAGGCATCGCCAATGACCTGCTGACCACCCTGGTGCTGGCCACCGACGCCATCGTCGCCGTGGCCCCGGCCATGAACCAGGCCATGTGGCGCGACCCGGCCACCCAGGCCAACCTGCAGCTCCTGGAAAGCCGCGGCCTGAAGACCTTCGGCCCGGCGTCCGGCAGCCAGGCCTGCGGCGACGTCGGCATGGGCCGGATGATGGAAGCCACCGACCTGGCCCAATGCGCGGCGGACTGTTTCCAGCGTCAGGCGCTGACCGGCAAGCACGTGGTCATCACCGCCGGCCCGACCCAGGAAAACATCGACCCGGTGCGCTACATCACCAACCACAGCTCCGGGAAAATGGGCTTCGCCCTGGCCGAAGCGGCGGTGGAGGCCGGCGCCCGCGTGACCCTGATCAGCGGCCCGGTGCACCTGCCGACCCCGGACCGCGTCACCCGCATCGACGTGGTCAGCGCCCGGGACATGCTCGCGGCGTGCGAAGCCGCGATGCCTTGCGACATCTTCATCGCCTCGGCAGCGGTCGCGGACTACCGCCCGGAAGTCGTGGCCCCGCAAAAACTCAAGAAAGACCCTACGAGCGGCGACGGTTTCGTCCTGCAAATGGTACGTAACCCGGACATCCTGGCCACCATCGCCACCCGTTCCGACCGTCCGTTCAGTGTCGGCTTCGCCGCCGAGACCGAACACCTGCTCGACTACGCTGCACGCAAACTCAAGGACAAGAATCTCGACCTGATCGTCGCCAACGACGTCGCCAACCCGAGCATCGGCTTCAACAGCGAAGAGAACGCCTGCAGCGTCATCGACCGTGGGCTGCACGCCACGGTCTTCGCCCAGACCAGCAAGGGCAAGATCGCCCGCCAACTGGTCACATTCATCGCCGAACGGCTGAACCAGGTTTAATTTACATGCACGCTTTGCAAGCCAAGATCCTCGACCCACGCATCGGCACCGAATTCCCGCTGCCGCAATACGCCACGCCCGGCTCCGCCGGCCTCGACCTGCGCGCCATGCTGGAACAGGACACCGTGATCAAGCCGGGCGAGACCGTGCTGATCCCCACCGGCCTGTCGGTGTACATCGGCGACCCGAACCTCGCCGCGCTGATCCTGCCGCGCTCCGGCATGGGCCATAAGCACGGCATCGTGCTGGGCAACCTGGTCGGCCTGATCGACTCCGACTACCAGGGCCCGCTGATGGTCTCCTGCTGGAACCGCGGCCAGACCGACTTCACCATGACCGTCGGCGAACGCCTGGCGCAACTGGTGCTGGTGCCGGTGGTGCAGGCGCATTTCGAGATGGTCGAGGAGTTCGTCGAGACCGAACGCGGCACCGGCGGTTTCGGCCATACCGGCACCAAGTGACCGTTCGTGGCGAGGGAGTCGGCCCCCTCGCCACAGCAAGCGGCCACGCCGGGCGGGGCGTCATGGCCCTTTCATACCACGAACTCTCTGCGGAAAACGCCGTCATACCCTTCAGTTTGAGCCTGCCGCCGAGTGAGTCGCCGGCGCGTCCAGCCACTTTCGAGATGGAGCATTTCCGCCGATGAGCACCCCCGCCCAAGTAGCACCGAAGCTTCCCGACAGCATTTTCCGCGCGTATGACATCCGCGGCACCGTGCCGGAATTCCTCAACGCCGAAACGGCCTACTGGATCGGCCGCGCCGTCGGCTCGCAGAGCCTGGCCCAAGGCGAGCCGAACGTGTCCGTCGGCCGCGACGGGCGCCTGTCCGGCCCGGAACTGGTCGCCCAACTGATCAAAGGCATCGCCGACAGCGGCTGCCACGTCAGCGACGTCGGCCTGGTGCCGACCCCGGCGCTGTACTACGCCGCCAACGTGCTGGCCGGCAAGTCCGCGGTGATGCTCACCGGCAGCCACAATCCGTCGAACTACAACGGCTTCAAGATCATGATCGCCGGCGACACCCTCGCCAACGAGCAAATCCAGGCCCTGCACGAGCGCCTCAAGACCGGCGACCTGAGCAGCGGCCAGGGCAGCGTGACCCAGGTCGAGATCCTCGACCGCTACACCACCGAAATCGTCCGGGACATCAAGCTGGCCCGACGCATGAAAGTCGTGGTCGACTGCGGCAACGGCGCGGCCGGCGTGATCGCCCCGCAACTGATCGAAGCGCTGAACTGCGAAGTGATCCCGCTGTTCTGCGAAGTGGACGGCCACTTCCCCAACCACCACCCGGATCCGGGCAAGCCTGAGAACCTCGTCGACCTGATCGCCAAGGTCAAGGAAACCGGCGCCGACCTGGGCCTGGCCTTCGACGGCGACGGAGACCGCGTCGGCGTGGTGACCGACGCCGGCAGCATCGTGTTCCCGGATCGCCTGCTGATGCTGTTCGCCCGCGACGTGCTGGCGCGCAACCCGGACGCAGAGATCATTTTCGACGTCAAATGCACCCGCCGCCTCATCCCGCTGATCAAGGAATACGGCGGCCGGTCGCTAATGTGGAAGACCGGTCACTCGTTGATCAAAAAGAAGATGAAACAATCCGGCGCCCTGTTGGCCGGCGAAATGAGCGGGCATATCTTCTTCAAGGAGCGCTGGTTCGGCTTCGACGACGGCATCTATAGCGCCGCGCGGCTGCTGGAGATCCTCAGCCAGGAGAAATCCACCGCCGAAGCGCTGTTCGCGACCTTCCCGAACGATGTTTCGACGCCGGAAATCAATATCCATGTGACCGAAGAGAGCAAATTCAGCATCATTGATGCACTGCACGACGCACAGTGGGGCCCAGGCGCGGACCTGACCACCATCGACGGCGTGCGGGTCGACTACGCCAAAGGCTGGGGCCTGGTACGCGCATCCAACACCACACCGGTGCTGGTGCTGCGTTTCGAGGCCGATGACGAGGCAGAACTTGCACGCATCAAGGCTGTGTTCCATGCCCAGCTGAAACGCGTTGCACCTGATCTCCAACTACCGTTCTGATTCACCCGGAGCCCTGAATGACCCTCGAACGCGATGCCGCCGCCCAAACCGCCAAGGTCCTGTCCGAAGCGCTGCCTTACATCCGACGTTATGTCGGCAAGACCCTGGTGATCAAATACGGCGGCAACGCGATGGAAAGCGAGGAGCTGAAGACCGGCTTCGCCCGCGACATCGTGCTGATGAAGGCCGTGGGCATCAACCCGGTGGTCGTGCACGGCGGCGGCCCGCAGATCGGCGATCTGCTCAAGCGCCTGTCCATCGAAAGCCACTTCGTCGACGGCATGCGCGTCACTGACGCCGCCACCATGGACGTGGTGGAAATGGTGCTCGGCGGCCAGGTCAACAAGAGCATCGTCAACCTGATCAACCGGCATGGCGGCAGCGCCATCGGCCTGACCGGCAAGGACGCCGAGCTGATCCGCGCGAAAAAGCTCAACGTCACCCGCCAGACCCCGGAGATGACCACCCCGGAAATCATCGACATCGGCCATGTGGGCGAAGTGGTCGGGATCAACACCGACCTGCTGAACCTGCTGGTCAAGGGCGATTTCATCCCGGTGATCGCGCCGATCGGCGTCGGTGATAACGGCGAGTCGTACAACATCAACGCCGACCTGGTGGCCGGCAAGGTCGCCGAAGCGCTGAAGGCCGAGAAACTGATGCTGCTGACCAACATCGCCGGCCTGATGGACAAGGAAGGCAAGGTACTGACCGGCCTGAGCACCCAGCAAGTCGACGCGTTGATCGCCGACGGCACCATCTACGGCGGCATGCTGCCGAAGATCCGCTGCGCGCTGGAAGCGGTGCAGGGCGGCGTGGGCAGCTCGCTGATCATCGACGGCCGCGTGCCGAATGCGATCCTGCTGGAAATCTTCACCGACACCGGTGTGGGCACCCTGATCAGCAACCGCAAGCGTTCTTAAGCGCTCACGCAAACGAAAAGACCCCGCTCAGCCTGGCTGAGCGGGGTCTTTTTTTGCCTCAGATCCCTGCAGGAACGAGCCTGCCCGCGCCTGCAAGGAACCCGTTCAAACGCCGAACTGGGCGCGGTAGGCCTCGACGGCCGGCAGGTGCTGCTTGAGCTGCGGGTCGTCGGCCAGGAATTCCAGCACCTGGTTCAGCGACACGATGCTGATCACCGGGATGCCGAAGTCACGCTCGACTTCCTGAATCGCCGACAGCTCGCCGTTGCCGCGCTCCTGGCGGTTCAGGGCGATCAGCACGCCGGCCGCCTTGGCGCCTTCCTGGGACGCGATGATCTGCATCACTTCGCGGATCGCGGTGCCGGCGGTGATCACGTCGTCGATGATCAGCACGTCGCCGGTCAGCGGCGCGCCGACCAGGCTGCCGCCCTCGCCGTGGGCCTTGGCTTCCTTGCGGTTGAAGCACCATGGCAGGTCGCGGCCGTGGTGTTCGGCCAGCGCGACGGCGGTGGTGGCCGCCAGCGGGATGCCTTTGTAGGCCGGGCCGAAGAGGACGTCGAAGGAAATGCCGCTGTCGACGATGGCCGCCGCGTAGAAACGGCCCAGCTGGGCCAGCGCGGAACCTGAGTTGAACAGGCCGGCGTTGAAGAAGTAAGGACTGGTGCGCCCGGACTTCAGGGTGAACTCACCGAAGCGCAAAACGCCGCGATCGATGGCAAAACGAATGAAATCGCGCTGATACGCTTGCATGAAAAAAACCCCAAATACCACGGATTTAGCTAATTAGCTTGACGCCGTGTATCATACACGCACGCGATTTTTGGGGCCATTTATGCGGATCATCAGTGTGAACGTCAATGGTATTCAGGCTGCAGTCGAGCGAGGTTTGCTCAGTTGGCTGCAGGCTCAGAATGCCGACGTCATCTGCCTGCAGGACACCCGTGCCTCCGCCTTTGAACTGGACGACCCAGCCTTCCAACTGGACGGCTACTTCCTTTATGCCTGCGACGCCGAAGTTCCCGCCCAAGGCGGTGTGGCTTTGTACTCGCGGTTGCAACCGAAGGCTGTCATCAGCGGTCTCGGTTTCGAGACGGCCGACCGCTACGGGCGCTACCTGCAAGCAGATTTCGACAAAGTCAGTATTGCCACCTTGCTGCTTCCTTCGGGGATGAACGGCGATGAGGACTTGAACCAGAAGTTCAAGCTCATGGACGACTTCGGCAAGTATCTGGACAAACAGCGGCGCAAACGTCGCGAGTACATCTATTGTGGCTCGCTGTACGTGGCGCAGCAGAAGCTCGACATCAAGAACTGGCGCGACAGCCAGCAATCCCCGGGCTTCCTGGCGCCGGAACGCGCCTGGATGGACGAGATCGTCGGCAACATGGGTTATGTCGACGCCTTGCGCGAAGTCAGCCGCGAAGGCGACCAGTACAGCT
Source organism: Pseudomonas sp. R25(2017) (assembly GCF_002112565.1). NCBI lineage: Bacteria > Pseudomonadati > Pseudomonadota > Gammaproteobacteria > Pseudomonadales > Pseudomonadaceae > Pseudomonas > Pseudomonas sp. R25(2017). The sequence continues at coordinate 34,674 of NZ_NEHZ01000004.1, forward strand.
GGTGGCCGGACAACGAACAGGCCGAGATGCTCAACCTCGGCTGGCGCTTCGACTACCAGATCCTGACCCCGGGCTTGCGTCGCTTCGTGCGCAGCGCACGCCTGCCGCGTCAGCCACGGTTCTCGCAGCACGCACCGCTGATCGTGGACTACGACTGGACGCTGACCATCTGAGCGCCTTTTCGCAGCCTCAAAAAAACCGACATCGCTGTCGGTTTTTTTGTGCCTGAAGGCTTTGCCCGGTAGGAACCGTCGGTCGTTACTTGATCAGGCGCCAGGTGAACGGATACCGGTAGGCGATCCCTTCGTTGGCCTTCACCCCGCCGATGATCGTCAGCACCAGCGCGCCGATGGCCAGCAGGCCGAACAGCACGAAGCCGATGATCAGCACCATCAGCAGGAAGCAGACCATCGAGGCGATCGCCACGGTGATCTGGAAGTTCAGCGCTTCCTTGCCCTGGGCATCGATGAACGGATCGGTCTCGCGCTTCATCTGCCAGAGGATCAGCGGCCCGATCAGCGTGCCGAAGGGCACCCAGATCCCCAGCAGGGCGGACAAGTGACAAAACATGGCCCACTGGCGCACCTCGTGGCTCGGCCTGGGCTGCAGCTCTTGTTCGTCACTCATCGCATCCTCCTTGGGGTCGCCCGGCGGCTCAGTCAGCCAGCGCCGCCTTCTGCAGTTCGAAGATCTCGGTCATGCCCTTCTTGGCCAGCTCCAGCATGGCGGTCAGTTCCTCAGGCTGGAACGGCGCGCCTTCGGCGGTGCCCTGCACTTCGATGAAGCCGCCGGTGCCGGTCATCACCACGTTCAGGTCGGTCTCGGCGGCGGAGTCCTCAAGATAGTCCAGATCCAGCACCGGCTCGCCCTGGTACATGCCCACAGAAACGGCGCCGACCATCTGCTTGAGCGGGTCGCCGCCCTTCAGGCCGCCGCGCTTCTTGATCACCTTCAGCGCATCGACCAGCGCGACCATGGCGCCGGTGATCGACGCGGTGCGGGTGCCGCCGTCGGCCTGGATCACGTCGCAGTCGACGTACAGGGTGACATCGCCCAGCTTGGACATGTCCAGGGCCGCGCGCAGGGAACGGCCGATCAGGCGCTGGATCTCCAGGGTGCGCCCGCCCTGCTTGCCGCGGCTGGCCTCGCGCTGGTTACGCTCGCCGGTGGAGCGCGGCAGCATGCCGTACTCGGCGGTCAGCCAGCCCTGGCCCTGGCCCTTGAGGAATCGCGGCACGCCGTTTTCGACGCTGACGGTGCAGATGACCTTGGTATCACCGAATTCGACCAGTACCGATCCCTCGGCATGCTTGGTGTAGTTGCGGGTAATGCGGATCGAGCGGAGCTGATCGGCAGCGCGACCACTTGGACGTTTCATAGGAGATACCTGTACTGGGGACGGAAAACTGCGGAGCATTATAGGGCCGTGCACCGCGCCTGGGCAGTCGTCAAAAATGCCCGCCGACGACCGAGGGCCCTGCAACGCCTGTCCCCGACGGCCTGCAGCCCTTTGTCACAGCGTGTGTTTGGGCGCATCCGCCGCACTGCGCTACAATCCTGCGCCTTTGCTGCCAGTCGGCTTACATTCATTGAGAGCGATGAGGCGGAACGCAGGTTCCGCACCGTTCTGCATTGCGAGGTACCACCATGGTGCACAGCATGACCGCCTTCGCCCGCGTCGAGAAAGCCGGCGTCCAGGGCACCCTGAGCTGGGAACTGCGCTCGGTCAACAGCCGCTACCTGGAACCGCACCTGCGCCTGCCGGAGTCCTTCCGCGACCTCGAAGGCGCCGTGCGCGAAGCGCTGCGCCAGGGCCTGTCGCGGGGCAAGCTGGAATGCACCCTGCGCTTCACCGAAGAAAGCACCGGCAAACCGTTGCAGGTGGACCGCGAGCGCGCTGCGCAACTGGTCGCCGCCGCCGAGACCGTCGCCGGCCTGATCAAGAACCCCGCCGCCCTGAACCCGCTGGAAGTGCTGGCCTGGCCGGGCGTGCTGGTCGCCGACGCCAGCGATCCGCAGGCGCTCAACGCCGAGGCGCTGGCCCTGTTCAACCAGGGCCTGAAGGAGCTCAAGGCCGGCCGCGAGCGCGAAGGCGCGGAGCTGGCCCGGTTGATCGACGACCGCCTGACCTCCATCGAAGAAGACGTATCGACCCTGCGCGAACTGGTTCCGCAGATGCTCGCCACCCAGCGCCAGAAGGTCCTGGACCGCTTCGCCGACATGAAGGCCGAGCTGGATCCGCAGCGCCTGGAGCAGGAAATGGTCATGCTCGCGCAAAAGAGCGACGTGGCCGAAGAACTGGATCGCCTGAGCACCCACATCATCGAAGTCCGCCGCGTGCTCAAGTCCGGCGGCGCGGCCGGGCGGCGCCTGGACTTCCTGATGCAGGAGCTCAACCGCGAAGCCAACACACTGGGCTCCAAGGCCTTCGACCCGCGCAGCACCCAGGCGGCGGTCAACCTCAAGGTGTTGATCGAGCAGATGCGCGAACAAGTGCAGAACATTGAGTAAGGCTATTCCCATGACCCACAGCACCGGCACCCTTTACATCATTTCCGCCCCCTCGGGCGCGGGCAAGAGCAGCCTGGTCAAGGCGCTGACCGACGCCAACCCGGAAATCCGCGTATCGATCTCCCACACCACCCGCGCCATGCGTCCGGGCGAGGTGGACGGCGTGAACTACCACTTCGTGACCCGCGAAGCGTTCGTGAAGATGGGCGAACACGGCGATTTCCTCGAACGTGCCGAAGTGTTCGGCAACTTCTACGGCACCTCGCAAAGCCGCCTGCAGCAGACCCTGGACGAAGGTCATGACCTGATCCTGGAAATCGACTGGCAAGGCGCCGAACAAGTGCGCAAGCTGATGCCCCAGGCCCGCTCGATCTTCATCCTGCCGCCTTCGCTGCAAGCCCTGCACCAGCGCCTGACCAACCGCGGCCAGGACAGCGACGAGATCATCGACGGACGCATGCGCGAGGCGGTCAGCGAGATGAGCCACTACGTCGAATACGACTACGTGATCATCAACGACGATTTCGCCCATGCGCTGGACGACCTGAAAGCGATTTTCCGCTCCAACCAGCTGCTGCAGAAACGCCAGCAAGTGCGTTTCGGCAAACTGTTGGCCGAACTGCTCGGTTGACCGGCTCTTCCCAAACGCGCTGCAAGGGCTTTACATTGGCACTTGCAGCGCGTTGAAGGGTCTGGTCAAAAAATCAGCGCTTCCCTAATCGCTGGTGTTTTTTTAAACTGCCGAGTCCGCTCGCCCATCCGGGCACCGCGCATATCGCATTTGCTACGAGGAAGACCATGGCCCGCGTAACCGTTGAAGACTGCCTAGAACACGTGGATAACCGCTTTGAGCTGGTCATGCTCTCGACCAAGCGTGCCCGTCAACTGGCAACCGGCGGCAAAGAGCCGAAGGTCGCATGGGAAAACGACAAGCCTACCGTCGTCGCCCTGCGTGAAATCGCCGAAGGCATCGTGACCCCTGAATTCATCGCCGCCGAAGAAATCGTCACCGAAGACCCGGTCTTCGCTGCATTTACCGAGGACGAGTCCAACGAGGCCGTCTAAGCCTATGCCTGGTCGACGTAGCACGGCGCGGGAACACAGCTTGCGGCAGGAGTCATCATGCCGAGCATAGACGCCCTCGCCGATCGCTTATCGGCCTACCTCGGCCAGGACCAGGTCAACCTGGTCCGCCGGGCCTACTTCTACGCCGAACAGGCCCACGACGGCCAGCGCCGCCGCAGCGGCGAGGCGTACGTCACGCACCCGCTCGCGGTCGCGAGCATCCTTGCCGACATGCACATGGACCATCAGAGCCTGATGGCCGCGATGCTGCATGACGTGATCGAAGACACCGGCATCGCCAAAGAGGCGCTGCAGGCGCAGTTCGGCGAAACCGTGGCCGAACTGGTCGACGGGGTCAGCAAACTGACCCAGATGAACTTCGAGACCAAGGCCGAAGCCCAGGCCGAGAACTTCCAGAAGATGGCCATGGCCATGGCGCGCGACATCCGCGTGATCCTGGTCAAGCTGGCCGACCGCCTGCACAACATGCGCACCCTGGAAGTGCTCTCCGGCGAGAAGCGCCGGCGGATCGCCAAGGAAACCCTGGAGATCTACGCCCCCATCGCCAACCGGCTGGGCATGCACTCGGTCCGCGTGGAGTTCGAAGACCTCGGCTTCAAGGCCATGCACCCGATGCGTTCCGCGCGGATCTACCAGGCGGTCAAGCGCGCCCGGGGCAACCGCAAGGAAATCGTCAACAAGATCGAAGAGTCCCTGAGCCACTGCCTGGCCATCGACGGCATCCAGGGCGAGGTCAGCGGCCGCCAGAAGCACCTCTACGGCATCTACAAGAAAATGCGCGGCAAGCGCCGGGCCTTCAACGAGATCATGGACGTGTACGCGTTCCGGATCATCGTCGACAAGGTCGACACCTGCTACCGCGTGCTGGGTGCCGTGCACAACCTGTACAAGCCGCTGCCGGGGCGCTTCAAGGACTACATCGCGATCCCCAAGGCCAACGGCTACCAGTCGCTGCACACCACGCTGTTCGGCATGCACGGCGTGCCCATCGAGATCCAGATCCGCACCCGCGAGATGGAAGAGATGGCCAACAACGGCATCGCCGCGCACTGGCTGTACAAGTCCAGCAGCGACGAACAGCCCAAAGGCACCCACGCCCGCGCCCGCCAATGGGTCAAAGGCGTGCTGGAAATGCAGCAACGCGCCGGCAACTCGCTGGAATTCATCGAAAGCGTGAAGATCGACCTGTTCCCGGACGAGGTCTACGTGTTCACGCCCAAAGGCCGGATCATGGAGCTGCCCAAAGGCTCCACCGCCGTCGACTTCGCCTACGCGGTGCACACCGACGTCGGCAACAGCTGCATCGCCTGCCGGATCAACCGCCGCCTCGCCCCGCTGTCCGAACCGCTGCAGAGCGGCTCCACGGTCGAGATCGTCAGCGCCCCCGGCGCTCGGCCGAACCCGGCGTGGCTCAACTTCGTGGTCACCGGCAAGGCCCGCACCCACATCCGTCATGCGCTCAAGCTGCAGCGCCGCTCCGAATCCATCAGCCTGGGCGAGCGCTTGCTGAACAAGGTGCTGAACGGTTTCGACAGCTCGCTGGAGAACATCTCCGCCGAGCGGATCCAGGCCATGCTCGCCGAGTACCGCCTGGAGCTGATCGAAGACCTGCTCGAAGACATCGGCCTGGGCAACCGCATGGCCTATGTGGTGGCCCGCCGCCTGCTCGGCGAGGACGAACAGCTGCCGGCGCCGGAAGGCCCGCTGGCGATCCGCGGCACCGAGGGCCTGGTGCTCAGCTACGCCAAATGCTGCACGCCGATCCCCGGCGACCCGATCGTCGGTCACCTGTCGGCGGGCAAAGGCATGGTCGTGCACCTGGACAACTGCCGCAACATCAGCGAAATCCGCCACAACCCGGAAAAATGCATCCAGCTCTCGTGGGCCAAGGATGTCAGCGGCGAATTCAACGTCGAGCTGCGGGTCGAGCTGGAGCACCAGCGCGGCCTGATCGCGCTGCTGGCCAGCAGCGTCAACGCCGCCGACGGCAACATCGAGAAAATCAGCATGGACGAACGCGACGGCCGCATCAGCGTCGTCCAGCTGGTGGTCAGCGTCCACGACCGCGTGCACCTGGCCCGCGTGATCAAGAAACTGCGCGCCCTGGCCGGGGTGATACGCATCACCCGCATGCGCGCCTAAGCCCGCCATCACAAGGAGTCATACATGACCAAGACCGTTATCAGCAGCGACAAGGCCCCGGCCGCCATCGGCACCTACTCCCAGGCGATCAAGGCCGGCAATACCGTGTACATGTCGGGCCAGATCCCGCTGGACCCGAAAACCATGGAACTGGTCGAAGGCTTCGAAGCCCAGACCGTCCAGGTGTTCGAGAACCTGAAAGCCGTGGCCGAAGCGGCCGGCGGTTCGTTCAAGGACATCGTCAAGCTGAACATCTTCCTCACCGACCTGAGCCACTTCGCCAAGGTCAACGAGATCATGGGCAAGTACTTCGAACAGCCGTACCCGGCCCGCGCCGCCATCGGCGTCGCCGCCCTGCCTAAGGGTTCGCAGGTCGAAATGGATGCCATCCTGGTCATCGAGTAATGCGCACGGCGCAGCGTGCGAACGCTGCGCCGACTGCTTTGCCGTCAAGAAAAGGTTTCGAAAGGATTTATCCATGCGCAAAGCGCTTGCTCTCTCGCTGCTCGCCGTTTTCCTCGGCGGCTGCGCCAGCGACCCTGCCGACCGCGACATCAGCGGCACCTGGATCAACCAGACCGCCATCGACGCAGCCGCAAAAGGCGGCCCCCTGCGCGAAGCGCTGCAGGCCTACGGCCCGAACCTGGAATGGGACGTCAACACCCGCGCCGGCCAGGCCCGCTACACCAACGGTTTCGAGAATGTCGAAGGACGCTTGCAGGGCGAGCAGTCCGGCGCGTGGAAAATCGACTTCTACGGCGGTTCCGGCAGCGAGCTGAAGCGCGACGGCAGCCAGATGAAACAGGCCGCCACCGAAAACGAACCGGAACAGCTGTTCGACCGCGCCCAGATCCCGGTGCCGGACGGCGCGCCCATCGGCGCCAGCTTCGAACGCGCCCTGTACTCGGCCTACCTGGGCGGCAACTGGACCATCGCCAGCGGCCAGGGCGAAGGCAGCACCGTGCAGTTCCAGGCCGACGGCCAGGTCTCCGGCCTGCCCGGCGCCGACCGCTACGCCCTGTGCCTGGCAGGCGACTGCGCGTCGATGAACAGCGACCACGACAGCATGTGGCTGCAGCTCAACGGCCAAGGCAACAACTGGATCTTTGCGCGCAAGGGCAAGGAACTGGAGATCTTCCAGGCGGTGAACACCGCGCTGGCGGACGAACAGCCGCAGTTCACCCCGGGTGAGCGCAAGTGGCTGCTCGAGAAGCAGTGACCCGCTTCTGAACCCCGGCGCCGCCCTCACTGCCGCCATCGCCAGCAGGCTGGCTCCTACAGGAATTTCGGTCGATCGCAGCATCTGCGGCCGCCGCTGAGCCCAGTGGGCGCCAGCCTGCCGGCGTTGGGGTCAACAGCGTCCTTCCAGAATCGCCGCGTAGCCTTCGCGATAGCTCGGATAGCTCGGTGCCCAACCCAAGGCCCTGGCCCGGGCGTTGCTGCACCGCTTGCTGCCGGTACGCCGCACGCTCGCATCCTCAGCCCATTCGGTGACACCCAGGTACTCGCGCAGCCAGGCCACGACCTCGGCCAACGGCGCCGGCGCGTCATCGACGCCGATGTACACCTCATCCAGCGCCGCCCCGCCACGATCCGCCTCCAGCAGGAACGCCAGCAGTCCGGCCGCGTCGTCCGCATGGATGCGGTTGCCGTACAGGGGCGGCTCGACCGCCACCCGATAGCCGCGACGCACCTGGGTCAGCAGCCATTCCCGGCCGGGGCCGTAGATCCCGGTCAGGCGCACGGTGCTGGCCGGGATGCCGCTGCCGAGCGCCACCTGCTCGGCCTCCAGCATCACCCGCCCCGAATAGCCGGCTGCGACCGTCTCGGCGCCTTCATCGACCCACTCCCCGTCCTGCTGCCCGTACACGCTGCTGCTGGAGACGAACAGAATCCGCTTGGGCCGCTGGCCGTGCTGCTTCAGCCAACCCAGCACATGCCGCAGGCCCTCGACGTAGGCGGCGCGGTAGCCGGCCTCATCATGCTCGGTGGCGGCCGCGCTGAACACCAGATAGTCCAGCGAACCAGTCGGCCAACCGGCCGGACAGGCCTCGCCGAACAGGTCGCCCGCCACCCCGAGCACCCCCGCCGGCAAACGGGAAACCGTGCGGCGCAGGCCGTAGACCTGCCATCCGCCGCCGAGCAATTGCGTGGCCAGACGACCGCCGACATCACCGCAACCGGCGATCAAAACAGAAGGCGCAGACATCGAAAAACTCCTATCGGAAAGAACCAGACTAGCCTCGGCGACTGACGAGTGGCTAGCAATGCAGGAAAAAAAGCAACTCTATTACTTCTGTTAACAAGAATTACTTGCAATAATGCACGCCACTTTGTTCTCGGCCTTTCGAGGCCTGGAAGAGCATCACCGTTTTTCTACTTCAGGTCCGGCCAGCATGACACGCATTCAAACCTCCGCTTCGCCAACCAACCGACCTCGCGCCTGGCGCGCCGCGGCAGCCCTGCTGCTCAGCCTGATGCTGGCGCCGGTCGCCGCGTTCGCCGACACCCAGGCCACCCCTGCCGCCACCGAGCAGGCCGCGCCAGCCGCCCCTGCCGCAGCGCCAGCCGCCACCGACGCGATCCAGGCCGTTGATGCCGGCGCCGCCGACCAACCGGAAGTCCTCGAAGCGGACAACACCCTGGGCATGGCCCACGACCTGTCGCCCTGGGGCATGTACCAGAACGCCGACGCGGTCGTTAAGTCCGTGATGATCGGCCTGGCCCTCGCCTCGATCCTCACCTGGACCATCTGGATCGCCAAGGGCTTCGAGCTGATGGGCGCCAAGCGCCGCCTGCGCGGCGAGATCGCCAGCCTGAAGAAAGCCGCCTCCCTCAAGGAAGCCAGCGTATCCGCCGCGAAGGAAGGCACCCTGGCCAACCTGCTGGTGCACGATGCCCTTGAAGAGATGCGCCTCTCGACCAACGCCCGCGAGAAGGAAGGCATCAAGGAACGCGTCAGCTTCCGCCTTGAGCGTCTGGTGGCCGCCTGCGGCCGCAACATGAGCAACGGCACCGGCGTGCTCGCCACCATCGGTTCCACCGCGCCGTTCGTCGGCCTGTTCGGCACCGTGTGGGGCATCATGAACAGCTTCATCGGCATCGCCAAGACCCAGACCACCAACCTTGCCGTCGTCGCGCCGGGCATCGCCGAAGCGCTGCTGGCCACCGCAATGGGCCTGGTGGCAGCGATCCCGGCGGTCGTCATCTACAACGTGTTCGCCCGCTCCATCGCCGGCTACAAGGCCCAGGTGTCCGACGCGTCGGCCCAGGTGCTGCTGCTGGTCAGCCGCGACCTCGACCACCAGCCTGAGCGCAGCTCGCAACCGCACATGGTGAAAGTGGGGTAACCGGCCATGGGCCTGCATTTGAAAGAAGGCGCAGACGACGATCTGGCCGAGAACCACGAAATCAACGTCACGCCGTTCATCGACGTGATGCTGGTGCTGTTGATCATCTTCATGGTGGCCGCGCCGCTGGCCACCGTGGACATCAAGGTCGACCTGCCCGCCTCCACCGCCAAGCCCGCGCCGCGCCCGGAAAAACCGGTGTTCCTCAGCGTCAAGGCCGACCAGCGCCTGTACCTGGGCGACGACGAAGTGAAGGCTGAAACCCTCGGCGCCGCCCTCGACGCCAAGACCCAGGGCAAGAAGGACACGACGATCTTCTTCCAGGCCGACAAAGGCGTGGACTACGGCGACCTGATGAGCGTGATGGACAAGCTGCGCGGCGCCGGCTACCTGAAGGTCGGCCTGGTGGGCCTTGAGACGGCAGCCAAGAAATGATCGAGCCGCGCCATAAGCTGACGCGTTACGGCGGTAGCCTGGCCGTGGTGCTGGGCGTCCACGCGCTGGCCATCGCGCTGGCGGTGAACTGGACCGCCCGGCCGCCCATCGAACTGCCGCCGCAGGCCATGATGGTCGAGCTGGCCCCGGTGCCCGCACCGCCGCCGCCCGCACCGCCGAAAGTGGTCACGCCGCCGCAGCCGCCGGCCCCGGTCGAGGAACTGCCGATCCCGAAACTGGCGGAAGCGCCGAAGGCCGAGATCGCCGTGTCCAAGCCTAAACCCAAGCCGAAGCCCAAGCCTCAGCCGCCCAAACCGGTCGAGAAGCCGGAGCCGCCGAAGGAAAAGCCTTCCGAGGAAAAACCGGCCGACACGCAACCGACCCAGGCGCCCACGGAGAAATCCGCGCAGCCGGCACCGGGCCCGTCGCCGGCGCAGCTGGCGGCCAAGGCCAGCTGGCAAGGTACGCTGCTCGCGCATTTGCAGAAGTACAAAAGGTATCCGGACAGCGCCAGGATGCGGAACAAGACTGGCACCAACCGTCTGCGTTTCGTGGTCGATGGCGAAGGCAACGTGCTGTCGTTCGAGTTGGTGGATCGCTCCGGCAATGCCGATCTGGATCGGGCCACTCTGGAAATGATCCGCAAGGCCCAACCGCTGCCCAAACCGCCGACGGACATGCTGAGCAACGGCTCGATCGAAATCACTGCGCCGTTTGTGTACACGATCGACAAACGACGCTGATCTCGTCTGACAGCAGCTCCGCTTCCAATGGGTTCTGCGCCACAAAAGGCACCGCGAGGTGCCTTTTGTGTATCCATTCCTGCCAAACCGGCATTGCCCGGTGTCGCATGCCGCACTCAGTCTGATAACGTGCGTCTATCGATTGCAGCCGGTATGCTTGGCCCGCAAACCCACGGACGCTTGCCATGACTCTCACAGAATTACGCTACATCGTCACCCTCGCCCAAGAGCAGCATTTCGGCCATGCGGCCGAGCGTTGCCACGTCAGCCAGCCGACCCTTTCGGTGGGCGTGAAAAAACTTGAAGACGAACTCGGTGTACTGATTTTCGAGCGCAGCAAAAGCGCCGTGCGCCTGACCCCGGTCGGCGAAGGCATCGTCGCCCAGGCGCAGAAAGTGCTGGAGCAGGCCCAGGGCATCCGCGAACTGGCCCAGGCCGGCAAGAACCAGCTCACCGCCCCGCTGAAGGTCGGCGCGATCTACACCGTCGGGCCGTACCTGTTCCCGCACCTGATTCCGCAGCTGCACCGGGTCGCCCCGCAGATGCCGCTGTACATCGAAGAGAACTTCACCCACGTGCTGCGCGACAAGCTGCGCAACGGCGAGCTGGACGCGATCATCATCGCCCTGCCGTTCAACGAAGCCGACGTGCTGACCTTGCCGCTCTACGACGAGCCGTTCTACGTGCTGATGCCGGCCCAGCACCCGTGGACGCAAAAAGAGTCCATCGACACCGCCCTGCTCAACGACAAGAGCCTGCTGCTGCTCGGCGAAGGCCACTGCTTCCGCGACCAGGTGCTGGAAGCCTGCCCGACCCTGACCAAGGGCAACGACGGCGCCAAGCACACCACAGTGGAATCCAGCTCCCTGGAAACCATCCGCCACATGGTCGCCTCGGGCCTGGGCGTGTCGATCCTGCCGTTGTCGGCGGTCGACAGCCACCACTACGCCCCCGGCGTGATCGAAGTGCGGCCGCTGTCGGCGCCTGTGCCGTTCCGCACCGTGGCCATCGCCTGGCGCGCCAGCTTCCCGCGCCCGAAGGCCATCGAGATCCTCGCCGACTCCATCCGCCTGTGCTCCGTGGCCAAACCCGCCGCCGCGGTCACGGCCGGTTAAGCCAGCGTCATGGGCGAGCTGTCGCAAGTGTCGGTGACGGCACTCAAGGGTGTCGGCGAAGCCATGGCCGAGAAACTGGCCAAGGTCGGCCTGGAGAACCTCCAGGACGTGCTGTTCCACCTGCCGCTGCGCTACCAGGACCGCACCCGCGTGGTGCCCATCGGGGCGTTGCGCCCGGGGCAGGACGCGGTGGTCGAAGGCACCGTCAGCGGCGCCGACGTGGTCATGGGCCGGCGCCGCAGCCTGGTGGTGCGCCTGCAGGACGGCACCGGCGGCCTGAGCCTGCGCTTCTACCACTTCAGCAATGCGCAGAAGGAAGGCCTCAAGCGCGGCACGCGGATCCGCTGCTACGGCGAAGTCCGGCCCGGCGCGTCGGGGCTGGAGATCTACCACCCGGAATACCGCGCCATCACCGGCGACGAACCGCCGCCGGTGGATGAGACCCTGACCCCGGTCTACCCGCTCACCGAAGGCCTGACCCAACAGCGCCTGCGCCAGCTCTGCCTGCAGACCCTGACCCTGCTCAAGCCGTCCAGCCTGCCCGACTGGCTGCCGACCGAACTGGCCCGCGACTACCAACTGGCGCCGCTGGCCGACGCGATCCGCTACCTGCACAACCCGCCCGCCGACGCCGACGTCGAAGAGCTCGCCCTCGGCCATCACTGGGCCCAGCACCGGCTGGCGTTCGAGGAGCTGCTGACCCACCAGCTATCCCAGCAGCGCCTGCGCGAGAGCCTGCGCTCCCTGCGCGCCCCGGCCATGCCCAAGGCCACGCGGCTGCCGGCGCAGTACCTGGCCAACCTCGGCTTCAGCCCCACCGGCGCCCAACAGCGGGTCGGCAACGAGATCGCCTACGACCTCAGCCAGCAAGAACCGATGCTGCGCCTGATCCAGGGCGACGTCGGCGCGGGCAAGACCGTGGTCGCCGCCCTCGCCGCCCTGCAAGCGCTGGAGGCCGGCTATCAGGTCGCCCTGATGGCGCCCACCGAGATCCTCGCCGAACAGCACTACCTCACCTTCAAGCGCTGGCTCGAACCGCTGGGCATCGAAGTGGCTTGGTTGGCCGGCAAGCTCAAAGGCAAGAACCGCGCCGCCGCGCTGGAGCAGATCGCCGGCGGCACGCCAATGGTGGTGGGCACCCACGCGCTGTTCCAGGACGAAGTGCAGTTCCGGAACCTCGCCCTGGTGATCATCGACGAACAGCACCGCTTCGGCGTCCAGCAGCGCCTGGCGCTACGGCAGAAAGGCGTCGGCGGGCGGATGTGCCCGCACCAACTGATCATGACCGCCACACCGATCCCGCGCACCCTGGCCATGAGCGCCTACGCCGACCTCGACACCTCGATCCTCGACGAACTGCCGCCGGGCCGCACGCCGGTCAACACCGTGCTGGTCACCGACACCCGCCGCGTCGAAGTCATCGAGCGGGTGCGCAGCGCCTGCGCCGAGGGCCGCCAGGCCTATTGGGTGTGCACGCTGATCGAAGAGTCCGAAGAGCTGACCTGCCAGGCCGCCGAAACCACCTTCGAAGACCTCACCGCCGCCCTCGGCGAGCTGAAGGTCGGGCTGATCCACGGGCGCATGAAGCCCGCCGAAAAAGCCGCCGTGATGGCCGAATTCAAGGCCGGCCACCTGCAATTGCTGGTGGCCACCACCGTGATCGAGGTCGGCGTGGACGTGCCCAACGCCAGCCTGATGATCATCGAGAACCCCGAGCGCCTGGGCCTGGCCCAGCTGCACCAGCTGCGCGGCCGCGTGGGCCGGGGCAGCGCGGTCAGCCATTGCGTGCTGCTCTACCACCCGCCACTGTCACAGATCGGTCGTCAGCGCCTGGGCATCATGCGCGAGACCAACGACGGCTTCGTCATCGCCGAAAAGGACCTCGAACTGCGCGGCCCCGGCGAAATGCTCGGCACCCGCCAGACCGGCCTGCTGCAATTCAAGGTCGCTGACCTTATGCGCGACGCCGACCTGCTGCCCGCCGTGCGCGACGCCGCGCAAGCGCTGCTGGAGCGCTGGCCCACCCACGTCAGCCCGCTGCTCGACCGCTGGCTGCGGCACGGGCAGCAATACGGCCAAGTGTGAGCACCGTCGCAGTTTCTCAAAGCCCGCGACGACCAAGCTGGTTATACTCCTGCCATTGTTTCAAAAACGGATACAGACCATGACCGAAGCTGCTCTCGCCCCCGACACCCCGCACGCTCCGTCTGTCATTCGGCTGCTGCTCAACAAACTCGGCATCGCCTACGAAGAAGTGATCGACCACCACGGCCTCAACGCCTCGCGCAAAGTGCAGGCCGTGTTGCTGGACGACGCCGTCGGCGCGCTGATGGTGCTGTTCCCACAGAGCCAGTTGCTGGATCTCAACCGCCTCGCCGAATTGACCGGCCGTCGCCTGACCGCCGTGTCCACCGAGCGCCTGGACAAGATGCTCGGCAAGCACAGCCTGAGCCTGCTGCCGGGCCTGCCGGCGCTGACCAGCTCGCCGTGCCTCTACGAAGAAAGCCTGCTGCGCGAGCCCAAGCTGCTGATCCACTCCGGCGAGCCGGGCGTTCTGCTGGAGATCACCAGCGAAGCCTTCAAGACCATGCTGACCAAGGCCAGCGCCGCCAACTTCGGCGAAGCCCTGAGCAGCATCCGGCCCAACCTCGACCGCCCGGACGACGACCGCGAGGAAATCACCCAGGCCGTGCAGGCGTTCACCGCACGGCGCATCCAGCAGCGCCTGGAAGCGACCATCGAGATCCCGCCGCTGGCCGAGACCGCGCAAAAGATCATCAAACTGCGGGTCGACCCCAACGCCACCATCGACGACATCACCGGCGTGGTCGAGACCGACCCGGCGCTGGCCGCGCAAGTGGTGAGCTGGGCGGCGTCGCCGTACTACGCCTCGCCGGGCAAGATCCGCTCGGTGGAAGACGCCATCGTCCGCGTGCTGGGCTTCGACCTGGTGATCAACCTGGCCCTGGGCCTGGCCCTCGGCAAGACCCTGAGCTTGCCCAAGGACCACCCGCAACACACCACGCCGTACTGGCAGCAGTCGATCTACACCGCCGCCGTCATCGAAGGCCTGACCCGCGCCATGCCGCGCGCCCAGCGCCCTGAAGCCGGCCTGACCTACCTCGCCGGCCTGCTGCACAACTTCGGCTACCTGCTGCTGGCCCACGTGTTCCCGCCGCACTTCTCGCTGATCTGCCGGCACCTGGAGGTCAACCCGCACCTGTGCCACAGCTTCGTGGAACAGCACTTGCTGGGCATCAGCCGCGAACAGATCGGCTCCTGGCTGATGCGCTACTGGGACATGCCCGACGAACTGGCCACCGCCCTGCGCTTCCAGCACGACCCGAACTACGACGGCGCCTACGCCGAGTACCCCAACCTCGTGTGCCTGGCCGTGCGCCTGCTGCGCGCCCGCGGCATCGGCTCCGGCCCCGACGAAGACATCCCGGACGCGCTGCTGGAACGCGTCGGCCTGACCCGCGACAAGGCCAACGACGTCGTCAGCAAAGTCCTCGAAGCCGAAGTCCTGCTGCGCGAACTGGCTTCGCAGTTCAGCCAGGCCTAAACGCCAACAGGCCCGCTCCCTCAGGGTTTACACAACCCTTGTGGGAGCGAGCCTGCTCGCGATGAATCCAACCCGTTCTACCTGACCGCATCAAGCCTTAGGCTTGGCCTTCTTAGGCTTCAAATACTTGGTCAGCCCCTGGAACCACATCACCAGCGCCGGGTTGCCCTTGAGCTGAATCGACTTGTCCTGAATCCCCTGCATGAACGCCAGCTGCTTGTTCTTGGCCTGCATCGTGGCAAACCCGTATGCCGCGTCCTTGAACGCAATCGCAAACGCCGGCTCCGCCACCGCCCCGGCCTTGCTGGTGATGCGCTGCCCCTTCACCACGAAATGCCGCGCCACCTTGCCGTCCAGGGTCTGCAGCTGAAACACCAGATCCTTGTCACCCAACTGCTGCTGGAACGCCGGATTGGTTCGACTGGCCTTGCCCATCAACAGCCCCAGCATCCACAGAAGAAAACGAAATTTCATGCGCACAGCCTCAAAAGGAAAATGAACGGCTGGGGGAGTGTAAGGGATTCAGGGGATAACGCCACTATCGAGTGACGTTGCAAGACGATGGCGAGCTTTTCTCGCATGATGACTGCCAAGTCACGATTTCCAACCCAGCGTCCTACACGCGTTGAAACACATCCCTGTAGGAGCTGCCGAAGCCGCGATCTTTTGATCTTGTGCCTCGCAAACCTATAGGAAATTTCCCTCAAAACGCCGGGATGCCCATGAACTAGGCGGGCTAGCGGTTCGTCGATAGCCTCTGTGTGTCGCCGCAAAATCGGTGACTCGGACGTGCAAGTCCGGTGGGAGTACACATTGGTTATGGCAATCGGCCGGGCGTTTTCCTATGCTCGCGGATCGTTATGGCTGCTGTGTATGGGAGGCCTTCGGGTCTGCCGGGTTACTCCACCGGTCTTGCACACCTATGCACAGCTGCCACCACTTTCGAAGTGCGAGCGAAACGGTGTCAGCTCCTTGAATCTGGAGTAAGCGCTAATGATCAAACCAACACCCAATCCCCCCGCAACACCAGAAACCTCCCCCTACGAATCCCTTGATTCAAGGAAACTCCACGAAGCCGCCGAACGCGCCCTCGACCACCACTTGAAACCCGCCACCGCGCGCCCCAAACGCCTCGGCGGCCTGTTCATCCTCTGCCCCAACGCCGACGCCGAAGCCCTCATGGCCAACGCCTCCGAAGACCTCCTATGCATCAGCGCCATCGCCGCCAACCTGGCCGACGAACTCGACGGCCCCCGCCGCTCGATGGCACTGGGCCTGAGCAGAATGGCGGACGGCGTGCGCTTGATGGTGGAAGGCACAATCGATCACATTGAGTTCAGGGAGTATCAGGTCAGGCCGTAGCTGGATCGTGGGCGGAAAAAAGGGGACGTTGAGTCCCCTTTTCTGATGGTTCCGGGATCACCACTGGCAACCCGTCTCAGGTGAAAAATCTATACCGAAATCTTCCTCGAATGAGTACTTCTTCCCAGACTTGTAGTTCGTGTAGACCATGCTGTAGACACGGGCACCCTGACTGACCATCTCATATTCACCTGTCAGAGCACCTTCGGAGACCTCCACCCAAGTCGTCGTGAACTCATACGGTCGATCCTCTGCCAGGATTATTTGCTCGGTGTTCCGATGCACAAGCGTAATAAATCGCTTGGACTGCCTATACCGGACACCCACCCCGCCCCATATGGACACGGAGTCGTGATACGTCCTGAACTCAAAATTGATGTTCTTGCCTTCCGACGAACGAAAACAGCGAACCTCGGATGTGAGTTCCCCATAGGCAGCCAAAGGACAGAGCAATAGCGCAACCAAAGGCAGCACAGACAAATACTTCAAACCGATCATTCCTTAAGCGGTACGGATAGCCACAAATCTACGTGGCGGTTCAGATGAATGCCAAAGCGCTAAAGCGAAAAGTCCGAAACCTCTTCAAGCACCCAGCACGCCCCTCGAACAAACCGGTACTCGAACACATAGTCCGTATCCGGCTTCTGCAGAATTGCCGTGGCACTGTTGCCCTGCACTTCCTTGACGGTCAGCGTCAGGCCCTCGGCATCGCGCTTTTCGCGACCGGGGATGAGCGGAAACTTGATCTGATCACCGCTCACACTGCGTTTTTCCAATCCCGGCTCGGGATCGCCCGGTACGGTGGTGACCAGTTGCAACGGCTGTTGGGCAAATGCTTTTTGCACTTCTGCGCGTTCGGAAAAGGCTGTAAGAAACGCTGAAAACTCGCTGGAGGGACAAGCAGTATTAGCCGTGCCCCCTGCAGCATCAGGAGTTTCACGACTCAGCCCATCCTGCTGTTTTTGATCCTGACTTGCGCCCCCATCAAGTTCCGCAAGACGCTTTTTCACGCTCGCGGCATCCTTGTAAGCACACACCACCTTCTGGCCCGTCTCCGGATCGGTGCCGTCGTGGCAGTTTTGCAGTTCAGGATCAGGCGGGTCACCACGGAAAAAATGCAAAGACAATTCGTCGCCGCTTTTCCTGAGCGGCAGCTCTATCACTGAATAGTCATATCCCTCGAAACCGCCGTACGACCTTTTGCTTTTCGTCAGCACGTACATGGACTTCCCTGCCAACTCCGGCTGCTTTCGGACGTAGAAAAATACTGATACGACTTCCTCGCCCTCAAGCTTCCATACGTAATTCAGCGTGGGTGTCTTTGCATTCACGGGTGAGTAGAAAATTTCGGCGCCCGGCACGTGAACCCCGGTCACATGGCCCTTCAAATTGTTCTTCAAAAAAAACACTGTGATCTTTTGATCACCCAACGAAGCCACCACCGGCGGATGCAATTGGCCAATGGTTTGCGGGTCACTTGCCGATACCGGCTGGACCAACAAGCCGGCCATGACGCCGAGCAAACAGATACGACTCAATATCCAGTTCAAGTCCAGTCACTTCCCTATTGATCAATCTACGAATGCAATCACGATTCGGGGGCTCCCACGCTGCGCTCCAACACCCTGGGAGGAATCCTCGGAGCCTTTCCCGCTTCCGACATTCGCGATGCGTATTGCTTGTACGCGGCTGACGCACGCTGCTTATCGTCCACACCCCAATAGCCATCGGCGAGATTCAGGTAAGCCACTGTCCGCTCCGGGTTGTGCGCAATCACCGCATTCAGCAGTTGAATAGACTCCGCGTAGTAACCCGCCTCGCCCAGCAGAAACCCGAGGTCATTGGACCAACCTGGATGCTGCGGGTAGTAGTACTTTTTGACGATGTAGCTTTCCGGAGAACACGCACCATGAGCGTCATCTCCCATCACCGTATAACTCATCATTTCCTTGAAGGAGTCGCTATCACCCTTTCGATACGCTGCCAGCGCTCTGTCCAGCAGGTCAGCGGAATCGACCGTCATCAGTTTTTTGTAGCCGCCCGCAGGTTGACTGACGTTAGCAGCCCGTAACTTTTGAAGAGCCTCGAGACCGTTGAAGGAAGCCAAGGTGATTGGGCCCAATGTCCCTAACGGCAACTCCGATACGCTCACCAGCGAGCGATCACAGGAATCGTTGCTGACCAACTGCAGCACTTCTTTAAGTTCAAATTGCCTTGAGCCCTTGTTGTAGGCGAACAACAGATTGAAGTTGAAAACCGTGTTGCCTTCTTCGTTGGTCACCAGCGCAATGTAGTCCCCAGCCTCAACGAATCGCTGCTTGACCAGAACCTCCTCCTCTTGCGGATCCACAACCGTCATGGCTGCAGACCGCCCTTTGAGAACCCGTACGCTGAAACTGTCCAGAAGCTCAGACGAATACTGACTCTTGGTCAGAGGCAACGCCTTGGACGTATCGAGCAAAATGTCCTCATTGCGCGCTTGCACAGGTGCGATCAATAACCGGTTGGAAGCCCCATCTGCATCACCCGCAAGAACGAAAACGTTCTGCCGTGATGCATCGCCAAGCAGGCTTGCCGGGATTTCCTTGAGGACGTGCGGCGCAGCGAGCGCGTATGAAGTGGGAATAAACCCAAGGCTCAATGCGATAAAACGAACAATCCTGTTCAATTTCTCATTTCCTGATCTGCAATTCGCTCAACGACACGTTTTGGAATTTTCTGCGCTTTGCGATCCGCACTCATCGCGTCACGGTACTGGCTGTAATAGCGCTGCGCTTCGTCTTTGCGATCAAGGCGCCAGAGGGAATCGGCGATATTCAACATCAGCACCGTGCGTTTTCCGACCGCCTCAACGCCGCGATAAAACTTCAGCACCAGCTCATCTTTACCGCCCTCGGCCAAGTAGTAGGCCAGGTCGTTGAAAGCTTGAACATTGCGCGCCGGTGGGTGGCAAGCCATATAGGCGTCTGGGCTTATTGTGCGAAGACTGAATGTGAGTTCTTCCACGCGGGATTGCGGCACCTCAATACTTGAGACTTGCTTCAGCAACTCCTTTGGAGAAGGTGTCGTCAAGGCAAGGTCAAGAACTTCCCCCTCACCGGAGGCCCATCGATTGCCCTCCCACTTGCCGTAGCAAAACCTGGCTGCATGCTGACTCAGTACGCAACCGGTCTCCATCGAAACGACACCGCAGCCAGTCTCCTCAGTCGGGATTTCTTCACCCTCTTGACCAACGACAACGCCATACAGCGTCTGAAGGATCAGCATTGTTTTCTTGTCAGGACTTAGCCCACTGTCGTGTGCTTCGGTACCAACGTCGGCAACATAGAGGGGGAAAGTCTTGCCATTCGCGGTAAACGAGGCGACTGCTGTCTCCGCTGCCGGCCTGCCCCATTTCTTGTCCTTCAGCGTCAATACATGCCCGCCCACCCCGACAATCTGGGTGTCCTCGGCCAAAGCATTGGCTGAGGCAAACAGGCTCACGACAATCATCACCCACTTAAGGCTGGCCATAGACGATCCTTTTCACCGAGGGACTTTCCGACTGCTCAATGGTCAGGGCTGCTGAAAACGCTCACACATAACACCAGCAGTCGTTTCACTTCTCATCCTTCGAATTCATCAGTTCCAGCTCACCATCCCGATACACCACCTCACACCCCACCCAAGCCAAATCCACCTGCGGCATCACCGCCGACGGCTTGCGCAGTTCCCGCAACAACGTCGAACCATGCGACAACCGCCCACCCATCCGCGCAATCACCGCCCGCGCGGCCTGATAGTGCGCGTGACGCCCCGGATCGAGGGTGTCTTCCAGCAAAATGTCTTCGCCAAGAATGCCCCGCACCTGCCCCGGGTAAATCATGAATCCGGTAGCCTGTTCGGCACCTTCGCGGCCGTCCTGCCAGAAGCTGCCGTCGCGCGTGCGGATGTCCGGGTGCGGCGCAAACCAGTGTTCGCGATCCGCCAGAGGCATAGCGTGATGCAGGCGGAAGAAGATGCGCATCAGGTTGTCGCGATACCACTCGCGCACTTGCAGGTAGTAACCACGCAGGCCCGGCAGGCCGGTCGAATGGGCGAGGCGGATCAGCCCTGACCATTGCGGGAACGCCTGCAGCGGCAGTTCGTTCGACGCAGGCCGAGGTGTGGCCGGGTCGGTCTCCCACGGCAGTCGGTGAGGGCTGTTGTCCAAGTTGTCGTAAGCGGTGGGCGGTCGGCCCAGCCAGTCCCCGCCGCTGCTGGCCAGCGCCGTGGCGATGCACAGATTGCCCTGCACCACGAACACATAAAACCGGGTGAACCAGTCGGCCAGTCGCTGACCGTCAGCCCCTTGGGTGACGAGGTCGGTCAGCTCCCGGTCGAAGCGCTGCAAGCCGTGCTCAAGGCTCAGCAAATGCCCGCGGGCGATACGCTGCATGCGCAGGAACAACGGTAGCGAACGCAACATCCGCAGCGGTCGCCACGGCAGATGCGGGGTCGCGCCGCCGACTTCACCGGCGTAACTGCTTGCGCTGATGCCCCAGTCGGCCAACCGTGCGAGAAACAGGTCATTGTTGATGTAGGACGCGCCGCCAAACACAGCCGTGAACGGCTCGTTGTCCTGCAGCACCCGCGCATCCCAACGAGCCATGATCGCCGGAATGCTCGCAGCGGCCCGGCGCTGGGCGTACTCCACCAGCACGCTGGGTTGCGGCGGCAGGATCTCGGCGATGTTGGCGGCCGTCAGGTGCCGGCGCCAGCCGTAGTCGCTGATCGGCCGGTATTGCAGCAGCCACAGTTGCGCGCCGTCCCAGGCCCATTCGACATCGCCGGGCATGTAGTGGAACACCCGCAAGACATCCTGGAGAAAGCGCCACAGCGCGTCTTCGGTCAACCCATGAGTGGACGTGAATGTGCCGCTGCGCCAGGCGTCGCCGAGCCGCGAAAGCGTCGCCCGCTCCGGGCTGACCTGGCCATCGGCCAACGATTCCAGATGACCTTCAACCCATTCGAGCTCCACCGACAGATGACGCACAAACGCGATGCCCGACACCTGCGGCGTGATGAAGCGCTGCACCACCACTTCCTCGACACCTTCGGCAGTCAGCTCGGCAATGCGCGCCGGCACGTTGGCGGCCGGCTCGCGCAGGTAAGTCGTGCTCAAACCGGCATTCGCCGAGTCGGCCTGATCTTCGCCATAACTGGAGGAACGCACCGCCCAGGTCGCCTGCGGTTCCCTGGCGAGGAAGGCCGGCAGACGCGAATCGTTGCAATCGTTAAGGCTCAGCGCCGCCGGCACCGGTTGCCGGGCCAGTTCCGCCAGGCGCAAGCGCCCGCCCTTGGTGTGCGCGACGAACCCGCGCTCGCCCGACTCCAGCCACTGCGCAAACGGCGCGGGCGCGTCGATCCACGGGTAATGGCCCCAACCGGGTTTGAGGCTGATGGTCAGGTCCGCGCGCGCAAGAATCGCCGACCATGCCGCCGCTTGTTCGATGCCGAGCACCTGATCCTGATCGCCCCAGACCAGTTCCACCGGGTCGGTGATCCACTCCAGCAAGGGCAGCGCGGTGTCGGCACGGATCAGATCCCAGTGCGGCACAAACGCACGGCAGCGCGCATAACCGGCGCCCATGCGCTGATATTGCGCAGGCGTCCAGGTCTGGTTGGAGAACTTGCGCGCGAACAGCGTGGGTTTGTTCGACAGCAACCAGTGAATGCTCTTGCGGATCGGCAGCGGTGACATCAGCGCCGGCAATCGGCGCTGCCACAAAAAGGCGCCCACCGGCGCCAGCAACACACTGCGGGAAAAGTGCCCGGGCCGACGTTGCAGCGCATGCAGCACCAGCAACGCGTTGACCCCGACGGCCATGATCGCGCTGCCCTTTTGCGTCATCGCCAACAAGGTCTTGGCGTAATCCGCCAGGTCCTCGCAGGGGGGCTGCGGGTTGGCGCCGAAGCCCGGCAACTCCAGCGGCACCACGTCGTACCGCTGAAAATGCGGCAGCGCGTCATCCCACCAATCGGCGGCACTGCCGTTGCCGGCCAGCAGGTACATCACAGGCTTGCTCATGGGCGATCCTCAGGCCAGATCGCGCAGCGCGGCGTCGAGGGTCGGATAGCGGAACGTGTAGCCCGCCTCGCTCAAACGTTGCGGCACCACACGCTGACCGTCGAAGAACAACTGAGCCATTTCCCCGGCCAACGCACGCACTGGCGCTGCGGGAATGTGAAACCACACCGGACGCTTGAGAACCTTGCCGACGTTCTCGGCGAACGCTGCCTGGCTGACGGCTTCGGGCGCGACCATGTTGTAGGTGCCACGCAGATTTTCATCGTGGAAGGATCGGGCGATCACCTGGATCACATCATCGCGGTGCACCCAGCTCATGATCTGCCGGCCATCGCCCATGCGACCGCCGAAGCCCAAGCGGAACGGAATCAGCAACGGAAGCAACGCACCGCCCGGCCCGAACACCACGCCGAGGCGCAGCACCACCTGACGCACGCCAAACTGCGTGGCGGGCTGTGCCGAAGCCTCCCAGCGCGCACAGAGCTCGGCCATGAATCCGTCGCCCTTGCTGGCGTGTTCATCGAGGCTTTCACTGGCATCGCGTACACCGTAGAAACCGATGGCCGAGGCTTGAATCCATAGCGCGGGTTTATGGCGGACGTTCTTCAGCCAGTTCATCAGCGCTTCGGTTGTGTTGACCCGACTGGCCAGCAGTTGGGCCTGCCGCTTGGAACTCCAGCGCGGGCCGGCGACCGGTGCGCCAGCAAGATTGATCACCACGTCGAAGGTTTCGTCATAGCCGAGTTTGCTCAGCGAGCGCACACAGCGTGCTCGGCCGTCGAACAGGTAAGCGGCTTTCAACGGATCACGGGCCAGCACGCTGACGGTGTGGCCGGCGTCGAGTAACTGATTGACCAGGATTTCACCAATGAACCCGGTGCCACCGGTGACCAGCACACGTTTGTAGGCACCGCCGGCAAACGGGTTGGAGGGTTTTCCCTCGCGCTGCATGCGTAACGCCGCCAGGCCATCGCGAATACCCGACGCAGTCACGCCCAGCGCAAACAGCGTCAGCACCCAGCCTTTCCAGCCGAAATCGGCGGCGCTCAAGCCGCTTGGCAGACTCGCCCATTGCACCAGTTGCACGCCGTACAGCGCAAAGAACGCCCCGCCGTTGACCGCCAGCACCGTGTGCATGATGCGCTCGATGGCCGGTAGCTTGCGGCTTCGATCCTCGACCACGAAATCCCACAGCGTAAGACCGATCTCCAGCGCGAACAGCAGCGCAACGACCACCGCCCACGCGCCATGGAACTCAAGATGCGCCATGCCGAGAAACAGGATCCCGTAGAAACACGAACGCAGCGCATGGATCGACAACTCCAGCCGCGCGCTGTGGCGGTACGGTAACGCTACCGTCAGTTCGTGGTGATATAGAGTGTCGAGCGCTCCCAGGCATGCCTGGGCAATCAGCAAGGCGAGCGCCCAATCCAGTAACGAAAAATCAGGCATGGTTTTGCTCACTCAAGGAAGTTTGGGAAGAGGAAATTCGGCGGTCGTGGCGATAGAGCCAGAGCAACGGCGGCAGCAGCACGAGCAGCGCAGCGCAGTCGAACCAAAGGTGCGACCACACCTGTTTTTGCGCGGAGAACAACATGTCCTGCGGCGCCCACAAAACAATACCGGCCATCAACCCGCCCCAGGCCAGCGGGGTTTTCAGGCGATTGCCAATGTGCACCAAGGTAAGCATGAACAGCGAGTAGCTTTGCAGCGTCGCCCCGAACAACGCGAGCCACCAGACCTGTTGCTCACGAGCGGCAACAGGCACTGCATCGGCGCCCCAGAAAACCTGTTCAAGGGTTTGCAAATAAACCTCAAGCAAACCGGAATGACCGGCCCAACTCAGGGTGAGACCGGCGAGCAAATGCACCAGCGCAGCGGCGTACAGCCACAGCACCCATGCGCGGCGAAGGGAGAAAGAGGGGACTGGCATTCCGTGTCCTGAGCGTGTTCCTTGAGGGCGGGGAGTTTAAAGGAAAACCGTACGGCTTCGGTGGCTGTCAGAAGCAATAACTGGGTTTGATCTCAGTGGTGGAGTTCTTCTGCAGATGCTCCAGACCGAAGTTCGCCCCTTCGTAGCCTTGGGCGAGAGCCAGTTGATAGCAGGCCATGGCTCGGGAGGCGTCTTGGGTGCCCCACTCGCCGCTCGCAAAGGTTGATCCCAACTTGCTGATCGCGATGGCACTGCCCATTTTCACGGCGCCCATCAGTGCTTGCTCTGCGAGCGCGGGATTTTTGCAGGGCCCGTCGGAGGTGAGCTCGTTGCCGTCACAGTAAAACTCAGAAAGCCCCATCGCACCGCTGGGCAACGTAGTGGCTGCTGCTTTGAATAAAGACTCCAGCGTGTCTGTCGGCACCTGCGGCGCCATACCCGAGAGACTCAGAATGGCCGCTTTGTAACTGGCGAGTGGGTCTCCAGAGCGTGCTGCGCACAACAGATTTTCCAAGGTGGCTTCAAACAACTCGACCGTGAGCGGTTGATCTTCCGGAGCCCCCAACGCTTCGAACGCCTCGGCACGTTGGTAACAGAAATTCTCTTCCTTGCTCAGCTTGGGCTTGCTCGCAACGACCAGATCTTTATCACTGATCGACCAGTCTTCAACGCCCTCAAGCACCCAACAGGCCTGCCGCGAAAAATTGAAGACTTTAACGTGGCTCCAACCTGCGCGCTTATCCACAACGATGGAGTGGCTATCGTCGAGCTCTTGTATCTTGACTCCCGGAATCTCGCGGGAGGGGATGGGTGCCATTAACGGATAGCCCAACTCGGCCCCCTTCACACCTGTAACGATCGGTTCGAAACGGCCGGATTCGGCCGTCGGTTTCAACGCGAGCGATTTGACCGTCATCGCCGTGAACCTGCGCTGAGATTGGCTATCGGCAGAAAATGCCGCGAGGAACGGCATGAAGTCGTCAGCTGGGCACGCAGCGCTTTTATCGGTTGACTGCTCAGGTTGTCCAGGCGCGATCTTGTCCAGATACGCCGAGCGTTCGCGACTCATTCTGGCGATGCACGAGTTAACCGCAAACACATGCGCCGGCACCCCCGCCTCGATCTCGAATGCCTCCAAAGGGCAGTTCGCATCGCGCAATTTCAGCCACGCACGTTGTGACTCTTTAACCTTCGCCGCGTACTCCGCGCCCAACGCAGGGTCTGCTCGATAATCAGACTCAAGACGCGCCATCAATAGTTTGTAGCTGACATTCAACTGCGTATCGGCAGCCTTTTTTGCCGCCTCCGAGCAGGGCACCATTTCCAGGCTAGAGGTGACATGGCTGCAGTCATCCTGCGCGTACACCGCTGAAACAGGCAGCAGCACGGCCAGCAGGGCAAAAACAAAACGTTTCACTGTGTTCTTCCTTGGGGCATTCAGGCTTTGCGTTTGGCGAACCGGGTGATGCATTGCTTGGGTATGTTCATGTCCCAATAGGTGCTGAGCAACGCCTTACGCTTTTTGTCGACGCGCAAATTAATAAAGCCATCGCCGCAATCCGGCTGCAACTCTTCGAAGGTGCCGCTTTTGGCGTGGTAAATGAACACCCGGGAGTAGCCGTAAGTGCCCATGCCGTCATCAAGCTGCCAGACCGCGAAATCCTGGGCGCCGTCGAAATTGAAATCATCGACCTGCACATGGAGTTCGTTTTCGGCCTCAAAATTGATTGTCCACGACTCGTTATGCGCTTCGCTTTTAACCGCGACGTTCAGCGTGGAGCCTTCGAGAACCAGCGTCGCCTCGACGTCTTTGGCTGGGCTGAACGTAGTGGTTTCGGCTAGCACCGGCATCGCCCACAGCAAGCCGAGCAGTGATGCTGCTAGAGTTTTTGATCGCATGTGTTCGCTCTATTCATAACTCCGCGACATCAACATCCATCAGCATCACCACACAAGATCCATCCGCGAATTTCTTTACCTTTCGGTGTTTTGAACATAACCGAGAGCCAGCCAGCCTCAACAGCCTCCTGCTGAACCTTGTCCCCGGCAATCAAATACATACGCGTGACATCGTCAAAAACAGGAGAACTATAAATTTTGGCATTTTTGTTTATCGTCAGTTGAACGGGGACGCCTTCATTCCATTTAGAAAATGCCGGAGTAGCAAGTTTATTAATAACAGACAATTGATCCTTGTAGGGAAACGCGTACAACAACCCCTGGTAATCATCATTCAATATATCTCCACCCTCACCAAAATACTTGGAAATACGCTCATCTCTTGAGTAACCATCTTCGCTTTTTTTGTACACATGCACACTATAGTACTCGCCAGAGTATTTAACTCCGATATCAGAATGTATCCCCACACTATGAATTACAAAAAATTCACTTTCAGAGCCACCTTCTATATCAACAAAAAAAGCCGCGCGCACTTGCCCTGTATCTGCCAAATACGGCAATTGTCCGACCAGCCTCTTAGCCTTACTCACACAATCAATGTAGCTAACATCAATCCCCTTTTGACTACTTGATCCGTCACCACTCGCCTCACTCTCTATTGGGACTAGATCAAATACAATCGTACCGCCTTTTGTTGAGATCGAGTGGTAAGCTTTACTCTCGGGGACATCACAAGCAAACGAAGCTATCGAATATAGAAAAAATGAAATTAGCAATCCAGATTTAAACAAAGCTCTCATCAATAAACACCTCCCTTTTGCCATCCTTGCACTTTGTTTGACTAATTTTTGCTAGGCTTCATAGCCTCAAATGACTCTTTAATACCAACCAAGTTGGGATCACTTTTTAGATTTGACCTAGGTACGCATGCAGAAAAATTTACTGTCACACCTTTTATACCTTTCAACCCATAAAAGCAGTCGAACAACAGACCATTCTGTGCCAAAGAGAATTTTCTCTCAGCAGCGGCAACTTCATCATCAGAATTCCAGAGCATGAAAGGAGATATTAGTACCTTGACTTCGGCAGAACCCGATGCTGAAAAATTAGCAAAATCTACTGTTCCTGTTTCCAGTCTCTGCTAAAACGAATCATCCGCGGCGTAGTTGTAAATATATTTACCATTTCCATCGAACCGGCCGGATGCTGCCAAGCTCCTTTCAAACTCGACAGGCTCAATCAGGAAAATATTTTCTTCTGTCAAAACATCTGGATTTAAATTGACACTCGAAATAAGTTCGCCATAGCACACACCACCCTCGACTCTCACGCTCAACTTAAAACCGGGAATCTCGGGGATTAAAACACCACATCTATCCAAAGATTCTGATTGAGCATTTGGCAAAAAGAACGCAATAAAATAAAAACCACTGACCAGCATAAACAAAACCTTCATCACAACACCCTTTTAGCCAAATAAATCTGCCCCCCTTTCAATCTCTATTCCCACTTGCATCCGGACTCCGGAGAGGAGTCGATGCTGGTATTGATTCCGAAGCTGTATACCTTGCCGTTGGACTGCTTTGTGTAAGACATCGACACGATCTGTGAGCCTTGCGTCATCAACTCATAAGTCCCCGTGACCTTGCCGTTGGCGACTTCAAACCAAGTTCTGGTGTACTGCCAAGGCGCGTCCGGGTCGAGGATTTCGCTCTTGGAATCAGCCAACACAATGGAAATGGGTTCGCTGGATTTGGCGTACTTCACAAAACCACCAGACCATTTGCTGGCGTCGTCATAGTAGGTTCGGAGTTCGAATTTTACCGGGCTCGATTGGGTAAGTTCGAAGCAAAGTGATTCGGTGGTGACTGCGCTTTGAGCACCTAAAGGGAATAGCGCAAAAGAGAGAAAGAAAAGTTTGTTCATACTCATCCATGAAGCAACAAATGAACCTGTCCCAATTTCCTCACAACTTCCTCACTCCATAAACCTACTGGTCAAACGCTTTAGTTCACTGTTTGCTCTTGTCCGGAGCCATAGCCAATTGACGGGCTCGCTCTATCGTCGCGCGGATCAAGCAGGAGCTCGACCATTCCCCGAAAACCGATTTATACGATTTCGACTCAGGCAAACACTCCGCGTCTCGAAATTTCATCCAGGCCCTTTGGGTTTCCCTCAGGCCTTTCTGTGCATTTTCGTCCAACCGTTCCATGCGCTCCCGGTAAACGAGGTTGAGCAGTGCATCCGTATCCGTCACAACCAGATCAAGCGTCCCACTCGGCGCAATTGGCCACACGACATCCGCCAACGCCTGTTTGGTTTCGTTGTTCCAATTGTAGAAACCGTTCTCTTCAACTTTCAGCCAGGCAGAGCGCCCGTAATGATTGGTCGGATCGCTTGCACTGACTTCAGATTGGTAGACGATTTCCAGATAGATCGGGTCGGTTGAGCGCTGAGGATCATTCAGCAGCGTTTGCCGAACAATGGCCCGTTGCTTTTTGCTCTCGGTGATTTCAATCGAAAAGCATGGGTCCGGGCCGGGACGGTCAGACGATTTCACCCTCGCCAGACACTCTTTACGAAGGGCCATGGACGGAGCATCCGGCCCCCATCCCATGTCTACAACCCTCACGAGCAGCCGTACTTCCGGATCCTTGGAAAAATCGGCCTGAAGCACGGTTGCAACCATAGTTCCTTCTGCTTTCACAACCGAAGACAGCAAAGAAAAAGCCAAAACAAGACTAAATCTAAAATTCATAATCCCTTGACATCCGCAAAAATCCAACAGCAAACTAGAACCTGCTTGATTCTAAATACACGGAACAGATCTATTTAAACGCCGCACCAAAATCAAAGCCGCTGAGCGCAGCACCACAAATAAATTTGTCACCTTTTCCAACAGTCACCTTTTCTAAACAAGCAATGGCATAACCACTAATTCAAACGCCCAACAACTCTCTCAGGAACCTTATCTCCCAAACCTTTTTTTATCATTGCGTCACGATACTTGGCATAATAACTCTTTGCATCTTCATGCCTACCTAGAGCCCAAAGGGAGTCGGCAGCATTTAACTTCAATGGAATTCTATCTTCAGCAATCGGCAACAAATAATTATAAATCTGCATCGCTAAAAGATGCTCACCACCTTGAGCAAGATAGAATGCAATATCATTATACTCAGATATGTTTTTTCCAGGAGGATAGCACGTAAAATAAGAAGATACCCCCATAAATAAAGAGTCCTTAAGCGAATTCGCCCGCGAGTCTTTTTCAGTCAAGCCAACCGCTTCAGAAAGTAGCTTTCTCGGAGGGACACCCCCTTTTGAAAACTCAAAAAACTCTCCCCGAGTACTCTTCCATTTATTATCTATCCACTGACCATCGCACTGTTGTACCGAGCCAATATTTTCTATACATCCGGTTTCTAGCGAAATCATATCGCAATATGCCTGCGAAGAGACGATTTTATTTCCGTCCCCATCAACCATTTCCGCTGCATTAGTTCGCTGAACCACCACGTACTTTTTATCAGCTGATAAACGGTTTATATCTGAATTTGCTACAACCCCCTCCTCGAAACCTTCTAGCTTTTTCGGTAGCGAATACATACTAAATCCATATTTCTCGCTCCGATATTGAACGTCACCCCACCCTCCAAAATCCTCATTATATTTATCAAAGACTAAAGCACTTTCATTATAGCCGACAATTTTTAACGACTGTGTATCGGCATAGCTTACTCCAGCAAGCGAAGCCGAAAATAAAATCACGAGAGAATATCTATTAAACATTTACTGCCGCCTTTAGCTTCGCATATCTAACATTAGGAGTTGTCATTCCAGTACGACCCGGGCCGTAAATATCAGTAATTTTCCGCTCATAACTAGCATGATTACTTCCCCATGTACTTACATTCTTACTGATAGTGGGATTTTCTGAGAAAAATCTATCTAAAGCGTTCTTAAGATTTTCCGCTACGTTACCAGGACGGTTAACGTGCTCATCCAGAACTGTAGCCTGTCCGAGGGTCGATAAAAATAATTGCCCAACTGTAAAGTCGTAAGAGCTTGGTTTTTTTGACTGCAGCTCTTTCAAGCGCTTTATAAAATCTGAAATTTGAAGCTCCACAAAAGAAGGAGACCCCACTGCACAAGCCAAAACAGAGACTGGCTTACATTGAATAACATTTCCAAATGTTGACTCTCCGCACCCGACTCTCAATTTGCTTTTTAATTCAGCTCGCTCAAGCTTTTCGCCATTGGCGAATTCAGGATCTTTGTAATACATCTTAGGTTTATCAGCGCTTAAATCCAAATACCATCCTTGGTTCTCAAAAAGCTCAGCAAACTCATCAGGGTACTGCTCCTTAAATGATTTCACTTGAATTGGAAATTCACCTTCACCCTGAGGGTTCACGGTTTTCTGCATCGCGCCCGCAGAAATTAGCTCACTATCATAGGACTGAACTGTATTGATCTTCCCCTCATTTTCACACATAACGGCAATAACTTTCTTTTCAAAAGCCGTCACTTTACCAGCTGCTTCAAAATCAGCCCACTGAGGTACATCCCCAAGTTTTACCTCTCCCCACACTACAGGTCCGTAATGAGAGCCCCAGCGGGTAACTTTAACAACAACGTTACAATCACATTGTTTTTTGGTGTTAAAATTCCCTATCACCCCAACAGGATGCATATGCCAAACCTTACCATCTGGGCTCAATGTCTCCTTCGTAGCCACCTCTTCCCACCACGACATTTCCTTGATTCGTTTTTTTTGCGCAACCCAGTTTAAATTGGGTACGTTTTCTGAATGCCCCATTAATCCATCCAACGCATCCCATTTGGCCGCTTCATAGAACCACTCACTTTCACACTTAGTAATAAGCTGCGATATAGATTGCGCAAACCAAGGCTTTGCAAGTGCCGCCTGTATTTCCGTAGCTGTCAGCTTATCGTTCTTGTCAGCATCAATAATGTCATACAAGCCTTCCTTTACCGGCCCTTTAGTCGACTTACTGGCCATCGGGACAAAAGTAGCCTTTTCTTCTTCGGTAAGAAGATCACGATCATGTAGAAATGAGGATAGATGCTCAGCGTTACTACTGTTCTCTTCGATGAATTGGAATCCTTCCCACTCCCATGGATTATGGCGGGTGGTAATCAGATCTTTCTCGCCTAGCCATCCATTAATCGAGTTACCATGTGCGTCACCCAGAACCCCCTCAAGATGCCACCAACGAATAGTGCTTGACGTAGCTGGGCTTGAACCCACCCCAGGAGTTGTTACCGACTGCCTAATTTTTTTTGAAGCCGGCAATGCCTCCAGCACGCCAAGTGGCATGATCAAATCATATCCAATTACTAAACCGGCATCGCTCACTTGTGGTGGGTTAGTCGCGTTGATATCTGGTCGATGGGTAATTAACTTTGTACCTTTATAAATTTTTATAAGTCTTTTTTGATCCGTAGGCAAGGTAGCGGATTTGTTTCGACTAAGAGAAACAAAGCTCTCAATCTCTTCGCATGTAAAAACCTCTACATGAACCAAGTTACGAGCCGTTCCCTCATCGTGTTCCTGATAATGACCGGCAAATCCCACTAACGCTCCAGCCTTAATAGCTACTGGATTATCGAGCAGAACAACCTTTCCCAGATCTTTGGGTTCGGTCTTGGTCTCAAGTGAAGGTAACCATACATAACCGCCAACATTTCCGTTCTCATCAGTGGCAAGTGCGGGGATCGGTGCTCCACTTACGACCTTTACGAGTTTCCGATAGTTTCCAACCGCTCCCTCTTGGCTAATCTCAACTTGAGTGCCAGCAGGCAGTATCGACATAACCTCACCGGTAGTCGAACCAGTCCTACGCACTCTCAAACCCTTAGCTTGATTAGAAGGGATATTTTTCGCTAGTTCGCCAATCAGGTATTCATTTACGCCTTTACTGTTCATTTGGTTTTTGAATACCCACCCGCCTATAGCTGCGGATTGGTCAGCTTCTGGCGCCACACTGACAACTTTTAGCCATTTTCCATCTGTACTTGCGACTCCCGTTGTAACAGTAGTGCCACGGGGCAATGTAGTCAGAATATCGGTGTAGCCCGCTGTCCCTGGGAGGTCGGCGCGTACGTTCAAACCCTCGACGGGATCACTTACACTCGCTTTTACCTGATAGCCACCATTAACCCAGTATGAGGGCCGTTCCAACATGGGTGTTTTCGTCCTGTAGCCTTCCATGTCCAACAGATGCATATAGAGACTATAAAACGTCAATATTGGGCCCGCAGCCTGAGCGGCGCCCGAGTCGGCAGAAGGTGTAGGGGGGGCGGGCATCTCCAAGAGATGCTTTACCAGCACGAAGCCTGTCGAAGCAAAAGCGGTGCGATCCGTATATACCGTGGCTGGATAGGTGTCATCGATACGATAGGCAACTACTTGCCCATCAGCGATACAGCGTACCTCGCTCTGTGCAGAGACTAATCCGGAAGCCTCATCAAAATGCACGCCGCCATGCCACAAGCCATTGCTACCAAGTGGGTAATAACCATCCTGCGCCTTCGCTAAGGCCGCGTAATACCGCTGTGGATCTGTGCCACCCGCACCACCAATCTTTATCGGGTAAGACCACTTTTTAACTTTCACTGGCTCTGTCATTTGTACTTTTACCTAATCCTTTTTTTCCGTTGGCGGTCAACCAGAGAACCTGATCATTCGCATTGGTCGAGGGTCAGCTTTCTGAGGCACCGCATTCAACAACGCCTGATCCATCAAACTCCCCGCCTTATCCTTATCCGCCGCCCCCGGCAGCACCGGCGGCTTGATCCCGATCCCGGTGCCCGAGCCAGCCGACCCGCCGGCATTGATCTTCACCACCGGCCCCACCACGGTCACGCCGCCACCGTCGAGCTTGATGAAGCTGCCGCCGCCCTGGATGGTCAGTTCGGTGCCGGCTTCGATGACGATCTTGTCGCCGGCCTTGAGGTGGATCTCTTTGCCTGCGCTGGTCAGTTGCGCGGTGCCCAGTTTCACGTGCTGGTTCTGGCCGACGGTCAGGTGGTCGTCCATTCGCGCTTCGATCTTGCGGTCCGCGATGGTCGTGCGGTGTTCTTCGGCCTTGAGTTCGGTGTAGCTGTTCTTCACCACGGTGTCGTGGCGTTCATTGCCGACGCGGATCTTCTGGTCGTGTTCGATGTTTTCGTCCCAGTCGCGCTGGGCGTGGATGTAGATCTGTTCTGCGCCTTTCTTGTCTTCGATGCGCAGTTCGTTGTACCCGCCGCCGCCCGGGGAGCTGAGGGACTTGAAGACGCTGCGGGTCTTGTTCGCCGGCAGGGCGTAGGGCACCGGGTTTTCCTTGTGGTACAGGCAGCCGGTGACGAGGGGTTGGTCGGGGTCGCCTTCAAGGAAGGTGACGAGGACTTCCATGCCGATGCGCGGGATGGAGATGGCGCCGTAGCGGTCGCCGGCCCAGGCGCTGGAGACGCGCAGCCAGCAGCTGGTCTTGTCGTCGGCCAGGCCTTCGCGGTCCCAGTGGAACTGGACTTTGACGCGGCCGTACTGGTCGCAGTGGATCTCTTCGCCCTTGGGGCCGGTGACGGTGGCGGTCTGGCTGCCGAGCACGCGGGGTTTGGTGTGTTCCAGGGCCGGGCGGTAGAAGACGTCCCACGGGGTGGCGAGGAAGCGGTTGCGGTAGCCCTGGTGGAAGTCGTCCTTGTTGTCGGTGGTGTCGCTGGTCACCGACTCTTCGAGCACTTGCGGCTGCTTGCCTTCGTGGACGATCTCGGTGAGCAGCCACAGGTCGTTCCACTCGCTGCGCGGGTGGTCGGACAGGGCCATGAAATGGCCGCTGACCAGTTTGGTCTGGTCGCCCCGGCCCTCGGCCTGGCGGTAGTCGGCGCGGTGGCGTTCGAGGGCGCGCTGGCTGAGGAACTTGCCGCGCGCACGGTCGAGGAAGCGGCCCGGGTAGTCGTAGTCTTCCAGATCCGGCTCTGTGCTTTCTCCGTCCGGCTTGTAGGCCGCCTCCAGTTGCAGGCGCGGCTTCTCGAAGTCGTAGTCGCGGCGGGTGACGCGGCCGGTGCGGGTTTCCAGGCGCAGCTTGAAGCCCTTGATCACCGGCTCTTCGGCGACCATGCCGCTGCCCTGCACATACGCGGTCGGCTGGCCGAGGTCGGGGAACACGGTCTGGTCGTCGCCGAACACCAACAGGTGGCCCTTCTTGCTGTGCTGGAAGTGGTAGTGGATGCCCTCCTCCTCGCACAGGCGCTGGATGAAGTGCAGGTCGGTCTCGTCGTACTGGACGCAGTAGTCGCGGTCCGGGCACTTCTGGCTGAGCTGGAAGCTGTAGGCGTTGGCCTTGATGCCGTGCTCGTCGAGGATCAGCGCGATGATCTTCGGCACCGACATCTGCTGGTAGATGCGCTGGTTGGTGCGGTGATGCAGGTACTGCATCTGCGGCACCAGCGACACCTTGTAGCGGGTCAGGCGCTTGCCGGCGTCGCCCTGGGCGACGCGGTAGATCTGGCCGTGGATGCCCGAGCCCTGCGGGTCGAAGGCGAGGAAGGCCTGCTTGTGCAGGAGCTGCTCCAGGTCCAGGTCGGGGTTTTCGCTGACCAGTTCCAGGTCGAAGCGGAACGGCTGGCTGATGCCTTCGGTGCCGGTGAACGACAGCACTTGCAGGTCGCCCACGTAGTCTTCGACGGTGAGGCTGAAGTGGGTTTCGTTAGCGGGGTTGAACATAAAGGGCTCCCTGTTCGAATGTCATCCGTGGCGCCGCAGCGCCAGACGCTGCAGCCAGGACGGATCGGCGCTCAGTGCTTCATGCAGTTGGCGGGCAGTGACGGTGCGCTGCGCCGCGTCGAAGGCCAGCGCGGTGCGCAGCGCGGGCCAGCAGTGTTTCGGTAGGTTGTCCGGGGCCTCCAGGCCGCGGTCCAGGCCTTCGTCCCGGGCCTGGGTCGAAGGCAGGCGACGGAACGGGTGTTTGCCGCCCGCCAGCTCGTAGATCACGCAGGCGGCGCCGTACACGTCCGCGCTGGCCGACAGCGGCCGGCCCTCCAGCAGTTCGGGGGCGGCGTAGCCCGGTGTCCAGGCATTGAAGCGTTCGCGGCTCAGGTGCGGCAGGCCGGGCAGCACGCCCTCTTCGGCTTGACCTAAGCCGAAGTCGAACAGGCGCAGGCCGTCTTCGCTGAGCATCACGTTGCTCGGTTTCATATCGCCGTGCAGCACGCCGCGGCGGTGGGCGCAGGCCAGCGTGTCGAGCAGCGGCAGCGCAATGTCGCGCAGTTCTTTCCACGGCAGGCCCAGGGGCCGCTCGCAGAGCAATTTGTCCAGGGTCAGGCCACGCATGAGTTCCATGGTGATGAAGGCCCGCTGGCAGTCGGTGTCCACTTCGAACGTGTGCACGCGCACCACGTTGTCGTGGCGCAGGCGCCGGGTCAGGGCGAACTCGCTGTAGAGCAAGGCGCTGGCGTCCGGCGATTCGGCGAACTCTTCGCCGAGGATCTTCAGCGCGATGTAAGGGTCGGGATCGCCGAACTGCTCATGCAAAAGGTCCCGCGCCCGGTAGACGGCGCCCATGCCGCCGGCCCCGAGCAGGCGCTCGAGGTGGTAGCGGCCCGCCAGGATCTGGGGCAGCTCGCCGATGCTGGCCTTGGTCGGCGCCAGCGCGGGCTCTGCCTTGTGGGACTTGGCGAAGGCGAAGTAGGTCAGGTTGTTGGCCTGCTCTTCGCTCATGAGCAGGTCGTCGACCGAGGATTCGAGCCCGTTCATTGGCGCACCACCACGGCGGTCAGGTTGTCCCGCGCGGCGCCGCGCAGGGCGCCGTCGAACAGGCGCTCCAGCGCCACATGCGGCGCGCTCAGGCTCAGGGCGTTGCCCATCGCGTCGCTGCTCAGGCCCTGGTAGAGGCCGTCGCTGCACAGCAGGAACACGTCGCCCGGATACACCTCAAGCTCCAGCACATCCAGGGTCAGTTGTTCGGCGGCGCCGACCGCCCGGGTCAGCGCCTGGGCCGCCGGGTGCGCGGCGGCCTGTTCGGCGCTCATCTGCTGCTCGTCGATCAGTTGCTGCTGCAGCGAATGATCCTTCGACAGTTGATACAGACGCTGCCCGCGCCACAGGTAGCAACGGCTGTCGCCGGCCCAGATGCACGCCGCGCGGTTGCCTTCCACCAGCAGCGCCACGACGGTGCTGCCCATGATGCTGTCGTGGCGGCCGGCGGTGACGGTCAGCTCCTGCCCCAAACGCCGGTTGAGCCAGTGCAGGCACTGGCGGATGGCCTTGAGGCGTTCGTCGAAGTCGTCCTGCTGAGGCAGCTCCGCGAGGCTGGCGACGATCAGCTGGCTGGCGACGTCGCCGCCCTGGTGACCGCCCATGCCGTCGGCGACCGCCCACAGCCCCTGCTGCGGACAGTCGAGGAAGGCGTCCTCGTTGCGCGAACGCACCTTGCCCGCGTCGGTGCGGGCCGCGCTGCGCCAAGGGCTGGCCACCAGCATCAGAGCTGCACCGGCATGCGGAAGGTGCGCAGCACGCTGAGGTCGAACGGGTTCGGCGTGCGCTGGCTGGTCAGCAGGTAGTTGGCGCGCAAGCCACCCACGTCCGCCTTCAGCACCAGCACGTCGCGGCCGGTCAGGTATTCCGTCTGCATCAGGTCGAACAGGCGGAACAGCGACCAGGGGCCGGTGTTCTTCTCGATGCCGATCGGGCGGCCCGCCATCTTGTCCATCACCAGGCTGGTGCGGCCGTCTTCAGCATCGGTCGGCCACTTGAAGGACATCGGCAGGATCGGGCCGTGGCGGTATTCCATGACCTTGTCGCCAAACTTGAACTCGGAGCGGCTGACCGCCGGATCCAGGGTGTACGGCTCCAGCTTGAACTGCACCTGCGGCTCGGCCGGGTTGATCGAGAAGAAGCTCTGGCGGATCACCAGCGCCGCGGCCATCTGGTCGAGGTAGACCTTGGACACCGGCAGGCTGTGGCCATCGACGCTGCGCATCCGGTAGTTGCCCGGATCGCCGCTGACGAACGGACGCATGTAGGTGTCGAAGAAGCGGTCGACGATGCCCTGGGCCTTGAAGAAGTCGCGGAAATCGCTGATCGCCACGTCGCTGGTGCTGGTGGCGCTGAACGGATAGCGCTTGCTGATGGTCTTGCCGTACACGCTGTACAGCTCGTTCTGGTAACGGCCGTTGAGGTACTGGTAGGCGTCGTTGAGCACCAGGCGCCAGGAGTCCTCGGCCAGCACGTTGAACCACACGCTGAGCGGACGCGGCAGGCGGCCGGAGGCGTTGCGCAGGTTGGTCAGCGCATCGCGCTGGCCGCTCATGCGGGTCTTGGCCATTTCGAACGAAGCTTGTTCCGGCGAGCTGGAACGGGCCAGGCTGGCCAGTTGCAGTTGCAGGTCGTTGAGCGCGTTGAGGGCCGGGGTCAGGTCGGCGGCCGGGCCGTTGTTGTCGTCCAGCAGACGGTGCAGCGGCTCGAAGCGGCGTTGCAGAGACTTCTTGGCGGTGTCCGGCAGGTTCTTCGCCACGTTCATGGCCGACGCCTTGTCGGCCACGGCGGAAGCGATCTTGCCGACCTTGCCCAGCTTGCCCTTCTGCCCGGCCAGCGCATCGGCGGCGTCGCCGGCTTCGTCCACCGGCTCGGCGACCACCGGGAAGCGAGTGTTCTCGCGCACTTCCGACAGCAGCGCCAGCACCGGCGAGTTGGCCGAAGTCAGACCCGCCAGTTGCTCGGCGCCTTCGCCGGCGTCGTTGATCGGCGGCAGGGCCACCTGGCCGACGGCCTCGCTCCAGTAGTTGGCGTAGTCGCGAAAGTACAGCTGCTCCAGCTCGACCATCAGGCGACGCAGGTCCATGTCGCTGATGCCCGCGCCTTCGCCCAGCACCCAGTTGTCACGCAGGATGTCGGTGACCAGCGCCGAGCCCTGCACCGAGAAGTACTGCTGATAGCCCTGCAGGGTGTAGAACCCCGGGATCACGTACTCGGTGCCGATGAACAGCGAGCCCTGCGGGCCCAGGTGCTGGCTGAAGCGGTAGTCCGGCAGGTTGCGCGCCTGCTCGCGGAGCATGCGGTACACCACGGCGGCCAGGGATTCGCTGCGCAGCACCTGACGGGCCTGGGTCACCAGTTGCTCGTTGAGCGGGTAGATGAACGGCTGTTGCAGCAGGCGTTCCAGGTGCGTGGTCAGGCCGTTCTGCACCGCGGTGTTGCCGGAGTAGCGCATCGACCAGTCGTTGGCGACCCAGTCCTTGAGCCACGCGGCGTCGCGGCGATCCTTCATGTTCAGCATCAGGTACGCGCGCAGGCTGTTGATCAGCTTTTCGCGGTCCTTCATGTTGGCGCGGATCTGCCCTTCGAGCTGGGTAGCGACCCGTGGCAGCAGTTGCTTCTCAAGCTCGCGCTCGTAGGCTTCCTTGACCACCGGGTTGACGTCGGTGCCCTGGTACAGGCCGAAACGCTCGTGGTACGACACGTCGCCCTTCTTCGGGAACACCTGGGTGGCGGCGTAGCTGGTGTCGAGGGTCTTGAGCACGCCCATCGCGTCGTCGCGCGGGCTCAGCGCGGTGCGCTGCTGCGTCCAGTTCTGCGCCAGCGCACGGAGGTTCTCCAGGCGCTCGTAGTTGGCCGAGAAACCGCCGGCCCAGAGCATGCCGAACAGCGCCAATGCACCCAGCGCGCCCACGTACAGGGCACGCTGGCCCCAGTGGATGCGGCTGCGCTCGCGCTTGTCCAGGCCCGCCAGGTCGGCCTCGGGGAAGATCACCCGGCTGAGCAGGTGATGGATGAACCGCGAACGGCCGCTGCGCAGGGTCGGCAGTACGCCGGCGCTCATGCCCAGGCTGGCGCCGATGCCGGCGGTGGCGGAGTCCATTTCCTGGGTCAGGTGCGGAGCGCTGATCAGGTAGAAGCCGCGCAGTTGGCTGGCCCGCTGGTAGCGGTTGCCGGTGAACGCCATGTCGACGAACAGGCACATGCGCTCGCCGATCTGGCCGAGCTGGTGCGGGAAGTCGAGGATGCGGCCGCGGCGCTGGGTGTCGCGCTCGGAGTGCATGCGCATGATCACCTGGCTGTTGAGGCGACGCAGCAGCTCTTCGAATTCACCGCGCAGCACGGTCACGTCGGTGCCGACCTGATCCTTGCGGAAGCTGGTGCCGAGCACCTGGTCGCTTTCCTCGCGGGTCAGCTGGTCGAAGAATTCGTCGAAGCCCAGCAGCTTGTCGGCCTTGCTCAGCACCAGATACACCGGCACATCGACGTGCAGCTTCTGGTACACGTCCTGCAGACGGCCGCGCACCTGGCGGGCCAGGGTCTCGATGTCCTGCTCGCTGCCGCCGGTGAGGGTCTCCACCGGGATGGTCACCAGCACGCCGTTCAGCGGACGGCCGCGGCGGCGCTTGCGCAGCAGCTCCAGCAGGGTCGTCCAGGCGCTGCCGTCGACTTCCGCGTCCGGCTGGCTCATGTAGCGCCCGGCGGTGTCGATCAGCACGCCGTGGTCGGCGAAGTACCAGTCGCAGTGACGGGTGCCGAGGGTGTCGCGGGTCAGCTTGCGGTCGATCTTGTTGATCGGGAATTCCAGCCCGGAGAAGTCCAGCAGGCTGGTCTTGCCGCTGCCCTGGGGGCCGATCAGCAGGTACCACGGCAAGTCGTTGCGCCAGCGCTCGCTGCGGCCACGGTACAGGCTCGAGGTCTTGAGGGTCTTCAGCGCATCACGAAAGCGCGCCTTCAGTTCCTTCTGCTCTTCGTCGATCAGCTCTTCGCGGCGGATGCGGTCCTGGCCGTCTTCGGTCTCTTCCACGGCCTTCTTGCGGATCCCGGCGCGCCAGCTGACGAAGACCATGGTCAGGCCCCAGATCAGGAACAGCACGCTGATGGTCAGCAGGCGGGAGGTCGAGCCTTCCCAGAACTTGTAGTCGGCCACCGCCAGCAACGGCCCGACGAACCACACCAGCAGCGCCACGAACAGCACCAGCAGCAGGGTCCAGACCCAGGTCTGGCGCAGGAAGGCGCCGACTTTCTTGAAAAACTTTTTCATCACACGTCCCTGTTTACGGCTGCGACTGCGGCGCCGCCGCGGCCGGATCAAACGGCTGATAAGGTTGCAGAACGGTGTCGCGCTGCTCGCCCAGCACCCAGGCGAACCCCGAGAACATCATCACCAGGCAGACGAAGGTGAACAGCACCACCATCCACGCCGGCACGATGCGCACCAGGTTGCGGCGCTGGTCGTTCAGGCCTTCCCACTGCGGCGACAGCTCGCGCGGCACGTCGCCGCGCAGCTGGCGGATCTGCCGGTAGAGGGCGTCGCGGATGCCTTCGAGCTCCAGCATGCCGCGGGCCTGCACCCGGTACTTGCCTTCGAAGCCGAGGGACAGGCACAGGTACATCAGCTCCAGCATCGGCAGGTGCTTGACCGGGTTCTTCGACAGCCGGTCGAGCAGCTGGAAGAACTTCTCGCCGCCGAAGGTCTCGTTGTGGAAGCTGCTGAGCAGGCTCATCTGCGACCACTCGCTTTCGTTGCCCCACGGCGTGGTGACGACGGCTTCGTCGACCACGGTGCAGAGCACGTAACGGGCGGCCATCACCTGGCTGCTCTCGGCACCGTTGTGCAGGGCGCGCACCTCGAACAGCTTGAGCCCGGCGGTCAGGCGCTCGTTGAGCGCGTACAGGTCTTCGCGGGTTTCGCTGTGCTTGAGCCGCACCACTTCCGACAGCAGTTCGGAGGACGCCGCCACCAGCGAATTGAGGCTGATGTTGAAGGCTTCCGCCGGGCGCAGGCGCGCGGCGTAGATCATCCGTTCTTCCAGTTGCTCGAAGCGCGGCGGCGCAGCGAAGTCGGTCAGCGGACCCGACGCCGGGCCATGGCCCTGACGGTCGAGCAGGACGGTCTTGTCGTCCTGGTTGTGTTCCATGTCCTTGATCATGTCGGTCAGTTCCTGATGGCCCAGAATTTCAGTTCAAGCTCGGCGAATTCGCCGGACACGTGGAACGCGAAGCCGCCGGAGCGCTCGAGCTGCGCCAGGTCTTCGGAACTGAGTTCGAGGATGAAATAGGTTTTGTTCGAGTGGAACGCGATCTGCCGCGGGGCCACCGGCAACGGTTTGACCTTGATCCCCGGCAGGTGCAGGTTGACCAGTTGGCGAATGCGCTCCACCGGGCCGACCTTGAGGTGCGCCGGCAGGCGGTGGCGCAGTTCTTCGGAGTCGCAGTTGGCGCTGGCCGCCAGCACGAACGAGGCCGAGCCGAGCAGTTTGTGGTCGTGCAACGGCGACACGATGATCCCGTACTGGCGCGCCTGGAGGATCAGCTCGATGGCGTGCTGTTCCAGCACCATCGACAGCACCTGGCGGATCGATTCCATCAGCTTGCGGAAGCTTGCGCCCTGGTCGGCATGGGAATAGCGGCTGTCCAGGCGCGGGCGCTTGTTTTCGCTGGAGAACGTCGCCAAGTCGCCGAGCATGGTCAGCAGCGTGCGGTACAGCTCTTCCGGGTGCACCTGCTCCAGGCCCAGGTAGTGGCGCAGCAGCAGTTCGGTGCGGTTGATCAGTTGCAGCATCATGAAGTCGCCGACTTCCGCGCCGCCCACCTTGCCGTTGGAGCGGATGCGCTCGGCGATGGTGTCGCCCCGGTGGTTGAGCATGCTGATGACTTCTTTCAGGCACGACAGCAGGTAGCTGGAGGCGTGGGCCTGGATGTAGGTCGGCACGAAATCCGGGTCGAGGCTGATCACCCCGTCCGGCGTGGTGTCGAGCACGTCGCAGATCTTCAGCTTCACGTAGGCCTGGTCGCTCTGTTGCTCGCCGAGCAGCAGCTTGAAGTCCGGGCGGCCGCAGCTGACCTGACTGGCCGAATCGTCGCCGGCGTTGGAGTCGGCCACTTCGGTCTCGTAGGCGGTGTAGCGCGCCAGCACGTCGGACTGCTCCGGACGGCGGGCCTCGATGTGGTTGCCGGTGACCAGCGGCAGCGCCAGGTAGATCGGCGTGTTGCCGGTGTTCGGCGGCACGTCCAGGGCCAGCGGCTCGGTGTTGCCGCCGAGCTCGAACAGGCTGCCGTCCGGCAGGATCCCCGAGGCTTCGCTGATCACAAGCTTGCCCATGTTGAGGAACTGCAGGTCGATCTCAAGGTTCAGGAACCCCCAGGTGTAGCCGCCCAGCAACTGGGTGCGGGTCTTCATCTGGTGGTCGTAGTAGCGGTCGTTGTGCTGGAAGTGCTGCGGACGCAGCAGCATGCCTTCCTGCCAGATGACTTTATGGGTATTCATGGTCAGTCACCCGCCTTGGCCAGCACGGCATGGGTATTGCGGATGCCGGCCTGATCGAGGGTCAGGTCGACCTCGTTGATTTCCACCGGGGTGATCTGCACCGTGTGGCGCCATTGGGCGTCCGACAGGTCGCGGTAGGCGGCGAGGATGCCGACGTAGCGGCTGCCCTCCTCCACGCTGAGCTTGAGCTCCACGGTTTCGCCCGGGCGCAGCTCCAGTTCTTCGCTGGCCACCAGGTCCGGGTTGAGGGATTCCTTGGCGCGTTCGTAGAGGCTGAAGAAGTCGGCGTTCTCGAAGGTCACCGGGTGCTTGAGCTCGAACAGGCGCACCACGATCGGCGAAGGCCGGCCGTTGAGGTCCAGGTTCAGCTGGTCGCTGCCGGTCAGCTTCAGGTTGACCTTGGTCATCGTCGAATACGGCGTCAGCGACGAGCAGCCGGCCAGCAGCACCAGCGCGGCGAAGGCCGTCAGCGTCTTGAGAAAAGCGGTCGAGCGGCGAGGCATGCGCATCATCCTTGAAGATCGGTGTGTAGGGTGGAGATCAGGCGGATCTGTTCTTCGTAGGCCTGGGCGAAGTCGCGGGCCAGCAGGCGCTCGCTCCAGTCGTCGTCCTGGCGCAGCGCCTGGTGGTAGCGGCCGAAGGCTCTCCAGCGGCCGCCGGAGGTGGCGATCAGCGGCTTGTTGTCGCGCTCGAAACGCAGGGTCAGCTGCTCCGGCGAGAAGTGCTCCAGGGTGCCGCGCACCGCCGCACGGCTGGCGGTCAGCAGGGCCACCTGATGCGCCTGCAAGTCGCGGAACGCACGGGACACCGCCTGCGCCGCCGGCAGGTGCCCCGGCTTGTGCGGCTGCAGCAGCATGCCCAGCGCTTCGCCGGCATCCACCGCGAACTTCAGCGGGTTCTTGTTGGTGCCCTGGGCGGTGGTCTGGGCCAGGCGCAGTTCGTTCTTGAGCTCCGAACGGGTGCGCAGGCTCTGCTGCAGGCCGCCGATGCTCTGCTTGAGCAGGCGCGCCGCGTTCAGCGCCAATTCTTCGCGCTCGTCGTGGCTCAGGCCTTTGAGGTCCACGCCCAGCGCCGTGCCGAAGTGTTCCCAGAACCCTTCGCTCTGGCGCTCGACGGCTTTCGGCGCCGGGGCCGGCTCAGGCTTGGCCGGCTCGCTGATCAGCTCCGGCACCATCAGGCTTTCCATGTCGATGCGGGCGTAGTCGGCGCGCTGACGGGAGTCCTCAGGCTTGGTGTTGGGCGCCAGCAGCTCTTCGATCTCCGAGTACACGCGCTCCTGCTGCTCCAGCGCGTTGAGCGGGTCGAGGTCGAGGAAGGCGTCGTCCGGGATGATGCTGCCGGCGGCACGGGGGCGCCCGGCTTCGCCGTCGAAGGTCGCCGGGTCGCGCACCAGGCGCGCGCGGATCTCGAAATCGCCCAGCACGTAGGTGCTGCCGTGTTCGATGCGCACCGGCTCGCCCTTGTGCAGGCGGGCGCCGCTCTCACCGTCCTGCACGCCGTTGCTGCTGGTGTCGGTGAGGAAAAACGTGCCCTCGCGGTAGCTGACGATCGCGTGGTGGTTGGACAGGTGCCGCTTGCGGTCCGGGATGATCCAGTCGCAGTCCTCGCCCCGTCCGATCACGCCGCCGGCCTGCTTGAAGGTCTTCTGGCACAGTTCGGTGGGCACGAACTGCTTGGTGTTCAGCATTTCGAAAACCAGTTCCATGTTTGATGCTCCTTGCGGTCACTTGCCGCGATTGGCCGCCTGCGGATCACCCAACGGGCGATAGTCCTTGTCGTTGTATTTGTAGTTGCCGCTGCAGCCGCCGAGGCCGCATAGAACGACGAGGGTCAGCAGGACGGCTTGCCAGTGACGTACAGGCATCAGAGGGTCTCCAGGTGTAGACAAAGCACAAAGCGCCGACCCTTGCGGGCGGCGCTGAAAGAGGTGTTCGGGGTGTTGGCGAAGGCTCTGCATCGGGGCCTTCGCGCCATCCTCGGTGAGGATGCAAGCCATTGCAGGTCAGCCATCGAAGTCCCCCAGATTGATGTTCAGGCGGCCGAGCCGGTACAGCAGCGTGCGCCGGGGCAGGCCCAGTTCGCGGGCGGCCAGGGTCTGGTTGCCGTCGTTCTTGCGCAGGCAGTCGAGCAGCAGCGTGCGCTCGACCCGCTCCAGTCGTTCGCGCAGGTTCAGGCCGCTGTTGTCTTCCGGCGGCGGTTCCAGGCGCAGGGAAAAATGCTCGGCCAAAAGCTCGCCGCCTTCGCACAGCAGCACCGC
The DNA here is from genome assembly GCF_002112565.1 of Pseudomonas sp. R25(2017). Lineage (NCBI taxonomy): Bacteria > Pseudomonadati > Pseudomonadota > Gammaproteobacteria > Pseudomonadales > Pseudomonadaceae > Pseudomonas > Pseudomonas sp. R25(2017). The sequence continues at coordinate 79,377 of NZ_NEHZ01000004.1, forward strand.
CCGCTCGACCAGCCCTTTGAGCTCGCGCACGTTGCCGGGGAAGCTGTAGCCGCACAGGTGCTCCAGCGCCGCCTCGGACCAGCGCACCGGGTCGCGCTGCAGGAACGCGCAGGCCTTGTCGGCGAAGTGCCGGGCCAGGTCGAGGATGTCGCCTTCGCGGTGACGCAGGGCCGGCAGTTCGATCGGGAACTGCGCGAGGCGGTAGTACAGGTCTTCGCGGAACTTGCCTTCGCTGACCAGCACCGACAGGTCGCGGTGGGTCGCGGCGATGATGCGCACGTCGATCTTGTGGGTGTCGTTGGAGCCCAGCGGCCGGATCTCGCTTTCCTGCAACACGCGCAGCAGCTTGGCCTGCAGCGACAGCGGCATGTCGCCGATCTCGTCCAGCAGCAGGGTGCCGCCGTTGGCCGCGTCGAACAGCCCGGCGCGGTCGCGGTCGGCGCCGGTGAAGGCGCCCTTGCGGTAGCCGAACAGCTCGCTTTCCAGCAGGTTTTCCGGGAACGCCGCGCAGTTCTGCACGATGAACGCCTGGGAGCGGCGCGGGCCGCAGTCGTGGATCGCCCGCGCCACCACTTCCTTGCCGGTGCCGGTCTCGCCGCGCAGCAGCACGGTGTAGGGGCTGTGCAGCACCTTGCCGATCAGCGAGTAGGTCTGGCGCATCGCCGGGCTCTTGCCGATCAGGCCGTAGCCGCTGATGCTCGGCACACTGCGCAGGGCCGGTTCGGCGGCGCACGCCGGTTGCCGCAGGCGTTGCAGCAGATGCAGTTGGCCGAGCACGAACGAGCCGAGCTGGCCCAGGGAGTCGGCGAAGCCTTGCAGGTCGGCATGGCGGCGGCTGGCGCACAGCAGCAGCCCTTCGACCGCCTTCTGCGGGTTGACCAGCGGCACGCACAGCAACGACTGCCACGGCGCAGAGGTCGCCGGCAGGAAGCTGGTCTCGTGCAGGCTGCCGCTCAGTTCGCTCAGGCACACCACGCGGTTCTGGCACAGGGCGAACTGCAGCAGCTGTTCGCCGTTGTAGTCCGCCGGCAGGCTCGCCGCCTCGCGCGGCTGCAGCACGCCGTCGAGGCATTCGGCGTTCATCCCAAGGCACGTGTGCGTGGCGTCGAGCAGGTACAGCTGCGTCAGCTCGCAGCCGCTCAGTTCCGCCAGGCCGCGCACGAACTCACCCAGCAGCGCAGCGCCGTCCGCCGCCCGCGACAGGCTGGCGAACTGCGCCAGCAAGGCTTCGGCATAGAGCAGCGGCTGCGGCACTTGAGTGAACATCACACCCACCTCAGGCGAACTCGCAGGTCACGCCGGCATCGCCGTCGAGGGTGGCGTGCACGCGCTGCAGGCTTTCGCCGGTGGCCATGGCGTCGAGCAGGCGGTCAGCCACCAGCGGCAGCACGTGCTGGTCGAGCAGATGGTCGATCAGGCGCGCGCCGCTTTCGCTCTGGGTGCAGCGCTCGGACAGGTGATCGACGAGGTTCTGGCACCAGGTGAAGTCCAGCTGACGGCGGTTCAGGCGCTCGCCCAGACGGCCCAGCTTGATCTCGATCAGCTCGCGCAGCACCGGGCCGCCCACCGGGTAGTACGGCACCACTTTCATGCGCGCCAGCAGCGCCGGCTTGAAGTGCTTGCTCAGCACCGGACGGATGGTCTCTTCCAGCACTTCGGCGGTCGGCCGCTGGCCGTTCTCGCACAGGTCGCTGATGCGGTCGCTGCCCAGGTTCGAGGTCATCAGGATCAGCGTGTTGCGGAAGTCGATCTCACGCCCTTCGCCGTCGTTGGCCACGCCTTTGTCGAAGATCTGGTAGAACAGGTTGAGCACGTCCGGATCCGCCTTCTCGACTTCGTCGAGCAGCACCACCGAGTACGGCTTCTGGCGCACGGCTTCGGTGAGCATGCCGCCCTCGCCGTAGCCGACGTAGCCCGGCGGTGCGCCGATCAGGCGGGAAACGGTGTGTTTCTCCTGGAACTCGGACATGTTGATGGTGGTGATGAAGCGGTCGCCGCCGTACAGCAGGTCGGCCAGCGCCAGCGCGGTTTCGGTCTTGCCGACGCCGCTCGGGCCCACCAGCAGGAACACGCCCACCGGCGCGTCCGGCTTGTTCAGGCCGGCGGCGGTGGCGCGCATCGAACGGTCGAGGGCGTGCACGGCCTGTTCCTGGCCACGGATGCGGGTGCGCAGATCGGTGGCGAAGCTCGCGACCTTGGCGTTGTGTTCGCGGGCCAGCTGCGCCAGCGGCACGCCGGTCCAGGCGCTGATCACCTCGGCCACCAGGCGCGGGCAGACTTCGAAGCTGACCAGACGCTCCTTGGCCTGGGCGGCGGTCAGGGCGCTGTGGGTCTCATGCAGCTCGGCCTCCAGCGCCTCGACGCTTTGGGCCTCATCGCTCTCGGCCACGAGGGTCTCGATCACGGTGCCTTCGGCGTCTTCCTCGATGCTCACCACCGGCTCGACCGCCGCCGCTTCGCGGGCCTTGGCCAGTTGCTGGCGCAGATCCAGCAGGCGCTCGGCCAGTTGCTTCTGTTCGGTCCACAGGGTTTCCAGCGCGGCCATTTCGTCTTCGGCCTCGTCCAGACGCGCTTCCAGCGCCTCCAGCGCTTCGTGGTCGACCGGCAGGCCGGCCTCGGCGTCGCGGCGCAGGGCCTGACGCTGACGGCCACCTTCGGCCAGCTCGCCGCGCAGGCGCTCCAGGCTTTCCGGGGCGGCGGCCAGGCTGATGCGCACGCGGGCGCAGGCGGTGTCGAGCACATCGACGGCCTTGTCCGGCAGTTGGCGGCCGGCCAGGTAACGGGCGGACAGTTCCGCCGCCGACACCACGGCGTCATCGCGCAGGTAGATGCCGTGGCTCTTCTCGTAGACCTGGGCCAGGCCACGCAGGATGGTCACGGCTTCGTTGACGGTCGGCTCGTGCAGCTGGACCGGCTGGAAGCGGCGGGCCAGCGCCGGATCCTTCTCGAAGTATTTCTTGTACTCGGCCCAAGTGGTGGCGGCGATGGTGCGCAGTTCGCCGCGGGCCAGCGCCGGTTTGAGCAGGTTGGCCGCGTCGGAACCGCCGGCATTGCCGCCGGCGCCGATCAGGGTGTGGGCTTCGTCGATGAACAGGATGATCGGCTTCGGCGAGGCTTTGACCTCGTCGATCACGCCCTTGAGGCGGCGCTCGAACTCACCCTTCACGCTGGCGCCGGCCTGCAGCAGGCCCATGTCCAGGGCCAGCAGCTCGACGCCCTTGAGCACCTGCGGCACTTCGCCGGCGGCGATGCGCGAGGCCAGGCCTTCGACGATGGCGGTCTTGCCGACGCCGGCCTCGCCCACCACGATCGGGTTGTTCTTGCGGCGCCGGGCGAGGATGTCGACCATCTGGCGAATCGCGCCGTCGCGGCACAGCACCGGGTCGAGCTTGCCGTCGCGGGCCTGCTGGGTCAGGTTGTGGGTGAAGCGCTGCAGCAACGATTCGCCCTGGACGGCGGGTTTGCCGCCGGCCGCCGGTTGCTCCTGCTGCGACAGGGCGAATTCCTTCAGGCGGTCGATGTTGAGCTTGGCGAGCAGCGGCTGGTAGCGGCTGCCGGCGTAGCGCATCGGGTTGCGCAGCAGCGCGAGGATCAGCGCGGCCTGCTCGACCTGGGTCTGGCCCAGCTCAAGGTTGGCCACCAGCAACGCGTCCTGCAGCCACTGCACCAGCTCCGGGGCGAACACCGGGTTGCGCGAAGCGCTGTGCTCCACACGGGTCTGCAACGCGGCGCTCAGTTCGCCGGCGTCCACATCGGCGTCTTGCAGGGCGCGGCCGAGCAAGCCGTTCGGGCGCTCCAGCAGGCCCAGCAGCAGGTCTTCGACCAGGATCTTGCTGCCGCCGCGGGCGACGCAACGCTCAGCCGAACGCTCCAGGTCACGGCGGGTTTCGGCGTCCAGCGCCTGGATGAGTTGTTGCAGGTCTACGTTGATCATGGCTCACGTCCTTAATGAATTTTGCTGCCCAGGGTCACCACACCGTCCGCTTTTTCGCAGCCCAGCCAACTGGTCCAACCCAGGCGACAGTCGTTCTTCTCGCCGATGCGCAGTTCGCGGATCTCTTCCGGACGCAGCACCAGGCGGATGTCGTAATCGAGCGGGTCACGCAGGGTGAACCGCACCAGCGCGCACAGCGGCTGGTAACCGAAGCCGATGGGCAGGAATTCGTGGAACCGCTCCCAGTCGAGTTCGGTGATGTGGATGCGGAACTTGCCGCTGCGGTCGCGCACGTGCTCGCCCAGCACCAGGTCTTCGCCCAGCACGCTGTTGGCGAAGCCGAGACGGTTGCGCTGCTCTTCGAGGATCTCCACCCGGCGCTCCAGGCACTGCTCAATGACCAGGTCCTCGTGCTTGAAGTAGTACCGCAGCACCGCCTCGATCAGGGCCGCCGAGTGGGCCCGCAGACTCAAGAGGCCGAGGTACGGCAGCAGGCGCTTCCAGTTCAGTTCCTTGGCCTTGCGGATCTCGTCGCCGCCCAGGCCGATCAGGGCGAACAGCTGCGACGAGAACGGGTCGATGGCGCCGCTCTGGAAACTGGCGCGGTAGCGGTACTTGCGCCAGATCGGCAGCAGCAGCCGCTGCAGGCGATGGTGGAACAGGTCGAGGAAGTTGCGCGTCGGGTTGCCTTCTTCGCTGTCGCCCAGGGCCTGTTCGCCGTAGAACGCCGGCAGCGGCGAACCGGAGCCGACCAAGCCGATCAGGTTGAAGCGCATGCGCGCGCGCATCTGCCCGTGCTCTTCGAAGAACTCCACGCGGTCGACGTCGCAGCCGGGGAACCCGAGGCTCGGGTTGGCCTGGAATTCCAGCTGGTCGTACAGGTCGTCTTCGCTCAGGTACGGGTGCGCATCGCGCAGCCGGTCGATCACCAGCAGCACGGCCTGGAACAGCGAGTACTCGCGTATTGCCCGGGTCAGCCCGCTTAGAGCAGGGGCTGCAGACCCATACGTGGTGTCCATTGGTACACCTCTCCCTGTGTGCTCTTGACCCGCAGTTCGTGGAACGAATTGAGACTGGCGTAAAGCGCGAAAAACTCGTTGAGGACCGAGGCGAAGACGAACAGGTCGCCTTCACCGATGTAGCCTTCCGGGTCGATGGTCAGTTCGGTGCGCAGGCCGCGCACCGGCAGCCCACGGTGCAGGCGGTCCACGTGATGGTGCTTGATGTGCTTGAGGCCGCCGAGCAGGCGTTTGCTGACCTTCTCCGCGTGCTGGTCGTAGTAGCGCGGCAGGTCGTAGGTCTCCAGGATCACCTTCAGCGCGTTGACGTCGGCCAGCGACAGGTAGTTGAGCGACATGTTGCTGATCAGCTTCCACAGGAAGTCACGGTTCAGCGGCGGCGCGAAGCTCGACGTGGCCGGGGTGATGTTGCGGAAACTCAGGAACTCCGGCGTCTCTTCGCAGGCCATGCAGATATCGCCGAGCTTGAGCTTGCGCGGCAGGTTCTGGTTTGTGCACGTCAGCTCGATCGACAGGGTCTCGTGGGCCTCGGTGTGGCGGATGCCGAAGCTCAGGTAGGTGTCGAGGCCGTCGTGCAGCAAGGACGAGCGCTGGCGGATGCTGTAGTGCGGACGGCTGTTGGGCACGTCGAAGCTCGGGTCGTGCTCAAACGATTCGAACGGCACGTACTCCTGATAGCCGAGGCCGCCGGGCTTCCAGCCGGTGACGGTCTCCACCGAGAACACGCCGCAGTTCTCCAGGTCGAATTCCGCCGGCAGCAGCAGGTATTCGTCCTGCTTGCCGTCGAGGCGGATCGGCAGCGCGTCGTGCTTGAACAGGTTGACGATCGGCGTGCAGAACAGCTTCACGTTGTCCAGGGTCGGGCGCATGCGCATGATCCCGCTCTTGCGGATGTCGAAGCGCAGCTCCAGGCCGCGCATCTGCTTAAGCGTGTCTTCCGGCAGCGCCTTGAGGATGTCGAGGCCGTTGACGTCGACGAACAGGAACTTGTCCTGGAAGGCGAAGTATTCCTGCAGGTAGCGGTAGCCGCGGAAGGTGTTGAGCGGGTACGGGATCAGCGCCTCTTCTTCGGCGAAGCCCACCGGCTTGACGCGGTCGCCCGGGATCTTGAACGCCATCGGCTTGCCGCTGACCCCGTCGATGGGCTTGCCGGCGCCGTCCAGCGGGATCAGCTCGATACCTTCGAGGTTGCGCAAGAGGCTCAGGTAAAGCATCTGGCTGATGTAGCGCTCGCCGGCGAAGTGCAGGCGCAGCTTGCTCAGTTCCAGCTCGCCGAGGTGGCCGTCGGCGCTCATCTCCAGGCGCAGGCTGAGCAACGAGCCGTCGCCCTTCACCGAGTAGTTCAGCGCGGCCAGGTCCAGCGGCAGCACTTCGGTCGGGTAGCAGGTGCGGAAGCGGCAGCGCACGTCTTCGATCGGCACGCTCTCGATCGGTGTGTCCCGCTCGACCTTCAGCGCCGGCCCCGAACGCTTGAGCGGGTCGAACTGCAGAATGCTGAACGCCGGCAGCGGCCGCATGTAGTTCGGCCACAGCAGTTGCATCAGCGAGTGGCTGAGCTCCGGCAACTCGTCATCGAGCTTCTGGCGCAGACGCCCGGTCAGGAACGCAAAGCCTTCCAGCAACCGCTCCACATCCGGATCCCGCCCGGCCTGCCCCAAGAACGGCGCCAACGCCGGACTACGCTCGGCGAAACGACGGCCCAGTTGGCGCAGTGCGGTGAGTTCGCTTTGGTAGTAGTGGTTAAAGGACACGGGAAAGTACCTGCCTGGTAATGGAGCTCACGTAAGTGGTGCCCTGTGTTTTGCGTCCTGCGACTGCACTGTTCATGCGAGACCGCCTTCTGGCCGGTTCTGCACACGACCGGCAATGCTTCGGGCCGCCCAACGCAACTCGATGACCTGAGTAGCGAGAATTGACAGCAACGTGGCGCAGCCCTGAGCCACGCCATAAAACAACGCCCTCAAGGGCTGATCCGGCAGCATCCAAAGCAAGATGAAACCCACCATCAGACACAGCAGCAGTAGCTTGGCGAACAGGTTCGGCACCAACGCGACAATCAGATTGATGGTCAAAAAGATGTAGAAAAGCGCGTAGCTGGCCATGCCGACGGCAACGCCCCTGGAGGTGAAGCCGCCGTTCAACCCTTTGTAGGCAAGCACAACGGCGTCATTCAGAAATGCATAGGCCACGCATCCGAGGGCATGGACAAACAGGCACATGGCAAGTCGACTGGAATGGCTCATGCTGGCCTCAGGTTCAGGTACCAGGTACCGGTGCCATGGATCGCTACGACCATCATCAGGACGAACAGCGTCAGAACCCGGTGCACACGCGAAGCTCGGGCAGCACGATGCAAGGCAGTCACCAGCAGGACAAAGCTCAGCAAGGCCAGACAGCCGAACAGATCGCTGTCGGCGACACCGGCCAGGTAACCCTGAAATTCGTTCGTCCGATCCATATCGTTCAATTTTCCAGATGCGTGTATGGGGTATTGCTGATGAACATGTTCATCCAACTTTCTTCCCATTCCGGCATGGCAATTTCAAAGGACTTCTTGTTGCGATCAAAATATATCCAGACGATCCCGACAGTGGATTCGGTCTCGTTTGTGTTCATGTCCAGGGACTGAGTGTCATACAAGGGCGTGCGATAGACGACTTGAGGGTTTTCTCTGTCGATGACCCTGAGGTAAGCCATGCCGCCGAATGGAAAAATTTTTCCCACTCGTACGTTTTCCAGAATGTATCGACCGGAGGGACTGATCTGGGTAATGCCTGCGGGAAAGCCGATCATTGCATTGACGCAATACCAGGTCCAGAAGGACAAAACCACCAGGACTGCGCCAGCAAGCAAAAGATATTTACTCTTCATAAATTGAAAATACTGGGAGACCCCAACTTTTCCAGCATTAGTAAATGTCATTGAACACCCAATAATTAAAGCCATACAGAGCGACAGCGCCAATGACGGCCGCCGCCAACGACAAAGAACCCTTTCGAAGTTCTTTTTTCCGCACAAACATCAGCAACGACTTCACAAAAAAAACAAAAGCAGCAACCATCAAAGGAATGTAAACAATGATGCAAAAAATAAAGAAGTAACCATACAGTTCCACTCCGCCCACTAGCCATTTGCTCTTTGGGTCGGTGAACGGCATCAACAGCATCACCGTTGATATCAACAGATAGAGCAGACGGAACATTTAACGAAGCCCCTTGGAGAAAAGCAGCTTTGCAAGCTCACGACGTCTGACCCTGCCTTCAGGCGTATCACCGGAATAGTAGAAGTGCCCCTCTGCGGTCGGCATCTGCTTTCCTAGCTTGAGCGCAGAGTCCACCAACTCCTTGTCGGTCATGCCTGCGTAGATGGGGTCGCCCTTATCCTGCAAATTGATGACTATTGCTTTACCAATATTGGGATGATTACTAACAGCATCTTTCAGGCTTTTATTTATCGGAGATCCGATGAGCACAACATTGCTGACCTTGACCCCGGAACGCGCATAGTACATGGCCGTACGAGCCGCGATGACAGATCCCCAGGAGTACCCAACAATATTAAACTGCCCGACCTTCGGCAGCGGCTTGGTGATTTCCATCGAGCTAAGAGGAAACTCCGTCGCTTTGATTTTGGAAACGTCTCGACCGATTTTGATCGCTAGGATGTCGCTGGTTGGCGTGCACTCCACTACACTGTTACTCTTGATAGTGATCAATCCATAGAGATACTTTTTCTCTATGTATTCTCCACCATAAGTACACTTCTGAAGTTCGCCATATTCGAAAATAACAGGATCACTTTCATCCTGATTATATAAAACCACAGAGGCGGCATCGCTAAGCATGTCGACCATATCCGGGACATGCTTATCCAATCCAGCCGTCAATGATGAGTAGTTCCCATATACCGCGTTAGGGATACCGGCTTCCTTGAGAGCCGCTACCATGTCCGCGTTATAGGCTCCAATCATCCCTGCTCCCCCAAGGAAGACCGTCAGGCCATGTTCGACAGCAATTGGCTTGGGAGTGAGATCTTTAGTCGGCGTGCTTTGCATGGTCGCGACTTTTGCAAAGGCACCACTCGAAGTTTTGATAGTGTCGGCGCCCACTTATCAGTCCTCCTGTGCAACGTAGATTTCGATCTTCTCCGCACTGTCGTGGCGAGCAAGCCGATGAGTGAAGCCTTTTGCGTTGGTCACTCCTTCCTCGTGCGAGCCATCCTGGCGAACAATCAGGTATCGCCGGTCTGCCATCGGCGCACCGGACACATCGGTGAGCGCAAACTGCTCATCAAACCCAGGAAGAATGAGCGGCAACGGCGGCACAAACGGCGCCGGCGAATGCGAATTGCCGATGATCACCGTCCCGGAACCCGCCGTGACCTTGTTGCCATGAGCCCCGACCGAACCCACGGTCGCAGCCGGTTTGCCGTTGATCAGCACCGTGGTGGCGAGGTCGCCGACCAGGGCGCCGCCGCAGGCCGAGGCATCGCCCTGGCGGGCGGCCGGGAGGCCGTCGAAGAAGACGTCGCCGGAACCGGCGGCGATCGGGTTGGTGCCGTGGCCTGGGAGCGGGCAAGCGGTGGGGTCGGAGACGCGGGCTGCGGGTTTGCCGGACATCGGGGATTTCCTTAGTTGACCTTCACTTGGCCGCTGCCGTCCAGGCGCGCGGAGAAACTGACCTGACGCTTGAAACCGTCCACCTCCAGCAGGCCTTCGATGCTGAAGGACAGGCGGAGCTGGTCGTGGTCACGCGGCAGGGAAATGACACGCACGTTGCTCAGGCGCGGCTCGTAGGCTTCGATGAAGCTTTCGATGGCCAGGCGGGCCTGGCTCAGGGAGTCGTGCAGGCTCAGGCGCATGTCATTGAGATCGGGCAACCCGTAGTCGGACAGCGTCTGCACGCTGCCCGCCCGGGTGCTGAGCATTTTGGCCAGATGGGCAGCCACCGACGCCATGGCCGAAGCCTCGCGGCTCCAGCCGGCGCGCAGGTCCGCGTCGCCGTTCAGGCGTTCGAAAAGGCTGCCGTATCCGTCCATGAGTCGCTCTTACTCTTTGTCCAGCTTGCCGACCAGCGACAGGGTGAAATCGGCACCCATGTACTTGAAGTGCGGACGCACGTTCAGGCTGACGCGGTACCAGCCCGGCTCGCCTTCGACGTCGCTGACGATCACCTGCGCAGCGCGCAGAGGACGGCGGCCACGGACTTCGGCGCTCGGGTTTTCCTGGTCGGCCACGTACTGGCGGATCCACTTGTTCAGTTCCAGCTCGAGGTCGGTGCGCTCTTTCCACGAACCGAGTTGCTCGCGCTGCAGGACCTTCAGGTAGTGGGCCAGACGGTTGACGATCATCATGTACGGCAGTTGGGTGCCGAGCTTGTAGTTCAGCTCAGCCGCCTTGCCTTCTGCGCTGATGCCGAAGAACTTCGGCTTCTGCACCGAGCTTGCGGAGAAGAACGCCGCGTTGTCGGAGCCTTTGCGCATGGTCAGGGAGATGAAGCCTTCCTCGGCCAGTTCGTACTCGCGGCGGTCGGACACCAGGACCTCGGTCGGGATCTTGGTCTCGATCTCGCCCATGCTCTCGAAGTGGTGCAGAGGCAGGTCTTCAACGGCGCCGCCGCTCTGCGGGCCGATGATGTTCGGGCACCAGCGGAACTTGGCGAAGCTGTCGGTCAGCTTGGTGCCGAACGCGTAGGCGGTGTTGCCCCACAGGTAGTGTTCGTGGCTGTTGGCGACGTTTTCCTTGTACACGAACGACTTGACCGGGTTCTCTTCCGGGTCGTACGGGTTGCGCAGCAGGAAACGCGGCACGGTAAGGCCGACGTAGCGGGCGTCTTCGGAGGTACGGAAGCTCTGCCACTTGGTGAATTGCGGGCCTTCGAAGTGGTCTTTCAGGTCCTTCAGGTCCGGCAGGCCGGTGAAGCTTTCCAGGCCGAAGAATTTCGGGCCGGCGGCGGCGATGAACGGCGCGTGGGACATGCAGGCGACGCTGGACACGTACTGCATCAGCTTCACGTCCGGCGAGCTTGGGGACAGGTAGTAGTTGGCGATGATCGCGCCTACCGGCTGTCCACCGAACTGGCCGTATTCAGCGGTGTAGATGTGCTTGTACAGGCCCGACTGCATCACTTCCGGCGAGTCTTCGAAGTCGTCCAGCAGGTCGTCCTTGGAGACGTTGAGGATTTCGATCTTGATGTTTTCGCGGAAGTTGGTGCGGTCCACCAGCAGCTGCAGGCCGCGCCACGACGATTCCAGGGCCTGGAAGTCCGGGTGGTGCAGGATTTCGTCCATCTGACGGCTGAGCTTGGCATCGATCTCGGCGATCATGCGGTCGACCATGGCCTTTTTGACCGGCTCGCCGTTGTTCTGCGGCTTGAGCAGCTCTTCGATGAACGCCGACACACCGCGTTTGGCGATGTCGTAGGCTTCGTCGTCCGGCGTCAGGCGGGTCTCGGCGATGATGCTGTCGAGGATGCTGTATTCGCCGTTCTCGGCGGCGTTCTGTTGTGCTGCGCTAGTGCTCATTGTGTTGGCTTCCTTGGCTGCTGGAGTCTCAGGCGTCCGGGGCTGCGGCGTTCAGGCCCAGCTCACCGAGTACGCGACCGCGGGATTCGTCGTCGGCGAGCACGCCTTCGATGGCTTTACGGAACGCAGGGGCGTTGCCCAGCGGGCCTTTGAGGGCCACCAGCGCATCGCGCAGTTCCATCAGCTTTTTCAGTTCAGGCACTTGCTCGACCAGGCTGGCCGGGTTGAAGTCCTTCATGGAGTTGACGCGCAGCTGCACGGCCAGCTCGTCGGCTTCGCCGTCTTCCTGCAGACGGTTCGGCACGCTCAGGGTCAGGCTCAGCTCCTGCTTGGCCAGCACCTCGTCGAAGGTCATCTTGTCGATGCTGATCGGCTTGCGATCCTCGATCTTGCGCTCGTCCTTGCGGTGGGTGTAGTCACCGATCGCCAGCAGTTTCAGCGGCAGTTCAATCTCTTCCTGAGCACCGCCGGTGGCGGGTTTGAAGGTGACGTTGATGCGTTCCTTGGGGGCTACCGAGCCTTCTTTGGCCATGGCTTTTCTCCTTGCGGTTGTGGCCCTGGGGCCTATTCGAGTACCACTTCGAGGTCGAGGTGGCACAGCCTGCGATAAATCTCATCCTTGCGTTCACGTACGGCATGGTTCTGCGGCATCAGCTCGCAGCAACTGTGCAGCAGGTGCAGCACTTCCAGCGCAAGATCGGGCTCCCAGGCGTGCAGGCCTGAGTCCTGTAGTGTCTGATCGAGGGTTTCGAGCTGGTTCTTGGCCAGTTCGTACTTCTTGGCCATGAAGCACAGGCGCGCCAGGGCGAACTGCCAGAAGAAGCGCACCCGTCCGCCGTGGGCGGCCTGCAGGCCTTGCTTGAGGATCTGCACGGCGGCCTTCAGGCCTTCCTTGCGCAGGATCGGCATCACCTCTTCGAGGGCCTTTTCCCAGGCCGGCTGGGTCTCGACCTCGGCCTCGACCTTGCGCGGCGCGCTGGCGCTCTGCAGGTGCGGCATGACGTTGGCGGCGATCCAGGCGCGGGTGGCCGGATCGGCGAACGGCACGCCGTCGTGAAAACGCAGCTCGACGATGCCGGGCAGGCGCTGAACCAAAAGCGCGAAGTGGATCTCCACTTCGCGCATGGCCATTTCGGCGTTGAGGTTCTGCAGGCATTCCCAGACCATCCGCTGGCCGTCGAACCAGAACGGCGCCTTCGCCAGGCTCGCCTCCAGCTCCACCAGCAGGTCGGCGTACTTGCCCTGGTCGAAACGATCCTGATAGGCCTTGAGCTTGTCCGTCGGCAGGTTGCGCAGCACGGTGATCTGCTCGGCGTTGCGCTCGGGCACCGCGTCGATCGGCAGCCACAGCAGCGTGCGGTTCAGGCGCAGGGCGCGCAGGTCGGTGGCCTTCTGCTTGAGCCACCAGGCGCACAGCGGACGGGCGCTCTCCTGCTGGGCGCGCAGGGCCTTGTAGGCCTCTTTCTCGTTGTCGATCGGTGCGCCGGGGGTGAACAGCTGGGTGGCGGCCTGCTTGACCTGGGCCACCGCCGCGCCGACCACGCCGGGCTCCGGCTGGTTGTCGGCGGCGCGCTGGATCATGGTCTTCAGCCGGCGGCTGACCGGCAGCAGCAGCGGCGCGTCGTCGCCCAGGTGCTGGCTGCAGGCGGCGTCGAGGCCGTCCAGATGCTCGGACAGGCGCCGGAACATCGGCAGCTGTTCCTTGATCGCGACGTTTTCGGTGATGACCTGCTCCAGCCGCGGCACCAGCCAGCCGATGGCGGCGGCCCGGGTGCGGGGCTTGAGCGGGTGGATGTCGGCCCAGTTGTTTTCCGACAGATGGTGCAGCAGGCCGAGGCCGGCGAGCAGGCCGGGGAAGGATTCGCGCTGGTACAGCGACCACGTCAACCAGGCGCCGACCCGCAGATCCTTGGACTGCGTGCGCAGGAGGGTTTCGCTGTTTTCGCGGATTTTGAGCCAGTCGATCTGGCCGCTTTCGTGCATCGACGAAGCCTTGGCCAGCTCGCTTTCCAGCGCCTCGAATTCGCTCGAGAAGCGAACGTCTTCGCCCGCAAAATTCTCTTTGGAAACAGAGACTTTAGCGAGTTCGAGGTAATGGGCGGAAAGTTTGCTCGAGTAGGACATCCATGGCCTTTAGTTTGGATTACGGTCGTGCGCCCATTGGAATGGCAGCGGCGCGGGACAGTAGCGAAGAGCGGTGAAGCGACTCATCCAATTGAGTTTCTGCTCTTTCAAGTGCGCGCATCGTAATCACTATGATGGCCACTAGCAAGCATCCGATTAAACAACAAGACGAAGTGTTCATTGGGCTCTGTAAGAGATTGCCCTATATGCCGCAAGGGTTTCCCTGATGCCTGTTTATATTCCACGTTTACCTCCCTCAAGGCCGAAACCTTCGACCTAGAGCGGCCCGCGAAACCGCCACCGGACAGCTGCACGCTCGTCCCACAAGTAAGGGCGACAAGCATGACAAATCCGGAAAAAAAATGAAGTAGGACGGTTCTGAAAATGGGACGGTATCTATGAACAAAGGGTGAAAAACCACCGGGAACAATAAAAGTGCCATCACAATGATGGCATCCTATATATCCACTAGTTCCAAAGGCCTTGCGCAAAAGGGGGTTCATGCATCGAATGCTTTATCCCGACATCACTCTTCCTACAGCCCTTTCCTCAAACAGAACCCGCACTTTGAAACACGGATCGGTCTGACTCAAGCGCCGGACACTTCTTACATAAACATGTTTCACGCCTTGTTAGCGTGCAGCCAAACATCGGCGTGCGCTGGCCAGGGACGGTTTCGACACCACGCCGGTTTTCCCCGCGATCCAGGGACACGCGCATGTCTGAAACTGTCAATTCCGCCTCCGTCACGCTGCACATTCCCGGCGTCCGCCATGACTTCCAGGTGCTGGCGTTCAACGGCACCGAAAGGGTCAGCGGCCTTTATGCCCTGCGCATCGAACTGGTCAGCGAACACCCTGATTTCGACATGGAAAGCCTGCTCGGCCAGCCGGCCTTCCTCCGGTTCGGCCACCACGGCGAGGGGATCCACGGCCATATCGAAGAGGCGTCGACCGGTGACTCGGGAAAGCGTCTGACGCACTACGGCCTGTCGCTGGTGCCCTTCCTGCACTACTTGCAGTTCAGCCACGACCAGCGGATTTTCCAGGGCCTGACGGTCGCGCAGATCATCGCGCAAGTCCTCAAACGTCACGGCATCCAGCCCGACGCCTTTGCCTTTCATGTCCAACCGTTGCCGCCGCGCGACTATTGCACCCAATACGGCGAGAGCGATTTCGCGTTCATTCAGCGCCTGTGCGCCGAAGAAGGCATCGCCTGGCATCACCGCCATTCTGCGGATGGCCATCTGTTGGTGTTCACCGATGACCCGGTGTACCTGGCCACACTGCCCGCCACGCCCTACCGACAGGACAGCGGCATGGTCGCCGGGCACCCGGTGGTCAGACGGTTTTCCTTGAGCGCCAGAACCCGCACCAGCGCCGTCACGCGCCGCGACTACGACTTGAATCGTCCAAGCCTGACGCTCGAAAGCCGCTTCCGCGCCGAGTTCGAGCCAACCCTTGAGGACTACCGCTATCCGTTGCTCCTGGAGGGCGAGAAGCGCGGCAAACGGCTCGCCCGCCAGGCGCTGGAGCGGTATCGGGCCGACTACGAACTGGCCGAGGCCGCAAGCGACCAGCCGACCCTGCGCAGCGGCCATCTGTTCGAGCTGAGCGGACACCCCCGGAAAAGATGCAACGCCCTGTGGCTGCTGCTCAGCGTGACGCACGAGGGCCGGCAACCCCAGGTGCTGGAGGAAACGGCGCCCCACGGCATTCAACCCGGCGAAGACTTTGCCCGAGGCTACCGCAACACCTTCACCGCGGCCCCTGCCGACGTGGTGTACCGCCCGCCCCTGCCGGCGCGCCGGCCGCCGCTCGTCAGCCAGACCGCAAGGGTCACAGGCCCCAAAGGCGAAGACATCTACTGCGACGAACACGGGCGGGTGAAGGTCGAGTTCCCTTGGGATCGGGCGCACTCCAACAGCGAGCGCAGCAGTTGCTGGGTGCGCGTGTCGTCGGCGTGGGCCGGAGACGGTTTCGGGGCGGTGACCGTTCCGCGCGTCGGCATGGAAGTGGTGGTGACCTTCCTGGAGGGCGATCCGGACAAGCCACTGATCACCGGCTGCGTGGTCAACAAGGTCACCCCCACGCCCTACCGGCTGCCCGCCCACCAGACCCGGACAACCTTGCGCAGCCGCAGCTCGCCCCCTACGGGCGGCTACCACGAACTGACCCTTGAAGACCGGGCCGGGCAGGAACTGATCTACCTGCGCGCCCAGCGCGACATGGAGCGGCAGGTCGTCAACGACTGCCGCCTGGAGGTCGGACGCGACCGGCACGAATCGATCAAGGGCCGCAGCCAGACCGACGTGGGCAGCGTCCTCAGCGTGGAGGCCGGCCAACAAGTGCATCTGCGGGCGGGCGCCAGCGTGGTGCTGGATGCGGGGGCCAGTATCACCTTGAAGGCTGGCGGGCATCACATCGTGATCGACGGGGGCGGGATCTTCAGCAGCACGCAGATCGAGACCGGGGGCAAGACGCGTGAAGGAGAAGGCGCTGATTGGCGGCTACCCGGCATGGACGGTGCGCTGGCTGCTGCGCCCGCGTCCGGGGCGAAGGCAGCGGTTGAAGATGAACTTGAAGAGGAGGAGGAGGAAGAGGTTGAGCTGGAGGATGAGGCACCTGCCGGGATTACGCTGCGGATCGGGGTGTTTTTTGACGGGACGGGGAATAACCGGCTGAACAGCGAAAGCGTTGCCGGGTGCCATGCGCGGGACGTGGGGCTGGAGGCGAAAGCAGAAGACCTTCAGAAGTTTTGCGAAACTCAGGGATACGACGGGCAGGGAGGGGCGCCGGACAACAGCTACGGGAATGATTTGAGCAATGTGGCGAGGCTTCATGGTCTCTACCGAGACGATACCAAGAGCCGTTTGGCAGAGGACGAACGCATGGCGTACATCCCCGTTTACCTGGAAGGAATCGGCACTGCCAGCGGTGCCGAAGACTCGTTGTACTCGCAGGCGACAGGGATGGGTGTCCAGGGAGTATTGGCGAGAGTCGAACAGAGCCCTTCCGCGATTCTGGAACAGATTGAGCTTTTTCAGCAGGCCAATCCGGATCGAAAAGTTGCTCAAGTAGAATTCGATATTTTCGGCTTCAGTCGCGGAGCTGCAGCCGCAAGACATTTCGCCAATGACGTCTTCAACGACCAAAAAAGTCTTGTAGCAACAGCACTCAGCGAAAACTCCATGTTCGTTGAGGGTTTCAGCTGGAGCACCCGTTCAGATGTCACCATCAACTTCATTGGCATATTCGATACCGCTGCCGCCATCGCAAAACTCTCATCGGGCGACTTCAGCGTCCACGATGCAGTCAACCCGGGGCTCAATCTGTACCTCGCGCCGGACATTGCCAAAAAAGTCGTACACCTCGTGGCCAGAGATGAGCGTCGTCACAACTTCTCGCTCAACAAGGCCGATGCTGCGGATATCGTGTTGCCGGGGGTGCATTCCGATCTGGGCGGTGGCTACCTGCCGCGATCCATCGAGCGGGTGTTGCTCAGCAAACTGCACTCAAGCGATGAAGACGTTCGCTTGCCCTTGCATGAATCCAAAGCGTTTGTGGCTGCGCAATATGAACTCAGACGTCTGCAGGATCAGTTGAATCTTCATGATTTGCCGCTGGAAATACGCACATGGGAGAAGCGCGTCGTACAGAACGTCAAAGGCGACAGAACCCGTTGGAAGCGGGTCTTCGCTGTCGTCAGCTGTCAGCGGGAAATGCGCAATGAACTGTCATTGATCTATCTGCGGATCATGCGTGCGTTGGCGGTGAAGCATGATGTGCCGTTTCTTTCCGTCGAACCGGATGGCCGCTTCGCATTACCGGAAGAACTGGTGCCTATCGCGACAAAATTGATGCGTTTTGCGCTGGGGGAAACTCGCCGCATCGACCTCACTCCCGAAGAAGAGACGCTACTCGTCACCCGCTACATTCATTTGTCCGCGAACTGGAACGCCGCCAGAAACTTCGGCAGCAGTGATCTGGACATTGTGTTCATCAATCGACCGGCAGAAAAATTCACTCGCGTGGTGCATCCCAATGCTTGAACGAAGCAGCTCCCCCCTGAAGATCTGCGTCTTGCTCCTCTCTATCCTGCTGACAGGTTGTTCGTCCGTGAAGGCCCGGAAACTGCCCTATGACGCCTGGAGCCTTAACTTTTACTCTCCGGACTACATGGATGTCTGGATAGAGACAGCCGCAGTTCTGGATATTGACGGGAAGGTCTTCGGGAACGCAGGCAGTGGCATACCCGCTCAAGGATATCCACGCCCCTTAAGCAAGGGTGTTCCTGCAGAGTTCAGAGGAAAGCCCGCAGGCTGGCCCGAAATCCCGGGAGGCAAAGGTCGACGTGTCGTTGGCGCAAACCTGCCTGAGTTGCTCTATGTTCGCTGGCAATCAATCGCCGAGCCTCAGACCTACAACGCCCTCATCAGAATCCCGGAATCCACCCGCGAGCTGATGCGCAATAGCGAGGACGTGTTTTGTCGAGCCTATCAAAAAGTGGCCACAAGACATCGCAAATGGCTAGTGGTCGGACTCGCCCCCGGCGGCATCGTCAAAGTCTGGATCACCGGCCCCTGCCTTCAGGCAATTGAGGTCACCCGCGAACAGGCCAGCGTTGTCCCCCTCGGCCCGCACTTGGGTAAGGCACTGGGCGAGTATTACTTTTTCCAGGAAGAGTCCAAAGCCTACGTAGAAAAATTCGGCATCCCCTACGGTTCCTGGTAACTAAAATCAGTCGAACACCGTCAACGCCCCGTAACCGTTTTTTTGCAACGCAGCACCGACAAGGACATTGGCAAATGGATGAAAACAGAAGGCCCATCAAGACACGGTCTGCCGGTTGGGCGAGGCGGGTCACTGACGGTCTGGTGAAGCGGGACATTTCGCCCAATCAGATTTCCGTCGTCAGCATGGTCTTCGCGCTCTTCGGCGCGCTGACGTTGTGGATCGACAACGGCGTGGCCGGGTCGGTCTTCTGCATCATCGGCATTCAACTGCGCTTGTTGTGCAACCTGTTCGACGGAATGGTGGCCATCGAGGGCGGCAAGCAGTCGGCGATCGGCAGCCTGTACAACGAGTTTCCCGACCGGGTGGCGGACAGCCTGTTGATCGTCGGGTTGGGTTACGCCATCGGCCAAGCGGACCTTGGCTGGTTCGCGGCACTGGCGGCGGCGCTGACCGCTTATGTGCGGGTATTCGGCGGCGCCATCGGGCTCAAGCAGAGCTTCATGGGGCCGATGGCCAAGCAGCACCGCATGGCGGTGATGACCGTGGCGCTGCTGTTGAACGTGTTCGAAACCAGCGTTTACGGCACCCATCATGTTCTGTTGATCGCATTGCTGATCATCGCCGTCGGTTCGGTCGCCACCTGCGTCACGCGGACGCTGGCCATCTCCGAGCAACTGAAGGGGAATGCCCATGTGGATCAGTAATGCGCTGATTTCGCTGCTGCGATTCCTGATCGGCGTGACGGCCCGCTGGGAAAGCCCGCCGGATCTCACCCGCCAGCGGATCTACTTCGCCAATCACACCAGTCACATGGACACCCTGGCGATCATCGCTGCGCTGCCGGCGCAGGCCCGGCGCGATGTGAAGCCTGTGGCGGCCGCCGACTACTGGGGCAAGAACCGCTTTCTGTCCTACATTTCCCAAACCGTCCTGAACGCCGTGCTGATCGAGCGCAACCCTGCGCCGGGCACCAATGTGCTGGAGCCGATTTTCGACGTGGTGCGGGCCGGGCACTCGATCATCATTTTCCCCGAGGGCACCCGTTCCACCCAGCCGCTGCCAGGCCCCTTCAAGTCCGGCATCTTCCGGTTGGCCGAGACCTTCCCCGAGGTCGACCTGGTGCCGATCTATCTGGAAAACCTGCACCGCTCGATGCCGAAGGGCAAACACGTGCCGCTGCCGATCATCTGCACCATCCGCATAGGCGATCCGTTGCCACGCCTTGCCGGCGAAGAAAAGCAGGCGTTCCTCGAACGCGCACGCGATGCCATCGTGAGGTTGTCGAAATGAGTCTGGAAACCAAATTCCTCTGGTTCTTCGCAGCCATTGCCTGCCTGCTGGCCGTGGCTTCGCTCACCGGTAGCGTCCTGGCCCGGCGGGCCACCTCCGAAAGCTCGGTGGCGACCATCGAAAACCTCAACCAGCGGGTGAACGCCTGGTGGGGGATGGTCATCGTTTTCTTCGTGTCCTGGTTGCTCGGCCCCAACGCCACGGTCGTGCTGTTCGGCTTCATTTCCCTGTTCGCGCTGCGCGAGTTCATCACGCTGACGCCCACTGCGCGTGGCGACCACAACGCGCTGTTCTCGGCGTTTTTCATTCTGATCCCCCTGCAATACCTGCTGATCGGCACGCACTGGTACTCGATGTTCACGTTGCTGGTGCCGGTGTATGCGTTCCTGCTGCTGCCGGCGATCGCCGTCCTGAGCCAGGACACCGAAGGTTTTCTGGAGCGCACGGCGAAGATCCAATGGGGGGTGATGATCTGCATCTACTGCATCAGCCACGCGCCGGCGCTGTTGCTGCTGGATCTGCAAGGCTTTCAGGGTCAGAACGCCCTGCTGCTGTTCTACCTGGTCTTCGTGGTGCAGATGAGCGATGTCCTGCAGTACGTGTTCGGCAAACTGTTCGGCAAACGCAAGGTCGCGCCGCTGGTGAGCCCGTCGAAGACCGTGGAGGGTCTGATCGGGGGAGGCCTGTCGGCCACGCTGATCGGCGGCTGCATGTTCTGGATGACGCCGTTCAGCTTCTGGGCGGCGCTGCTGATGTCGCTGGTCATCGTGACCATGGGCTTTCTCGGTGGCCTGGTCATGTCCGCGATCAAGCGCAGCCTGAGCGCCAAGGACTGGGGCACGATGATCAAGGGCCACGGCGGCATGCTCGACCGGATGGACTCGATCTGCTTCGCGGCGCCGATCTTCTTCCACCTGACCCGCTATTTCTATTCGGCCTGATCCGCACCTTCCCTTGCGCCAGGCACAAAAAAGGGCATCCGACCTGGTCGTGATGCCCTTTCTTCACTGCGGCCCCCCCGCTCTTCCCGAGGGCGCACTTCAATTACGGATTGACGCTGTCCTTCAACGACTTGCCTGGCTTGAACGCCACGGTGTTGCTGGCCTTGATCTTCACCGGCTCGCCGGTTTGCGGGTTCTTGCCGGTGCGGGCACCGCGGTGGCGTTGCAGGAAGGTGCCGAAGCCCACGAGGGTGACGCTGTCCTTGCGGTGCAGGGCGCCGGTGATTTCTTCGAGAACGGCATTGAGGACGCGGTTGGCCTGCTCTTTGGTCAGATCCGCTTTTTCTGCGATGGCGGCGGCGAGTTCTGGTTTACGCATTAGTGAAGCCCCTTTGACGGTTTTTTGTTGTTATGTCCGTGCTGTCCTCGTTGGAACAGCGCCCAAGGCGCCGCAGGCTCTACGCTGCGGCAGACGGGAGTGAGGATGGCACGCGGTTCGGGGCGGCGCCAGTCTCCGCGCGACCTTTGTGGGGGCAAAAGCGGGGTGATTCCGACAGAACGACCGGTATTTACGCCAGCAGGGCCGGAAGTTGTTTGTTCAGGGCGAGTTTTTCGGTCACGGCCGCGCCGGTCAGGGCGTAGCCCAGCAGCTGGCCTTCGCCGTCATGGCACAGCGCTTTGACGTCGGCGCCCTGCCCCTCGACCGTCCACACGCCCTCGCGGCCCCGTGGCGGCGGGGACACCACCAGCGGGCAGACGGGGGTCTTCACGGTAATCGGCATCGGCCCGTAGCTGACCGCCGTCGGGTTGCCGCTGAGGGTCTGCGCCAGCGCTCTCGCACAGCTCATGAGGGGCATTACGTACAGAAGATTCAGCCCGTCGACCTCGGCGCAGTCGCCCAAGGCGTAAATGTTGGCGTGGGACGTCCTGAGCTGACGGTCGACCGTCACACCGCGGTTGACCTGCAGCCCGGCGGCGGCCGCCAGGTCGATCCGCGGACGCAGGCCAATGGCCGACACCACCGCGTCGCAGGCGATCACCTGGCCGTCGGACAGGTGCGCCTCCAGGCCGTCCGCGACCTTCTGCAGGCGGGCCAGCACCGGACCTAAGTGAAAACGCGCACCGAGGCCTTCGAGCCCCGCCTGCACGGCCGCAGCGGCGGCCGGGTGCAGGAGGGTCGGCATGACTTGTTCGCACGGCGCAACCACTTGCACCTCGTAGCCGCCCAGGATCAGGTCGTTGGCGAACTCGCAGCCGATCAGCCCGGCCCCGAGCAGCAGCACCCGGCGCTTGCCGTCCACGGCGGCGCGGAAACGCGCGTAGTCTTCGAGGTCGTTGATCGGGAACACCCGGTCCGCCGCATCGCCGGCGATCGGCACGCGCACGGTCTCGGCGCCCCAGGCGAGGATCAGGTCGCGGTACTCGACCGCCTCCTCGCCGATCCACAGGCGCTTGTGGCCCGGGTCGATGCCGCTGATGCGGGTGTGGGTGCGCACTTCGGCCTTGAGCAGATCGGCCATGTCGCCCGGCTCGGCCATGCTCAGGCCGTCGGCGTCCTTGTTCTTGCCGAAGCCGGTGGAGAGCATCGGCTTGGAGTAGGAACGGCCGTCATCGGCGGTGATCAGCAGCAGCGGGGTGTCGCCGTCGAGCTTGCGAAACTCTCGGGCCAGGTTGTAGCCGGCCAGCCCGGTGCCGATGATCACTACAGGTGCGTTCATGCCCTACTCCTTGTGTTTTCTCAGTTGATTTCGATCATTTCAAAGTCCGTCTTACCGACGCCGCAGTCCGGGCAGAGCCAGTCCTCAGGCACGTCTTCCCAGCGGGTGCCTGCCGCGATACCGTCATCCGGCCAGCCTTCGGCTTCGTTGTAGATCAGGCCGCAGACGATACATTGCCACTTCTTCATTCCGGTGTTTCCTCAGAGGTTCAGGCGGGTGTCGGCGCAGAGGGTCGATGGTGTCGCGCTGCCCTCCGGCTCAGGGCGTTTTGTACTGGGGGTGCCGGGCAGATGCAAGCCTGTTCGGCGCAATGGCGACCCGGATCAATCAATATCGCCGCCTGCCATGGTAAGCTCGCCGCCTCATTTGCGGCCAAAAACGACTCATTGTGCAACCCACAGAATCCCGCCCGGCCCCGCTCTGGCTGGCGCAAACGCAGTTGATGCCCCTCCCCGCCCCGAAGGTTACGGACTGGCTGTTCGACGAAGGCTCCCTGACCCGCCGCCTGACCGGCCTGTCCGACGGCGGCTTCAGCATCACCCCGCTGTTCGAAGGCTGGCAGCCCCTGCGCGCCGACGAATGCGCGGCGCTGGATCTGGCCGAGGGCAGCGAAGGCTGGGTGCGCGAGGTTTACTTGCGCGGCCACGGCGAGGCTTGGGTGTTCGCCCGCAGCGTGGCCTCGCGCAGCGCCTTGCAGGGCGACGGCCTGCACATGGACGAACTGGGCAGCCGCTCCCTGGGCGAGCTGCTGTTCTGCGACCACGCCTTCAGCCGGCGCGCCATCGAAGTCTGCCGCTATCCTGAGCAATGGCTGCCCGCCGAGTGCCGCGCGCCTGGGCTGTGGGGCCGCCGCTCACGCTTCGACCGCGGCGCGCTGAGCGTGCTGGTGGCGGAGGTCTTCCTGCCGAGCCTGTGGGCCGCCACCGCCGCCGAACCGGAGAACCGCTGATGTACCAGAGCCTGCTCAAGTCCCTGAACCGCCTGAACCCGCGGGCCTGGGACTTCATCCAGCTGACCCGCATGGACAAGCCGATCGGCATCTACCTGCTGCTGTGGCCGACGCTGTGGGCGCTGTGGATCGCCGGCAAGGGGTCGCCGTCGCTGGCCAACATCGTTATTTTCGTCCTCGGCGTGGTGCTGACCCGCGCCGGTGGCTGCGTGATCAACGACTGGGCCGACCGCAAGGTCGACGGCCACGTCAAACGCACCGCGGAGCGCCCGCTGGCCGCCGGCCGGATCAGCTCCAAGGAGGCGCTGGCGTTCTTCGCCCTGCTGATGGGCGTGAGTTTTCTGCTGGTGCTGTGCACCAACGCCGCAACGGTTTGGCTGTCGCTGGGCGGCCTGGCGCTGGCGTTCACCTATCCGTTCATGAAGCGCTACACCTATTACCCGCAGGTGGTGCTGGGCGCGGCGTTTTCCTGGGGGATGCCGATGGCGTTCACCGCCGAGACCGGCGAGCTGCCCGCGACCGCGTGGCTGCTGTGGATCGCCAACCTGCTGTGGACCGTGGGCTACGACACCTATTACGCGATGACGGATCGCGACGATGACCTGAAGATCGGCGTGAAGTCCACGGCGATCCTGTTCGGCGATGCCGACCGGGTGATCATCCTGACCTTGCAGGGGCTGGCGCTGGGCTGCCTGCTGCTGGCCGGGTCGAAGTTCGGGCTGGGCGTGTGGTTCCACCTCGGCCTGCTGGCGGCCGCCGGCTGCTTCGCGTGGGAATTCTGGTTTACCCGTGACCGCGACCGGATGAAGTGCTTCAAGGCGTTCCTGCACAACCATTGGGCGGGGATGACGATCTTCATCGGGATCGTGCTGGATTACGCGCTGCGCTGAGCCGCCGCGCAGAACCGTTGTGAGAGCGAGCCTGCTCGCGATGGCAGTGCCAGGTCAGTCAGCGGATCTGTCGACTGACCTGGCGCCTTCGCGGGCAAGCCCGCTCCCACAGGGTCAAAACGCGAAAGGGATCAAGCGATCACTTGTGCTCGCGCACGACGTGCCATGCGTCCATCTTGCCGTCGCCCATCATGTCACCCGCCTTCTGATCCATCTTGAACGTATACAGCGGCTTGCCGTCGTAGGCGTACTGCATCTTGCCGTCGTCGCGCTTGATCACCGTCCATTTGCCTTCTGCCTTCGCGCCTGCCGGCGCCATCATCGGCGGCCAGTTCTCAGCGCATTTGTCATTGCACATCGACTTGCCGCCGGCGTCCTTGTCGAACGTGTAGACGGTCATGCCTTTGTGGTCGACCATCATGCCGTCCTTCATCATGGCCGGCTCGGCCGCCAGGGCAAGGCCAGGCAGTGCGAGTGCGGCGGCCATCAGCAGGGCCTTGAAAGAAACAGTCGTCTGAGTCATGGAAACCTTCTTTTGTGGTTGTCAGGATTCGAACTCAGAGCTTAGTCCAGGATTTGCACAATCGCCGGGCGCCGAATACTGTCACACGACTGCAATAATTCCGTTATCTAATGCGGCGCACGACAGTTAAATGACAAGAGGATTAAGGCATGGTTGGCAGGAACATTCTGATCGTCGACGACGAAGCGCCCATCCGCGAGATGATCGCCGTGGCGTTGGAAATGGCCGGCTACGACTGCCTTGAAGCCGAGAACTCGCAGCAGGCCCACGCCATCATCGTCGACCGCAAGCCGGATCTGATCCTGCTCGACTGGATGCTGCCCGGCACCTCCGGCATCGAACTGGCGCGGCGCCTCAAGCGCGACGAGCTGACCGGCGACATCCCGATCATCATGCTCACCGCCAAGGGCGAAGAGGACAACAAGATCCAGGGCCTGGAAGTCGGCGCCGACGACTACATCACCAAGCCGTTCTCCCCCCGCGAGCTGGTGGCGCGACTGAAGGCCGTGCTGCGCCGCGCAGGCCCCACCGACGGCGAAGCGCCGATCGAGGTCGGCGGCCTGTTGCTCGACCCGATCAGCCACCGCGTGACCATCGACGGCCGCCCGGCCGAAATGGGCCCCACCGAATACCGCCTGCTGCAGTTCTTCATGACCCACCAGGAACGCGCCTACACCCGCGGGCAATTGCTGGACCAGGTCTGGGGCGGCAACGTCTATGTCGAGGAGCGCACCGTCGACGTGCACATCCGGCGCCTGCGCAAGGCCCTCGGCGACGCCTATGAAAATCTGGTGCAAACCGTGCGCGGCACCGGCTACCGGTTTTCCACCAAAGCCTGAGCCCGGCGCCAGCCAAGCAGACAAGGACCGCATTTCCCGTGAACCAAAACTGGCATGGCACCCTGATTCGCCACATGCTGTTGCTGGTCACCGCCTGCCTGGTGATCGGCCTGATCACCGGTCACTACGGCTGGAGCCTCGCCGCGGGCCTGGGGCTGTACCTGGCCTGGACGCTCAAGCAGTTGCTGCGCCTGCACGAATGGCTGCGCCTGCACCAACCCGACGAAGCGCCGCCCGACGGTTACGGCCTGTGGGGCGAGGTGTTCGACAGCATCTACCACCTGCAACGCCGCGACCAACGAGTGCGCGGACGCCTGCAAGCGGTGATCGACCGCGTCCAGGAATCCACCGCCGCCCTTAAGGATGCGGTGGTCATGCTCGACAGCGAAGGCAACCTTGAGTGGTGGAACCGCGCCGCCGAGACCCTGCTCGGCCTCAAGACCCCGCAGGACAGCGGCCAACCGGTGACCAACCTGGTGCGCCATCCGCGCTTCAAGGAATACTTCGAGCAGGACAGCTATGCCGAACCGCTGGAAATCCCCTCGCCGACCAACGACCGCCTGCGCATCCAGCTGTACATCACCCGCTACGGCAACAACGAGCACCTGATGCTGGTGCGCGACGTCACCCGCATCCACCAGCTGGAACAGATGCGCAAGGACTTCATCGCCAACGTTTCCCACGAACTGCGCACGCCGCTGACGGTGATCTGCGGCTACCTGGAGACCCTGCTCGACAACGTCGAGGAAGTGAACCCGCGCTGGGGCCGTGCCCTGCAGCAGATGCAGCAACAGGGCGGACGCATGCAGACCCTGCTCAACGATCTGTTGCTGCTGGCCAAGCTGGAAGCCACGGACTACCCGTCCGACAATCACCCGGTGCTGATCGATGCATTGCTTCAATCGATCAAGAGCGATGCGCACCAGTTGTCCGGCAGCAAGAACCAGCGCATCAGCCTGGAGGCCGACGGCGGGATCCTGCTCAAGGGCAGCGAGGCGGAACTGCGCAGCGCCTTCTCCAACCTGGTGTTCAACGCCGTGAAGTACACCCCGGCCGAAGGCAGCATCCGCATCCGCTGGTGGGGCGACGAGCAAGGCGCCCACCTGAGCGTGCAGGATTCCGGGATCGGCATCGACAACAAGCACCTGCCGCGCCTGACCGAACGCTTCTACCGCGTCGACTCCAGCCGCAACTCCAACACCGGCGGCACCGGCCTGGGCCTGGCCATCGTCAAGCACGTGCTGCTGCGCCACCGCGCCCGCATGGAGATCAGCAGCGTGCCCGGCCACGGCAGCACGTTCACCTGCCATTTCGCCCCGGCCCAGATGGTGCGTTCGCGCGCCGTCAGCGCCGCCGAGTAAGCCCGCACTAGGCAATCGCCCGGTCAGCCGCTACATTGGCTGACTTGCGCCTGCCCTTTCAGGTGCGCTCCTTCTCATTTTTCGAATCACACGGAACCCGCAAAACTCCATCATGGACCCTTCCCCTGGCTTGTCCCTCGCAACCATTTTCGCCGACTTCGGCATGATTCTCTTCGCTCTGATCCTGGTCCTGCTCAACGGCTTCTTCGTTGCGGCGGAGTTCGCCATGGTCAAGCTGCGCTCGACCCGGGTCGAGGCCATCGCCGAGCAGCACGGCTGGCGCGGCCACATCCTGCGCACCGTGCACAGTCAGCTCGACGCCTACCTCTCGGCCTGCCAGCTGGGCATCACCCTCGCCTCCCTGGGCCTGGGCTGGGTCGGCGAGCCGGCGTTCGCGCACCTGCTGGAGCCGGTGCTCAGCGCCGTCGGCGTGCAGTCGGCCGAGGTCGTCAAGGCGATCTCGTTCTTCACCGCGTTCTTCATCATTTCCTACCTGCACATCGTGGTCGGCGAACTGGCGCCCAAGTCCTGGGCGATCCGCAAGCCCGAGTTGCTGTCGCTGTGGACGGCGGTGCCGCTGTACCTGTTCTACTGGGCCATGTACCCGGCGATCTACCTGCTCAACGCCAGCGCCAACGCCATCCTGCGCATCGCCGGCCAGGGCGAGCCCGGCCCGCACCATGAGCATCACTACAGCCGCGAAGAACTGAAGCTGATCCTGCACTCCAGCCGTGGCCAGGATCCGAGCGACCAGGGCATGCGCGTGCTGGCGTCGGCGGTGGAGATGGGCGAGCTGGAAGTGGTCGACTGGGCCAACTCCCGCGAAGACCTGATCACCCTGGAGTTCAACGCCCCGCTCAAGGAAATCCTCGCGCTGTTCCGCCGCCACAAGTTCAGCCGCTACCCGGTATACGACAGCGAGCGCCAGGAGTTCGTCGGCCTGCTGCACATCAAGGACCTGCTGCTGGAGCTGGCGGCCCTGGACCACATTCCGGAGTCGTTCAACCTCGCCGAGCTGACCCGTCCGCTGGAGCGGGTGTCGCGGCACATGCCGCTGTCCCAGCTGCTGGAGCAGTTCCGCAAGGGCGGCTCGCACTTCGCCGTGGTCGAGGAGGCCGACGGCAACATCATCGGCTACCTGACCATGGAGGACGTGCTGGAAGTGCTGGTGGGCGACATCCAGGACGAACACCGCAAGGCCGAGCGCGGCATCCTCGCCTACCAGCCGGGCAAGCTGCTGGTGCGCGGCGACACGCCGCTGTTCAAGGTCGAGCGCCTGCTGGGCATCGACCTTGACCACATCGAGGCGGAAACCCTGGCCGGCCTGATCTACGAAACCCTCAAGCGGGTGCCGGAAGAGGAAGAGGTGCTGGAGGTGGAAGGCCTGCGGATCATCATCAAGAAGATGAAGGGGCCGAAGATCATCCTGGCCAAGGTGCTGATGCTCGATTGACGGGCTGGCCGGGGGGCGAGCCGATCCCACTCCTGCAGGTTCAGTGCAGGAGTGCTGCTTTCACTGCTTGCCCAGCGCAAAGTTGGGCAGCGCCCCCAGTGGCTGCTTGAATTGATAGGGAATCGACACCAACCCCTCGCCCGTATTGCGCTGCACCACGAAGTGCAGGTGCGGGCCGCTGCTGTTGCCGGTATTGCCCGAGAGTCCCAGAGGGCTGCCCACCGTCACGCGCTGCCCTTCCTTCACGCTCACGGAATTTTGCTTGAGGTGCAGGTACACGCCCATGGTGCCGTCATCGTGCAGGATCCGCACAAAGTTGCCGGACGGGTCGGTGCCGCGCCCGTTCTGGGAATTCTCGGTCTTCACCACCACACCCGCCCGCGCCGCGATGATCGGCGTCCCCACCGGCATGGCGATGTCCATGGCGTATCTGTTCTTCGGCCCGAAGTGGCTGTAGTCGCCATTGGCACCTTGGCTTAAGCGGAACGGCCCGCCGCGCCAGGGAAACGGATACCGATAGCTCTGCGCTGCGCCAGCGGGGTCGCCCAGGGAATAGTGGAACAT
This sequence comes from Pseudomonas sp. R25(2017), assembly GCF_002112565.1. Taxonomy (NCBI): domain Bacteria; kingdom Pseudomonadati; phylum Pseudomonadota; class Gammaproteobacteria; order Pseudomonadales; family Pseudomonadaceae; genus Pseudomonas; species Pseudomonas sp. R25(2017). Next base: position 108,240 of record NZ_NEHZ01000004.1, read on the forward strand.
CGGCGTGTACACCAGCGGCTTGCCGCCGGACACCGCCGTCAGCAACGCCAACCGGGTATTGCTGCGCGCCGGCAGCACCCGGCGGATCGTTTGCGCCGGGGCGCCACGCACGTTGCTCATCCCGGTGAACGCCAGTGCCACTTCCACCGGCGCATACAGGTCGTTGCGCACGAACACCACGTCCACGCCCTTCTGCTTCTTGATGTCCAGGTACACCTGGCGCTCCAGGCGCTCGACCATCCGGTCCTGGAAGACGAACACCTGGGAGCCTTTGCTCGGACGGTCGCTGTACGAAACCACTCCGTTGGCATCGGTGGACTTGTAGATCGTCATGGCCACGGTCGAGGTGGAGGCCATGAACAGACCACAGAAAAACAGCAGGCGCAGGGGCATGGGCGAACGTTCTGTCGAGGAAGGCCTGGAAGTGAGCCTAGCAGCTGAGACAGACCAGGCTAGCCGACAGATGTTTCAAATGTGGCACAGGGGGGAGATGGGCGGCGCTTTCGATGACGCCATCGCGAGCAGGCTGGCTCCCACAGGGGTTCTGTGGTGCAGCTCCCCTGCGGGAGCCAGCCTGCTGGCGATGGCGCCAGCCACTGCCTGGCGGTCAGGCGCCTGGAACGAAGTGTTTCTGCGCCGTGCCGCGGGCGATCAGGCGCGAAAGGTAGTCGAGCTTCTGCGCGTCCTGGTCGACGAAGCGGAAGGTCAGTTGCAGCCAGTCGCTGTCAGGCTTCGGCTCGTGGGCGACGACGGCGTGCAGGTAACCGTTGAGGCGCGCGGTTTCGGCGTTCTCGCCCTGCTCCAGGTCGAGCACGGCGCTGTCGAGGATCTGCGGCAGGTTGTCGGTGCGTTTGACCACCAACAGCGCTTCCTTGATGCTCAGGGCCTTGATCACGCACTGCTGGGTGCCGCTCGGCAGGCGCAGTTGGCCCTGGCCGCGGCCGCTGGCCGGTGCCGGCGCAGCGGCCGGTGCCTTGGGCGCAGGAGCGTTGTTGAGCAGGCCACGGGACGGCGCAGCGGCGGCCGGTGCCGGCGCAGCGGCAGGCTTGGCGAACGGGTTGACCGCAGGCGCCGCGGCCGGGGCGCCGCCGACCACGGCCGGCTTGCCGCCGGTCAGGGCACTCAGGGAGTCGTTGCCGAACGCCGAGTTCATCTTGGTCGGCGCGCTGTTCATCAGGGTGTCGAGCTTGCCGACCTTGTTCAGCGCCTGCTTGACCTTGGTCAGCAGCTGCTCGTTGGTGAACGGCTTGCTGACGTAGCCGGTGACGCCGGCCTGGATCGCCTGCACCACGTTCTCTTTGTCGCCGCGGCTGGTGACCATGATGAACGGCATGGTCTTGAGGTTGTCCTGCTCACGGCACCAACTCAGCAGCTCAAGGCCCGACATCTCCGGCATTTCCCAGTCGCACAGCACCAGGTCGAAAGCTTCCTTGGCCAGCATGGCCTGGGCCTTGCGCCCGTTGATGGCGTCCTCGGTGCGAATCCCCGGGAAGTAATTGCGCAGGCACTTTTTCACCAGGTCACGAATGAACGATGCATCGTCCACGACCAACACACTGATCTTGCTCATCCAACACCCCTAAAAAAAATCCCGGCAAGCATAACGCTTGAATGATGGCACTTTGCCAAAACTTTTCAGTCACGCCGGGACTTTTCGTTCGCGGGTGCTGCTTTTTCGATTCGCGCCCCAAACGAAAACGCCCGGCCAAAGGACCGGGCGTGCTTCTTGGGCAATCTTACTTATCGTCAGCTTCGTCCGGAACATTAGCGGTTTCGCCGCTTGTGCCTTCAACTTCTTCCTTCATGCGCTTGAGGCCCATGTGGCGCACATCGGTGCCGCGCACCAGGTAGATCACCAGCTCCGAGATGTTGCGCGCGTGGTCGCCGATCCGCTCCAACGAACGCAGCACCCAGATGATGCTCAGAACCCGCGAGATAGAGCGCGGGTCTTCCATCATGTAGGTCGCCAGCTCGCGCAGGGCGGTCTTGTACTCGCGGTCGATGATCTTGTCGTACTGCGCCACGGACAGCGCCAGGTCGGCGTCGAACCGGGCGAACGCGTCCAGCGCGTCGCGCACCATGTTGCGCACCTGATCGCCGATGTGGCGCACTTCGACGTAACCGCGCGGCGCCTCGCCTTCTTCGCACAGCTGGATCGCGCGGCGGGCGATCTTGGTCGCTTCGTCGCCGATGCGCTCAAGGTCGATCACCGACTTGGAGATGCTGATGATCAAGCGCAGGTCAGAAGCCGCCGGCTGGCGGCGGGCCAGGATGCGCAGGCATTCCTCGTCGATGTTGCGTTCCATCTGGTTGATCTGGTCGTCGATCTCGCGCACCTGCTGGGCCAGGCCCGAGTCGGCCTCGATCAGCGCGGTGACCGCGTCGTTGACCTGCTTCTCGACCAGCCCGCCCATGGCCAGCAGGTGGCTGCGCACTTCTTCCAGTTCGGCGTTGAACTGCGCGGAAATGTGATGGGTTAAACCTTCCTTCGAAATCATGGTTTTGCTCCGCAAAAGCTGTGAGCCGCAAGCTACAAGCCGCAAGCTGTTTCGTTTTTTACTCGGTCCGCCCTTACTTGCCGCTTGAAACGTGCGGCTCGCAGCTGCGAACTAGCCGTACCGGCCGGTGATGTAGTCTTCGGTCTGCTTCTTCGCCGGATTGGTGAACAGGGTGTCGGTGTCGCCGAACTCCACCAGTTTGCCCATGTACATGAACGCCGTGTAGTCGGACACCCGCGCGGCCTGCTGCATGTTGTGGGTCACGATGACGATGGTGAACTTGGACTTCAGTTCATAGATCAGCTCTTCGACCTTCAGGGTCGAGATCGGGTCGAGGGCCGAGCACGGTTCGTCGAGCAGCAGCACTTCAGGCTCCACGGCGATGGTGCGGGCGATCACCAGACGCTGCTGCTGGCCGCCGGACAGGCCGAGCGCCGAGTCATGCAGACGGTCCTTCACTTCGTCCCACAGGGCCGCACCCTTCAACGCCCACTCGACGGCTTCGTCGAGCACACGCTTCTTGTTGATGCCCTGGATGCGCAGGCCGTAGACCACGTTCTCGTAGATGGTCTTGGGGAACGGGTTGGGCTTCTGGAACACCATGCCGACCCGGCGGCGCAGCTCGGCCACGTCTTCGCCCTTGCGGTAGATGTTGTTGCCGTACAGGTTGATCGCGCCTTCGACGCGGCAGCCGTCCACCAGGTCGTTCATGCGGTTGAAAGTGCGCAGCAGCGTGGACTTGCCGCAGCCGGACGGGCCGATGAAGGCGGTCACGCGCTGTTTCGGGATGTTCATGCTGACGTCGTACAGCGCTTGTTTCTCGCCGTAGAACAGGCTCAGGCCCGGCACTTCGATGGCGACGGTTTCCTGTTCCAGGTTCAGGCTCTGCTTGTCGCGGCCCAGGGCGGACATGTTGATGCCGTGGGTATGTGTTTCGTGCTGCATGGGAGGTCCCCTGTGCTAACAAATTCGGTTCTGTATGCCACTGGCCTGGCCAATGGGTTTCGCAAAATCTGTGGCGGGCGCCGATCCTTGTGGGAGCTGGCTTGCCAGCGATGCAGACGACTCGGTCTGACGCTGGCACCGCCGCGATGCCATCGCTGGCGAGCCAGCTCCCACAGGATTTGTGCCGGCCTTAGCTGTCCAGTGCTTTGTATTTTTCGCGCAGGTGGTTACGGATCCACACCGCCGACAGGTTGAGCACCGCGATCACCAGCACCAGCAGCAGCGCCGTGGCGTACACCAGCGGCCGCGCGGCCTCGACGTTCGGGCTCTGGAAGCCGACGTCGTAGATGTGGAAGCCCAGGTGCATGATTTTCTGATCCAGGTGCAGGTACGGGTAGTTGCCGTCCACCGGCAGCGACGGCGCCAGTTTCACCACGCCCACCAGCATCAGCGGCGCCACTTCGCCGGCGGCCCGGGCCACAGCGAGGATCATGCCGGTCATCATCGCCGGGCTGGCCATCGGCAGGACAATCTTCCACAGGGTCTCGGCCTTGGTCGCGCCCAGGGCCAGCGAGCCCTCGCGCACGGTGCGCGGGATCCGCGCCAGGCCTTCTTCGGTGGCCACGATCACCACCGGCACCGCCAGCAGCGCCAGGGTCAGGGAGGCCCAGAGCAGGCCCGGCGTGCCGAAGGTCGGCGCCGGCAGCGCCTCGGGGAAGAACAACCGGTCGAGGGAGCCGCCCAGCACGTAGACGAAGAAGCCCAGGCCGAACACGCCGTAGACGATCGCCGGAACGCCCGCCAGGTTGTTCACCGCGATGCGGATGACCCGGGTCAGGGTGTTCTGCTTGGCGTATTCGCGCAGGTACACCGCCGCCAGCACGCCGAACGGGGTCACGATCATCGCCATGATCAGGGTCATCATCACGGTGCCGAAGATGGCCGGGAAAATCCCGCCTTCGGTGTTCGCTTCACGGGGGTCGTCCGACAGGAATTCCCAGACCTTGCTGAAGTAGAAGCCGACCTTGGTGAAGGTGCCCATGGCGTTCGGCTGGTAGGCATGAACCACCTTGCCCAGGCCGATCTCGACTTCCTTGCCGTTGGCGTCGCGGGCGGTCAGGGCGTCGCGGTTGAACTGCGCGTGCAGGTCGGACAGCCGCGCCTCGACCTCCTGGTAACGGGCGTTCAGCTCGGCGCGCTCGGCGTCCATGTCCGCTTGCGCGGCCGGGTCGAGCTTGCCTTCGAGCTCCAGCTTGCGGCCGTGCAGGCGGATGCGTTCGAGGCCGGCGTTGATCGCGCCGATGTCGACCTTCTCCAGGGTCTTGAGCTGGGCGGCGAGCTTGTTCACCCGGTCGATCCGCGCCTGCAGTTCGGGCCAGGCGGCTTCGCCTTCGGCGATGACCTTGCCGTCCTGCTTGACGTTGACCAGGTAGCCGTAGAAGTTGCCCCACTCGCGGCGCTCGACGGCCATCAGCTCGACCGGCTTGGTCTGGTCGTTCAGCCACTCGCCGACGGTCCAGGTGAAGTCGTTGCCGTTCAGGTCACGGTTGCCGACCTTGATCAGCTCACGGGTCATGAACTCCGGGCCTTCGTCCGGCACCGGCAGGCCGGCGCTCTTGAGGCGGGCGCGGGGTACTTCTTCCTTCTGCACCACTTCGCCGATGACCAGGTGCTTGCCCTGGCCCGGCACGTCGTAGCTGGCGTGGAGCAGGTCCGCCGGCCAGAAGTGACCCAGGCCGCGCACGGCGATCACCGCCAGCAGGCCAATGGTCATGATGACCGCGATGGACACCGCGCCACCGCTGATCCAGACGCCCGGGGCGCCGCTCTTGAACCATCCTTTCAGGGAGTTCTGTTTCACAGACTTCTACCTTTCTTAAAGCGACGAGTATTTCTTGCGCAGACGCTGACGAATCAGTTCCGCGAGGGTGTTCATGACGAAGGTGAACAGCAGCAGCACCAGCGCCGAGAGGAACAGCACGCGGTAGTGGCTGCCGCCGACTTCCGACTCGGGCATTTCCACCGCGACGTTGGCCGCCAGGGTGCGCAGGCCTTCGAACAGGTTCATTTCCATGACCGGGGTGTTGCCGGTGGCCATCAGCACGATCATGGTCTCGCCCACCGCACGGCCCATGCCGATCATCAGCGCCGAGAAGATGCCCGGGCTGGCGGTGAGGATCACCACGCGGGTCATGGTCTGCCACGGCGTGGCGCCCAGGGCCAGCGAGCCCAGGGTCAGGCCGCGCGGCACGCTGAACACGGCGTCTTCGGCGATGGAGTAGATGTTCGGGATCACCGCGAAGCCCATGGCCAGGCCGACCACCAAGGCGTTGCGCTGGTCGTAGGTGATGCCCAGGTCGTGGGAGATCCACAGGCGCATGTCGCCGCCGAAGAACCAGTTCTCCATGTACGGGCTCATGTACAACGACAGCCAGCCCACGAACAGGATCACCGGGATCAGCAGCGCGCTTTCCCAGCCGTCCGGGATCTTCAGGCGGACCGATTCGGGCAGGCGGCTGAAGGTGAAGCCGGCGATCAGGATGCCGATCGGCAGCAGCATCAGCAGGCTGAAGATGCCCGGCAGGTGCCCTTCCACATACGGCGCCAGGAACAGGCCGGCGAAGAAGCCGAGGATCACCGTCGGCATCGCTTCCATCAGCTCGATCACCGGCTTAACCTTGCGGCGCATGCCCGGGGCCATGAAGTAGGCGGTGTAGATCGCGGCGGCGATGGCCAGCGGCGCGGCCAGCAGCATGGCGTAGAAGGCGGCCTTCAGGGTGCCGAAGGTCAGCGGCGACAGGCTCAGCTTCGGTTCGAAGTCGGTGTTGGCGGCGGTCGACTGCCAGACGTACTTGGGCTCGTCGTAGTTCTCGTACCAGACCTTGCTCCACAGCGCGCTCCACGACACTTCCGGGTGCGGGTTGTCGAGCAGCAGCGGCTGCAGCTTGCCGCCGGCCTCGACGATCACGCGGTTGGCCCGCGGCGACAGGCCGAACAGGCCTTGGCCCTCGACCACCTGATCGACCAGCAGGGTGCGGTGCGCGGTGCTGTGGAACACGCCGAGCTTGCCGCTGGCGTCGAGGGCGGCGAAGCCCTTGCGGCGCTCTTCGGCACCGATTTCCACGATCGGCGCCTTGCCCATCTGGAAGGTGCGGATCTGCTTCAGGCGCTGCTCGCCGTCGGTGTCGCGGGCCATGAACCACTGGGCCAGGCCGCCCTTGGAGTCACCGACGATCAGCGAGATGCCGCCCACCAGCTGGGTGGCGGCGGTGACCTGCGCTTCGCCGTCCTCCAGCAGTTTGTAGCGGCCGTTGAGGCTCTTGTCGCGCAGGCTGAACACGTCGGCCTGAGCCCGGCCGTTGACCACGTACAGCCACTGCTGGCGCGGGTCGACGAAGATGTTCTTCACAGGCTCAGTCATCTGCGGCAGATCGATGCGCTTCTGCTCGTTGGTGACTTCGCCGGTCATCATGTTTTCTTCGCTGGTCAGCGCCAGCACGTGCAGCTGCGCACCGGTGGAACCGGCCAGCAGCAGGGTCGAATCGTTGGCGTTGAGGCTGACGTGCTCCAGCGCGCCGCCGCTCTCGTTCAGCGCGATCGGCGCTTCGCCGTACGGGTACTCGATCGCCGGGGTGATGGTTTTCTTGCCTTCCGGGTAGCTGACCTTATAGGTGTGACGGAACACCAGCGCCTGGCCGTTGGACAGGCCCACGGCCACCAGCGGATGGCCCGGCTGGTCTTCGCCGATGGAGGTCACGGAAGTGCCGGCGGGCAACGGCAGATCGACGCGCTTGAGCTCGGCGCCGCTGTCGATGTCGAAGAACAGGGCCTGGCCCTTGTCGGAAACGCGCATGGCCACCTGGTTCTGCTCTTCCAGCGAGATCATCAGCGGCTTGCCGGCGTCCTGCATCCAGGCCGGGGCCAAGGTGTCTTTCGCGGTCAGGCTGGCGCCCTGGAACAGGGGCGCGACCACATAGGCGAGGAAGAAGAAGATCAGGGTGATCGCCGCCAGCACCGCCAGGCCGCCGACGAGGACGTACCAACGGGTGAAGCGATCCTTGAGCGCACGAATGCGGCGCTTGCGTTGCAACTCAGGCGTATTGAAGTCAATGCGCTTGGGAGGGTTCGTAGTCATTTTGGAATTGGCCAGATCATTCATGCGCACACCCTAGCGATCCTGTATGACAGAAAGATGACAATGCAGTGACGCACCAAATCCGCCGCCAGCAGGCACTGGCGGTGGATAGAAGAATTCGGGGAGTGTGGGGCCGGGCCGCTTGCGGGCCGGGCCCCACACGGGAGTCAGGCGGGGTTCACCCCCTGACTCAGTTTGTTACTTTTTTGCGACTTCGGCGCCGCCTTCCTGCAGGCCCAGGTCAGCCAGCGCTTTGGCGGCGACTTTGGCCGGCAGCGGGATGTAGCCGTCCTTCACCACGACTTCCTGACCCTGCTTGGACAGGACCAGCTTCACGAACTCGGCTTCCAGCGGGGCCAGAGGCTTGTTCGGGGCCTTGTTGACGTAGACGTACAGGAAGCGGGACAGCGGGTACTTGCCGTTCAGGGCGTTTTCTTCGCTGTCTTCGATGTAGTCGGTGCTGCCTTTCTTCGACAGGGCGACGGTCTTCACGCTGGCGGTCTTGTAGCCGATCCCCGAGTAGCCGATGCCGTTCAGCGAGGAGCTGATCGACTGCACGACCGAAGCCGAGCCAGGCTGTTCGTTGACGTTAGGCTTGTAGTCGCCTTTGCACAGGGCCTCTTCCTTGAAGTAGCCGTAGGTGCCGGACACCGAGTTGCGGCCGAACAGCTGCACCGGCTTGTTGGCCAGGTCGCCGGTCACGCCCAGGTCGCCCCAGGTCTTCACGTCGGTCTTGGCGCCGCACAGGCGGGTGGACGAGAAGATCGCATCGACCTGTTCCATGGTCAGGTGCTGGATCGGGTTGTCCTTGTGCACGAACACGGCCAGGGCATCCACGGCGACCGGGATGGCGGTCGGCTTGTAGCCGTACTTCTGCTCGAAGGCAGCCAGTTCGGTGTCCTTCATCTTGCGGCTCATCGGGCCCAGGTTGGAGGTGCCTTCGGTCAGCGCGGGCGGCGCGGTGGCGGAACCGGCGGCCTGAATCTGGATGTTTACGTTCGGGTATTCTTTCTTGTAGTTCTCGGCCCAGAGGGTCATGAGGTTGGCCAGGGTATCGGAACCGACGCTGGACAGGTTGCCCGACACACCGGTGGTCTTGGTGTAGCTCGGGATAGCAGGGTCAACAGCGGCAACCGCGTTGGCGGTCGCAACGCCAGCGGCGACAAAGGTCATGGCCGCCATCAAACGCTTCAGTTTCATGCCTTACTCCTAGCAGATAGGGTGTGTTAAGTCGGGGCCAAGTATCGGCAGGCCGTATGAACACTCTATGGCTGAAATATGACAATTGGATGAAAGGCCAGCATCCAGGTCTTACTTAATGCTTCAGGCCGGCTCCCACACCGAAACGCCTTTCGATGGGGAGCGGACAAAACATCAGCGGCCCTTGCTCCAGAGCCACGCCCCCACCACGATCCCCATGCCGCACAGCACCGCCACGTAATAGGCCGGGCCCATTGCGCTCTCCTTGAGCAGCAGGCTGACCACCATCGGCGTCAGGCCGCCGAAGATTGCGTAGGCGACGTTATAGGAGAAGGACAGGCCGCTGAACCGCACCACCGGCGGAAACGCCTTGACCATCACATAAGGCACCGCGCCGATGGTGCCGACCAGAAGGCCGGTCAGCGCATAGAACGGGAACAGCCAGTCCGGATGGTCCGCCAGGCTGTGGTAGAAGGTCCACGAACTGGCCAGGAGGCCCAGGCAACCGAACACGAACACGCGCCCGGCACCGAAGCGGTCGGCCAGCGCGCCGGCCAGGATGCAGCCCACGCTCAGGAACACGATCGCCAGGCTGTTGGCCTGCAGCGAAACGGTCGGCGTGAAGTGGTAGACGGTCTGCAGCACGGTCGGGGTCATCAGGATCAGCACGACGATGGCGGCGGACAGCAGCCAGGTCAGCAGCATCGACACCAGGATCGCCCCGCGGTGGTCGCGCAGCACCGCCCGCAGCGGCACTTCCTCGGCCAGGGCCTTGCGCAGCTGCAGTTCGGCGAACACCGGCGTCTCGTGCAGCCAGCGGCGCAGGTAGACCGAGAACAGGCCGAACACGCCGCCGAGCAGGAACGGGATCCGCCAGGCGTAATCCGCCACTTGCTCCGGCGTATAGAGGCTGTTGATCGCCGTGGCGACCAGCGAGCCCAGCAGGATGCCGGCGGTCAGGCCGCTGGTCAGCGTGCCGCAGGCGTAGCCGATGTGCCGGTCGGGCACGTGTTCGGAAACGAAGACCCATGCCCCCGGCACCTCGCCGCCGATGGCTGCGCCCTGGATCACCCGCATCAGCAGCAGGAGGATCGGCGCCCACAGGCCGATCTGCGCGTAGGTCGGCAGCAGGCCCATGATCAGGGTCGGCACGGCCATCATGAAGATGCTCAGGGTGAACATCTTCTTGCGCCCAAGCAGGTCGCCGAAGTGCGCCATGACGATCCCGCCCAGCGGCCGCGCCAGGTAGCCGGCGGCGAAGATGCCGAAGGTCTGCATCAGGCGCAGCCACTCGGGCATGTCCGCCGGGAAGAACAGCTTGCCGACCACGGTGGCGAAGAAGACGAAGATGATGAAGTCGTAGAACTCCAGCGCACCGCCCAGGGCGGACAGCGACAGCGTCTTGTAGTCGTTGCGGGTCAGGGGTCGTGCGGGCTGGTCGGACTGCGCGAGGCTCGAGGGCGCTGTGGTCATGGCAAGGTCTTCTCTTATAGTCGGATCTGCCGCCGCAGCAACGCTGGCTGCGGCTCGGGCAGGTTCGGCACCATAGCAAATTGTTCGAAAAAGCACATAGGGGCGCATTTGGCGGGCGAAATGAGAACCTGACGGTCGTCGCGGAGTCTACCGACCGATATACTCGCAACCTCGCCCCGGCTTGTAGGGGGTTGCTGTGCGAAAACGCCGTTGGCCGCATGACCGTGCCGGGCCAGCCGGTTTCGCAGAGTTTCCCTAAAGGCGCCTTATGGAAAACGTGACGAACGTAGTATGTTCGGTGCTGAATCGTTTTTCCTGAAGACGGCCGTCACCCGCATCACCAACGAAGAGTCACGGGTCAGAGGCACCCTCGGCATGATAGAGCTCGAACAAGAAGATCCGATCCCGCAAGGCGACCTGGCCCTGCAAATCACCGCGCTTCCCCGCGAAACCAACGGCTTCGGCGATATTTTCGGCGGCTGGCTGGTGGCGCAGATGGACCTGGCCGGCACGGCGATGGCCAGCCGTGTCGCCGGCGGCCGGGTGGCCACCGTGGCCATCGACCGCATGGCGTTCCTGGTGCCGGTGGCCGTGGGCGCGCAACTGTCCTTCTATACCCAGACCCTGGAGATCGGCCGCAGCTCGATCCAGATGATGGTCGAGGTGTGGAGCGACGATCCGTTGTCCAGCGAGTGGCGTAAAGTGACCGAAGCGGTGTTCGTGTTCGTCGCCATCGACGGCAGCGGCCGTACCCGTTCGGTTCCGCCCCGCGCCCGCTAAACCTTGCGGCCGCCGGCGGGTCAATAACCGTCCCGAATCGCTGATCGAGAGCAGTCTCATGAACACGCCCAACGTCGAAGCCGTAAAACTGGATGAACTGAACTGCTGGCGCATCCGCCACGGCCGTGCCGAAGTGCTGGTGGCCCAGCAAGGCGCGCACATCCTCAGTTACCAGGTCGACGGCCAGCCGCCGCTGATCTGGCTCAACGACAAGGCCGCGTTCAAGGCCGGCAAGAGCATCCGCGCCGGCGTGCCGGTGTGCTGGCCGTGGTTCGGCGTATTTGCGCGCAACCCGCAGAGCGTGCAGGCCATGCGCACCGGCGCCGAACCGGCCGCCGCCCACGGGCTTGTCCGGGCGACGGACTGGGAACTGGGCGGCATCGAGGCCGAAGGCGAAAGCCTGAAGGTCGAATTCACCCTGCCCTGCCCCGAAGGCGGTTTCGCCGAGTGGCCACACCCGGTGGACCTGACCCTGACCCTGCGCCTGGACGACCGCCTGCACATCGGCCTGACCAGCCGCAACCGCGGCGCCGACACCGTCAGCCTGAGCCAGGCGCTGCACACGTACTTCGCGGTCAGCGACGTGCGCGACGTGCAGGTCGAAGGCGTGGACGGCCTCAGCTACATCGAGACCCTGGACGACTGGAAGACCGTCACCCAGAAAGGCAACCTGCAGTTCGCCGGGGAAACCGACCGCATCTACCTCAATGTTCCGCCGCGACTGAGCATCAACGACCCGGCCTGGGAACGGCGCACCGTGCTGAACGCCACCGGTTCGCGCACCGCCGTGATCTGGAACCCGTGGATCGACCGCGCCGCCGCATTCGCCGACATGGCCGACGACGGCTGGCAGCGCATGCTGTGCATCGAGACCGCGAACGTGATGGACGACATCGTGAACCTGGCGCCCGGCGCCAGCCACACCATGGCCGTGAGCATCGGCAGCGAACCTCTCTGATTCACCCCGCTTGCGGGAGCCAGCCTGCCGGCGAAAGCGGTCTGTCAGTTGACTGATGAATCGACTGACACGACGCAATCGCCAGCAGGTCGGCTCCTGCAAGGGTTTGGCGGGCTGATCAGAGATCCGATTCCTGCACTACCTTCACCTTGTCCGCGTCCAGCGCATACGCCGCGTCGGCCAGGTCGTTGCTGACCTTCTCGACCTTCAGCGTGCCGGTCACCCACAGCGGCGTGTAGATGTCATCCAGCTTGAGCCCCTTGGGATAGCGCACCAGCACCAGTTGATTGGGCGGCGGTGGCGGCACGTGGATGCAGGCGCCCGGGTACGGCACGAGGAAGAACAGGGTGCTGCGGCCCTTGGCGTCCGACTCCAGCGGCACCGGATAACCGCCGATGCGGATGCGCTTGTCGTTCATCGACGCCACGGTCTTGGTCGAGTACATCACCGCCGGCAGGCCCTTGGCCTGCTTCATCCCGCCCTTCTGGGTGAAGGTGCCGTTGGCCTCCGGGGAGTTGTGGTCGATTTCGGGCATGGCTTCGAGGGCTTTCTGATCCGACTTGGGCATCAGTTCCAGCCAGTCGGTTTCCGGCAGTTCGCCGGCGTGGGCCAGACCGCTGCCCAGCAAAATGAGAGTCAACAGGAGACGACGCATGAAGGGGCTCGTTGAGAATGCTCGTGAAAGGAAGTCGCGGATCGCCGAGCATTGCGGCCCTTCCCCCAAGATCTGCGGGAAGGGCCTTGTCGCTTTGGATCAGCTCTTTTTGATCAGGCCGTAGATCACCAGCAGGATGATCGCGCCGACCAGCGCGCCGAAGAAGCCGGCGGCCTGGCCTGCGTGGTAAATGCCCAGGGCCTGGCCGCCGTAGGTGGCCGCCAGCGAACCGCCGATACCGAGCAGGATGGTCATGATCCAGCCCATGCTGTCGTCACCCGGTTTGAGGAACCGCGCCAGCAGGCCGACGATCAGGCCGATGAAGATGGTACCGATAATTCCCATGGCATTTCCCTCTGATTGATTGGCTATAGCCTAGCCAGACTTTGGCATCCTGCCATCAGAGAACGGCGGCCCCCGAAGGTTCCGCCGCCGCCAGATGAAACTCTCGTCACTCGGCGATCAGCGCCTCGACCTTGAGGATCTGCTGCGCCAGGGTCGCCTTGTCGGCGCAGCGCAGGTTGGCGTGGCCGACCTTGCGCCCGGCCTTGAACGCCTTGCCGTAGTGGTGCAGGTGGCAATCGGCGATGGCCAGCACCTTCTCGGTCTCCGGTACCTTGCCGATGAAGTTCAGCATCGCGCTCTCGCCGACCTTGGCGGTCGAACCCAGCGGCAGGCCGGCCACCGCCCGCAGGTGGTTCTCGAACTGACTGCACTCGGCGCCTTCGGTGGTCCAGTGCCCGGAGTTGTGCACCCGCGGAGCGATTTCGTTGGCCTTCAGGCCGCCGTCGACCTCGAAGAACTCGAACGCCATCACGCCGACGTAGTTCAGCTTCGTCAGCACACGGCTGGAGTAGTCTTCGGCCAGGGCCTGCAACGGGTGATCGGTGCTGGCCACCGACAGCTTGAGGATGCCGCTGTCGTGGGTGTTGTGCACCAGCGGGTAGAACCGGGTTTCCCCGTCGCGGGCGCGCACGGCGATCAGCGAGACTTCGCCGGTGAACGGCACGAAGCCTTCCAGCAGGCAAGCCACGCTGCCCAGCTCGGCGAACGTGCCGACCACATCCTCAGGCTTGCGCAGGACCTTCTGGCCCTTGCCGTCGTAGCCCAGGGTGCGGGTCTTGAGCACGGCCGGCAGGCCGATGGCCGCCACGGCGGCGTCCAGGTCGGCCTGCGACTGGATGTCGGCGAACGCCGGGGTCGGAATCCCCAGCTCCTTGAACATGCTTTTCTCGAACCAGCGGTCGCGGGCGATGCGCAGGGCTTCGGCGCTCGGGTACACCGGCACGAACTGAGAAAGGAAGGCCACGGTCTCGGCCGGGACGCTTTCGAACTCGAAGGTCACCAGGTCCACTTCATCGGCCAGTTGGCGCAGGTGGTCCTGATCGCCGTAGTCGGCCCGCAGGTGTTCGCCCAGCGCGGCGGCACAGGCGTCCGGCGCAGGATCCAGGAAAGCGAAGTTCATGCCCAGCGGGGTGCCCGCCAGGGCCAGCATGCGGCCCAACTGGCCGCCACCGATCACACCGATCTTCATCTCAACAACCTCAGGCAATGCGTGGGTCTGGATTGTCCAGGACGCTGTCAGTCTGCTCGGCGCGGAAGGTCTTCAGCACCGCGTGGAACTGCGGGTGCTTGGCGCCCAGGATACTGGCCGACAGCAGCGCGGCGTTGATCGCGCCGGCCTTGCCGATGGCCAGGGTGGCGACCGGAACGCCGGCCGGCATCTGCACGATCGACAGCAGCGAATCGACGCCCGAGAGCATGGCCGACTGCACCGGCACGCCCAGCACCGGCAAGTGGGTCTTGGCCGCGCACATGCCCGGCAGGTGGGCCGCGCCGCCGGCACCGGCGATGATCACCTCGATGCCGCGGCCTTCGGCCTCCTCGGCGTACTGGAACAGCAGGTCCGGGGTGCGGTGGGCGGAAACCACTTTCACCTCGTAGGGGATGCCGAGCTTTTCCAGCATATCGGCGGTGTGGCTAAGGGTGGACCAATCGGACTTGGAGCCCATGATCACGCCAACCAGTGCACTCATCGTCGCGCCTCTTCTCTCTGGGCGCCCGCAGGCGCGTCAAAAACAACAAGCCACGCAAGTTGCGTGGCTTGATTGTACGGAAAATGGCCGGACAAACCGGCCGAAGGCCGCGCAGTATACCGCAAAGAAGCCAATAAACAGCCCCCGTCTCGACCATCTGTCATCTGCCGCAAAGCCCCGGTTTTATTGACCCGAAGGTCAGTGCCTGCGCACCGCAAATTGCCCTGCGGGAGCAGGCTTGCTCCCGGATTGGATTGTGGCGGTCGCCGCTCTGCATTGCGCCGCCCCCTTGTGGGAGCCAGCCTGCTGGCGATGGCGTCAGTCCAGGCAGCGCAAGCGTCAGATCAGTTGCATCCCCATTGAATCTTGTCAGGCGCTCTGCGCAGCCCCGCCTTCGAGCTTGCGCCACAGCAGCCGCACGTTGGCCTTGCGCACCAGCGCGCAGCGGTACAGGCGGATCTCCAGCGGCACATGCCACTGCGGGCCGCCGCAGATCACCAGCTCGCCGCGGGCCAGTTCGGCGCGCACGCTCAACTGCGGCACCCAGGCGATGCCCAGGCCTTCGAGCGCCATGCTCTTGAGGCTGTCGGCCATGGCGGTCTCGTAAACGGTGGTGAAGCGCAATTGGCGCTGGCGCAGCAGGCCGTTCACCGAACGCCCCAGGAACGCCCCGGCGCTGTAGGCCAGCAGCGGCACGCTCGCCTCGCCTTCCAGGTCGAACAGCGGCTTGCCGTTGGCGTCCGCCGCGCACACCGGGAGCATTTCGGTGTGGCCCAAGTGCAGCGACGGGAAGATGTCCGCGTCCATCTGCATCGCCGCATCCGGGTCATAGAAGGCCAGCATCAGGTCGCAGCCGCCTTCGCGCAGGGCGTGCACGGCATCGCCGACGTTGGTCGCCACCAGCCGCGTGGCGATGTTCAGGCCTTCGTTGCGCAGTTGCGCGATCCAGCGCGGAAAGAAGCCCAGCGCCAGAGAGTGCGCCGCCGCCACCTGGATCACCTCGCCCTGCCCGCCCTCCAGATGGTGCAGGTGGCGCAGCACTTCGCCGAGTTGCTCGACCACTGTGCGCGCGGTCACCAGAAACAGTTGCCCCGCCGCCGTCAGTTCGATGGGCGTGCGCGAACGGTTGACGAGGGTCAGCCCCAGTGCGGCCTCCAGGCTGCGGATCCGCCGGCTGAACGCCGGCTGGGTCACGAAGCGCCGTTCGGCCGCCTGCGAGAAGCTGCGGGTGGCGGCCAGGGCACTGAAGTCCTCAAGCCATTTGCTTTCCAGATTCATCACACCCTCCGGGGCGCACCAAAATAGGTCACACGTCTGCCGCGCGAGCGGCGTCACACGGGCATTATGCCGAATGTGCATAGGGCAGTGTTTAACAGCATTGGCCCAAAAATTCCCACAAGCCTAGCATTCGCAGCGTTCCGGCACAGACCGGGTTCCTATCGAGATGATTTCTATCATGTCCTCCGCTGCATCTTTCCGCACAGAAAACGACCTGCTTGGCTCCCTCGAAGTACCGGCTCAAGCGTACTACGGCATCCAGACCCTGCGAGCGGTGAACAACTTCCGTCTCTCCGGCGTTCCGATCTCGCATTACCCGAAGCTGGTGGTCGGTCTGGCCATGGTCAAACAGGCCGCCGCTGACGCCAACCGTGAGCTGGGCCATCTGAGCGAAGCCAAGCACGCTGCCATCAGCGAAGCCTGTGCCCGACTGATCCGCGGTGATTTCCACGAAGAGTTCGTGGTCGACATGATTCAAGGTGGCGCCGGTACGTCCACCAACATGAACGCCAACGAAGTGATCGCCAACATCGCGCTGGAAGCGATGGGTCACCAGAAAGGCGAATACCAGTACCTGCACCCGAACGACGACGTGAACATGGCACAGTCGACCAACGACGCCTACCCGACCGCGATCCGCCTGGGTCTGCTGCTGGGTCACGATGCGCTGCTGGCCAGCCTCGACAGCCTGATCCAGGCGTTCGCGGCCAAGGGTGAAGAATTCAACCACGTCCTGAAGATGGGCCGCACCCAGCTGCAGGACGCCGTGCCGATGACCCTGGGCCAAGAGTTCCGCGCCTTCGCCACCACCATGGGCGAAGACCTGGCCCGCCTGAAGACGCTGGCCCCGGAAGTGCTGACCGAAGTGAACCTGGGCGGCACCGCCATCGGCACCGGCATCAACGCCGACCCGCGCTACCAGGCCCTGGCCGTGCAGCGTCTGGCCCTGATCAGCGGTCAGCCGCTGGTGCCGGCCGCCGACCTGATCGAAGCCACCTCCGACATGGGCGCCTTCGTGCTGTTCTCCGGCATGCTCAAGCGCACCGCGGTCAAGCTGTCGAAGATCTGCAACGACCTGCGCCTGCTGTCCAGCGGCCCGCGCACCGGCATCAACGAGATCAACCTGCCGGCGCGCCAGCCAGGCAGCTCGATCATGCCAGGCAAGGTCAACCCGGTGATCCCGGAAGCCGTGAACCAGGTGGCCTTCCAGGTCATCGGCAACGACCTGGCGCTGACCATGGCGGCCGAAGGCGGCCAGCTGCAGCTGAACGTGATGGAGCCGCTGATCGCCTTCAAGATCCTTGACTCGATCCGCCTGCTGCAACGCGCCATGGACATGCTGCGCGAGCACTGCATCGTCGGCATCACCGCCAACGAAGCCCGCTGCCGTGAACTGGTCGAGCACTCGATCGGCCTGGTCACCGCGCTGAACCCGTACATCGGCTACAAGAACGCCACCCGCATCGCCCGCGTCGCCCTCGAGACCGGCCGCGGCGTGCTGGAACTGGTGCGCGAAGAAGGCCTGCTCGACGACGCCATGCTCGCCGACATCCTGCGCCCGGAAAACATGATCGCCCCACGTCTGGTTCCGCTCAAAGCCTGAACCGACGCGAAATTCGCTGTACCGCTCACCAGGTCGAGGGACTAGACACCTCTCACCTTTTGAGGGCTTGGGGATTGCTCCCCAAGCCCTTTTTTTAACTTTCCGATCCTGAGACCCGTATGTCTGGGGATTGCTCGCACAAAAAAAAGAGCAGTCTCCACACAAGCCCGGCGCCGGTAACGCCGGGTGTTTCAAAGCCTACGTTCCGTCGCTTGCACCACAACCGTGCAGACGGGCGCCGCACTGATAGGTATAGTGCCGCCCCTCTTCGCGTGAGCGGTCGTCGGTAACGAGGCCCAAACCCATGCGAAACCCGAACTAATAACAAACCCGCGATATGGAACCGGGACGAAACCATCGCCTCGCCCGTTGTGCCGCCCGCACACCGGTGTAACGCGATGTTTCCGACCTTCCAGCATTTGCTTACACAAAAAACAGCGAGGAAAAATCCATGCTAGAAGTCATCAACGACTTCCTCTCAGGCAAAGTACTGATCCTGCTCATTGTCGGGCTCGGCAGCTACTTCACGATTCGCTCGCGTTTCGTTCAACTGCGCCACTTCACCCACATGTTCGCGGTGTTCCGCGACAGCCTCAAAGGCAACGCGGGGCAGCTCAGCTCGTTCCAGGCCCTGATGCTCAGCCTCGCCGGCCGTGTCGGCGCGGGCAACATCGCCGGCGTCGGCATCGCCGTGACCCTGGGCGGCCCGGGCGCGGTGTTCTGGATGTGGGTGACCGCACTGGTCGGAATGTCCAGCAGCTTCTTCGAATGCACCCTGGCCCAGGTCTACAAGCGCGCCGACGGCGACGGCCTGTACCGCGGCGGCCCGGCCTACTACATCCAGCACGGCCTGAAGCTCAAAGGCATGGCGGTGGTGTTCTCCATCCTGCTGCTGGTCACCTACGGCTTCGCCTTCATCGGCCTGCAGTCGTACACCGTGACCCACTCGCTGCAGAACGCCTTCGACTTCGATCCGCGCCACACCGGCATCGTCCTGGCGGTGCTGCTGGCCATCACCTTCATCGGCGGCATCAAGCGCATCGCCGCGGTGTCCGACCTGCTGGTGCCGGTCAAGACCCTGGCCTACATCGCTGTGACCCTGTACGTGATCGGCACCCAGATCGAACACGTGCCGGCCATGCTGGAAACCATCTTCAAGAGCGCCTTCGGCCTCGACCCGGCCTTCGGCGGCCTGCTCGGCAGCGCCATCGTCATGGGCGTGAAGCGTGGCGTGTTCGCCAACGAAGCGGGCCTGGGCAGTGCGCCGAACGTGGCTGCCGTGGCCGCCGTGAAGCACCCGGGCGCCCAAGGCGTGGTCCAGGCCTTCAGCGTGTTCCTCGACACCTTCGTGATCTGCACCTGCACCGCGCTGCTGATCCTGCTGTCGGGCTTCTACACCCCGGGCTTCGAAGGCGACGGCATCGTCCTGACCCAGAACTCGCTGGCCGCCGTGGTCGGTGACTGGGGCCGCCTGTTCGTGAGCGTCGCGCTGTCGCTGTTCGTGTTCACCTGCATCCTCTACAACTACTACCTGGGCGAGAACAGCCTGCAATTCCTCAGCCGCAACCGCGTGGTGCTGATGGTGTTCCGCGGCCTGGTGCTGGCGCTGGTGGTCTGGGGTTCGATGCAGGATCTGTCGACCGTGTTCGCCTTCGCCGACATCACCATGACCTGCCTGGCCTTCGTCAACCTGATGGCCCTGGCCATGCTGTTCAAGGTCGGCCTGCGCGTGATGCGCGACTACGACGAGCAGCGCCGCGCCGGCGTCGACCAGCCTGTGTTCGACTCGCGCAAGTTCGCCGACCTGGACCTGGACCTGCAGGCCTGGCCCGCCGAAACTTCGCCGGCCGCCAAGGCCGAGCCGCAAGGCGTGCCCGCAGCGCAACGCTGACGGGTGAACGGCGGGCGCATCCTCTGCGCCCGTCGGTTACAGTGCGTTAAATGTCGGAACGGGCGTGCCCGCTCCCACAGCACCTCACCGTTTCGGAGAATCCCATGAACCCTTCGACCTACCCTGCCGCCCAGCACGTCATGGTGCTGTACACCGGCGGCACCATCGGCATGCAGGCCAGCGCCAACGGCCTGGCCCCGGCCTCCGGTTTCGAGGCGCGGATGCGCGAGTACCTGCACGGCCAGCCTGAGCTGGTGGTGCCGCAGTGGCGCTTCCGTGAGATGGCGCCGCTGATCGACAGCGCCAACATGACCCCGGCCTACTGGCAGCAACTGCGCGAAGCGGTGGTCGACGCCGTCGATGTGCAGGGCTGCGACAGCGTGCTGATCCTGCACGGCACCGACACCCTGGCCTACAGCGCCGCCGCCATGAGCTTCCAGCTGCTGGGCCTGCACGCCCGCGTGTGCTTCACCGGCTCGATGCTGCCGGCCGGCGTCACCGACAGCGACGCGTGGGAAAACCTCAGCGGTGCGCTGACCGCCCTCGGCCAGGGCCTGGCGCCGGGCGTGCACCTGTACTTCCACGGCGAGCTGCTGGCGCCGACCCGCTGCGCGAAGGTGCGCAGCTTCGGGCGTCATCCGTTCAAGCGGCTGGAGCGTCAGGGCGGCGGCACGCACGCCGCTTCGCTGCCTGCCCAACTGACCTACGGCGCGCCGAAGCAGTTGGCGAACGTCGCGGTGCTGCCGCTGTTCCCCGGCATTTCGGCACAGGTCATCGACGGCCTGACCGCCAGCGGCATCCAGGGCCTGGTGCTGGAGTGCTACGGCAGCGGCACCGGCCCGAGCGACAACCCCGAATTCCTCGCCAGCCTCGGCCGGGCGCGGGACAAGGGCGTGGTGGTCGTCGCCGTGACGCAATGCCATGAGGGCGGGGTCGAGCTGGACATCTACGAGGCCGGCAGCCGTTTGCGCGGCGTGGGCGTCCTGTCCGGCGGCGGCATGACCCGCGAGGCGGCGTTCGGCAAGCTGAACGCGCTGCTGGGCGCGGGGCTGGACGACGCCGATGTGCGGCGCCTGGTCGAACTGGACCTGTGCGGCGAACTCGCCTGACACCGACCGAACCTTGCGGCGAGTGAGCCCGCTCGCTCGCCGCAACGGTTCACCCTTGCCGTTCCCGTCCGGCATGCAACTTGCTGCGTTCCAGCCATCCCCAGGCTGGAAGATCCCATGCTCCACTCCCACCTCACCACCCTCAACGCGGTCTCGCTGATCCTCAACACCTTCAAGGACCAAGGGTTGTCCGACGATGCGCTGCTGGCCGGCAGCGGCATCAGCACCGCAGACCTGAACCGCGCCGACACCCGCATCACCACCAACCAGGAGATGCAGGTGTGCGCCAACGCCGTGGCGCTCAAGCACGACATCGGACTGGAGCTGGGCCGGCGCATGCATGTTTCCTGCTACGGGATACTCGGTTACGCCCTGCTCACCTGTGCCACCTTCGGTGACGCTCTGCGCCTGGCGGTCCGTTATCCGGCGCTGCTGGGCACCCTGTTCGAACTGAGCCTGGAAGACGACGGCGAACAGGTCTGGTTCGTCGCCGCCGACTACCGCGAAAGCCCGGCGATGGCGGTGTTCAACGCCGAGTTCTGCCTGGTCTCGCTGAAAGTCATCTGCGACGACCTGCTCGGCCACCCGCTGCCGTTGCGCGCCGCCCGTTTCGAACACGCCGCCCCGGACTACCGCGACAGCTACGCCCAACCGTTCGACTGTCCGCTGCACTTTCGCGCCAAGGACAATGCCTTCGCGTTCGAGCGGCGTTGGCTCGACCAACCGCTGCCGCTGGCCGACACCATCACCCACCAGGCCATGGCCGAGCGCTGCCGCAAGCAGAACACCGAGTTCACCGGGCGCCAGGCCTGGCTGGGACGGATCCGCCAGTTGCTCGGCGCGCAGCTCAATTGCGCACCGGGGCTGGAGGGGCTCGCGCAGCAGATGAACTGCTCGCCGCGCACCCTGCGCCGGCACCTCAAGGACATGGGTTGCAGCTATCAGGAACTGCTTGATGAGCTGCGCTTCGAGCGGGCCAAGCAGCTGCTGTGCGAAGACCAGATGCCGATCTACCGCATCGCCGAGACCTTGGGCTTCAGCGAGACCGCGAGCTTCCGCCATGCGTTCGTGCGCTGGAGCGGCGTGGCCCCGAGCCAGTTCCGCCCCCACGGCTGAGCCCCGCCTCGGCAGGCGCGAGGGGCGAATTGAGGTCAGCACTTTTGGCCGCATCGATCCCCTTTTGGCCGCTCCCGCCGTTCTCCGATCCGCCTCGGGCCGCAACACTGTGTTCAACCGAATCAGCCCTGCGGAGAACAACAAATGCTGACGATCTACTCGGACGACCACCACCTGCACCACGGCCGCTGCGAACTCATCGACGGCCAGCTCAAGCCGTGCTTCGAGATGCCGTCCCGCGCCGACCACGTGCTGCAACGGGTCAGGCACCAGAACCTGGGCCCGGTGCAGGCGCCGAAGGATTTCGGCCTCGAGCCGATCGCCCGCATCCACAGCCGCGACTACCTCGATTTCTTCAAGGGCGCCTGGACGCGCTGGACCGAATTCAACACCGACGGCGACCTGCTGCCCTACACCTGGCCGGCGCGCACCTTGCGCCAGGTGAAGCCGACCAGCCTGCACGGCCAGCTCGGCTACTACAGCTTCGACGGCGGCGCACCGATCACCGCCGGCACCTGGCAGGCGGCCTACAGCGCCGCGCAGGTGGCGCTGACCGCCCAGGCGCAAATCCAGCGCGGCGCCCACAGCGCCTTCGCCCTGTGCCGTCCGCCGGGACACCACGCCGCCAGCGACCTGATGGGCGGCTACTGCTACCTCAACAACGCCGCCATCGCCGCCCAGGCGTTCCTCGATCAGGGCCACAAGAAAGTCGCGATCCTCGACGTGGACTACCACCACGGCAACGGCACCCAGTCGATCTTCTACGAACGCAGCGACGTGCTGTTCACCTCGATCCATGGCCACCCGGAGGCGGAGTTCCCGTTCTTCCTCGGCTATGAAGACGAGCGCGGCGAAGGCGCCGGCGAAGGCTTCAACTTCAACTACCCGCTGCCGGCCGGCGCAGGCTGGGACGTCTGGAGCGCCGCGCTGGAGCAGGCCTGCCAAGAGATCGAGCGCTACGGCGCAGACATCGTCGTCGTGTCCCTGGGCGTGGACACCTTCAAGGACGACCCGATCTCGCAGTTCAAGCTCGACAGCCCGGACTACCTGGCCATGGGCAAGCGCATCGCCGCCCTGGGCAAGCCGACGCTGTTCGTCATGGAAGGCGGCTACGCCGTGGAGGAAATCGGCATCAACGCGGTGAACGTGCTCGAAGGCTTCGAACAATGAACAGCCTCAAGACCCTCATCGCTTGCGCGCTGTGCGCCGCGCTGCTCGGCGGCGCGGCCCACGCCGAAGAACGCACCCTGCGCGTCTACAACTGGTTCGACTACATCACCCCCAAGGCCCTGGAGGATTTCAAGGCACAGAACGCCCAGACCAAACTGGTCTACGACATCTTCGACACCAACGAAGCGCTGGAGGCCAAGCTGCTGACCGGCAACTCCGGCTATGACGTGGTGGTGCCGTCCAACGTGTTCCTGGCCAAGCAGATCGAGGCCGGGGTGTTCCAGCCGCTGGACCGCAGCCGGCTGCCGAACTGGAACCACCTCGACCCCAAACTGATGAAGCTGATCGAGGCCAACGATCCGGGCAACAAGTTCGCCGTGCCGTACATGTACGGCACCATCCTGATCGGCTTCAACCCGGCCAAGGTCAAGGCGGTGCTGGGCGACGACGCCCCGGTGGACAGCTGGGACCTGATCTTCAAGGAAGAGAACATCAGCAAACTCAAGCAGTGCGGCGTCGCCCTGCTCGACTCGCCGTCGGAGATCCTGCCGCTGGCCCTGCAGCACCTGGGGCTGGACCCCAACAGCAAGAACCCGCAGGACTACGCCAAGGCCGAAGCGCTGCTGCTGAAGATCCGTCCGTACGTCACCTACTTCCATTCCTCCAAGTACATGGCCGACATCGCCAACGGCGACATCTGCGTGGCGGTGGGCTACTCGGGCAGCTTCTCCCAGGCCGCCAACCGCGCCAAGGAAGCGAAGAACGGGGTGGTGGTGGACATGCGCCTGCCCAAGGAAGGCGCGCCGATCTGGTTCGACATGCTCGCCATCCCCAAGGGCGCGCAGAACCCGCAGGACGCCTATACCTTCATCAACTACTTGCTGCAGCCGCAGGTGATCGCGCCGGTCAGCGACTTCGTCGGCTACCCGAACCCCAACAAGGACGCCACGCAACAGGTCGACCCGGCGATCCGCAACAACCCCAACCTGTACCCGACCGACGCGGCCATGAACACGCTCTACACCCTGCAGCCGCTGCCCCGCGACGCCGAGCGCGCCCGCACCCGGGCCTGGACCCGGATCAAGTCCGGCACCTGATCCGGCTCCAACCGACAAGACCCGCCCCGTGCGGGTCTTTTTTTTGCCTGCGGTAACCGGCTACCGCAGGCACCGTCCGAGGCACGGATACCGTGGCAGCGAACAAGATTCCCCACAGGCCTCCCAACGGTTGCGACCCATGAGCGAAACCCCGACAGAAACGCCCGTCCCGCTGCTGCAGAACAAAAGCCACGTGATCGAACAGATCAGCCGCGGCCCGACCCTGCATGCCGCCACGACACGACAATTGCGCGACGCACTGAAGCAGCGCTTTCCCGACCTCGACATCGATCCGGACGTGGCGGTGGTGATGGCCCCGGTCTGGCACGAGCGCAACGGCGCGCTGGTCAGCGGCAGCAGCCACTTCGAATCGCTGAGCCATGCACTGGTGCGCCTGGCCCTTGACCGGAACAGCGCCAACTACATCGAAGGCGAACATTTCCTGACCCTGACGCCCTATGCCCAGGAGCCGGTCCACTTGCCCGTCGGCATGGATGCACTGACGGCGCTGCTCAACGAGCAGGCGCCGCAGATCTTCACGAACTTCCAGCAATCCCAGCTGGACTACTGGAACGAGGCCGTCGGTGCGCTGCCGCGCTGGCAACGGCTGTCCGACATGCTCAGGGCCGCGCTTGACGTGGGCGCGGTCAACGATTGGGATACGGATCAATGCGCCTTGAGCCGCCTGGTCTCAAGGTTCCCCGACAAGGCCTCGCGTCCGCTGGAGGACAGCGGTCTGTCGAATGTCCGCGCCCGCCTGCCGGACCTGGACTATGCCTTCGATTTCGCCGACTCCTTCGACACCCGGCACCTGATGTCACCCGGTGCGCTGGTGCTGACCGCCAACTGCGGCGACCGCGAACTGATCGTGATGTACACCGTCTCCGACGGTTACGAAGCCTTCGATTCGATGGAGCAGCTGGGTGCCGTGCTGCCCGAACGGATCGACGTCAATCTCGGCGGCTTCAGCCTGAAGTGGCGCCTCTACGAGCCGGAAGGAAACGTCTTCGACGCCATGGCCTGGGCGCTGGTGAACTGCCAGCTCGACTCCATCGATGCGCTCGACCCGGCCAGCCGCTCGGCCGAGGCCCGGTTCGCGCCGCGCCAGACCGAGATCCGCACCCTCAGCCCCCGCGACAACCAACGCATCGCCCAACTGGCCGACGCGATGCCGCCATGGTTGTCGAGCGCCTCGCTGGAGGACATCCAGACCTACAGCGCATGCCTGAACACCTTGGGCCTGCTGCACGAGGAGGCCGAGGACGCCTTCGACCCCGCAGGCCTCCCGTCGATACAGACCTACGCCCAACGGCGAATGCGCGAAGCCATCGTTGCCGAACGAAAGGGCGACACGGCTGCGGCGCTGCACCTGGATGACGTGCGGATCACCGTGACCCAAAGCTTCGAGGTCGGCGGCCTCTTCCTGCCTTCGCCGTTCGAGCGCAGCGTCCAGACCCTCGGCCAGTTCGCCCTGAGCAACACGCCCCCCTACATGGCGGCCGTCGCCTACGCCGACGGGTCGGCGACGCCGGACTGGATGACGCCAGCGTTTCTGACACGCATCGCCGAAAAGGTCGATGTCGGCGAAATCTACCCGCAGTTGGTCAAGCGCACCCTGATCGACGACCCGGAGCGGGCCCGGCGCCACAGGCGGCTCTACTGCCTTCAGTTGCCGACCCTGCTGCAACTGCGGGCTTTGGAGTGCAAGCTCAAGCACGAAGGCAGCGTGGATGAACGGGGATACCGGCAGATCTGCCGGCTGGCGGCGTCCATGGCCGGCAGCACCCCGCCCGCCGACTGGCCGGTGCAGATCCGGCCCTTGGCGTTCTTGCCGCGGTTCCGGCTGGGCAGCGGAACCGACACCGTCACCGGCATGTACGTCATCGGCCCGGACCAGGGCCGCAGCGAGCCGTGCCTGCTGTACCGGCCCCTGATGAAGCGCTCGCTGCTCCAGTTCGAGTCCGCGCAGAACATGCTGTACGCCTTCCACCAGCCCGGCGAACTGCGTGACTCGGTGCTCGCCTGGCTGGCCGACGAGGAGCGCAGCTTCGAGTACGCCCAGTACGTGTTTCCCAACGGCATCCCCTCGCCGCGCACCATCGTCGACCTGGCGTTCGAGCCGTTCATCCACCTCGGCCTGTCCCCCTCGATCGAGCTGGCCGGCGCGCCGTTTGCGGGCGATATCCCCACCGCGCTGTACAACGACCACAGCCGGGCACTGGTCAGCCTCGCCGACCGCCAGTCGACCTCGAACGCCGAACGGCGCCGGACACTGCTGGTGGAGAGCGGCTGGGCGATGTTCGGTGTGGCCGCCAGCTTCCTCAGCGGCCCGGCCAGCACCGCCGTCTGGGTCTGGCAAGGCATCAGCCAGATCCAGCAGGCCCTCGAAGCCCACGAACGCGGCGATACGGTGGTGCAATGGTCGTCCACCGGCGATGTGCTGCTGACGCTGAGCATCCTGCTGACCCACCGCATGGCGTGGAGCCGGCTCCGGCTTGCAGGCCCCACGGTTAAGGGCACCGAGGCCGAACCCTTGCCGGAGCCGGCCCTGATCGAAGCACCAGGCTCACCGGTGCAGGCGAGGGTCTTCCAGAATCCGCCCCTGCCGCAAGCCGCCCTGCCTGAGGCCCACCTTGGCGACCTGGCACCGATCAACGGAGTGCGCACCGCCTCCGGAACGCGGTTCGAGCAATTCATCGACCGGCTGCAGGCGGCACCGGAGCTGTCCGCAGCATCGACCCCGGACGCAGACCGTTTGTACGGGGCGGGAGGAAAACGCTACGCCCAGGTGGGCAAACGCTGGTTCCAGGTGCGCACCGACGGCGATGGGGCCACCTGGGTGACCGACCCCGAAGATGCCGGCCGACCAGGGTTGGCCATCCGCTTCGACGCGGCGGAAAACCGCTGGGTCTGGGACCTCAGGCTGAGGTTGCGCGGCGGCCAGCCGACGAGCAAGATCGCGGCGCTGCGGCAAAAGAAAGCCGCTGAGCGGGACAAGGCCTGGGCCGCGCTGCAGGCGTTCTGGGCACAGGAACCCACCCAGCAGGCGGCCTTGCAAAAGATCCTGGTGCCTTCCGAGAACCATGACCTGACATCGGAGATGTCGCCGCAGGCCATTGCCGCCTACCTGACGCAATCCGAAAGTCTCGCCAACGGCTACACCCAGGCTTTGACCGACCTGCTTGCCTGGCGCACCGCCGGAGGCACCGGCAAGTTCTATGAAGCGCAATTGATGCGCCTCACCGCCGAACAGCACCGATTCATCAACGGCTGGATGAGGATGAAATTGCGCGAGTACGCCCAACAGGTCGTACCGCTGATCCGCCAGACGGCGGAATCGCCGCCCTTGCCCCGTGCCGAGCAGATCGAAAACATACGGCGGTCCATCGCCATCAGCGACGAAATCGTCGCACAGCTCGATCAGCTGGACAGCTCGCTGGATCGGCTGATGAAAGAGTCCGGACAGACCCGCAAGACCGCATTGGGCCTGCGCGACCTGCGCCCGACACTGTCGCGCTATGACTTTCTCGGCAATGAGATCGGCATGTCCCCCGAACTGTGCCTGATCGACGGGCCGGGCAAGGACGCCGAGGCGTTGCGCCAGAGTGTCATGACCGTGTTCGACGAAGCGGGAATCGCGGGCCACGCGCTGGCCGGGCGCAGCGCCGATCCCGAAACGGCGGTCACGCCCCTGCAAGAGATGGAGGAGGCCACCGCGCTGGTCGATCGCCTGGAAGCCTGTGACCGGCGTCTGCGGGAACTGCTCGCCGACTCGCCCGGGCAGTTGGAGCCGATCCGCTTCCGCCGGATTCAGGGGCTGGTCACCGAGTTCCTCGAACTGTCGCGCAAACGCCTGCTCGAACGGCTGCCCGAACCGGAGGAGATTCCGTTGGCCGCCATGGCCAGGCTGGATCCCGGGCCGTCGACCTCGCGGCCCCTCGGCAAAGTGAACAGGCTGCAGCCACGGGTACTTGAGGCGGTGCGGGCAGGCCCTGCGCCCAAACCGACCCCGGTCGAGAAGGTGCCCGTCTTCAAGGCTCCCGTTCGCCGCACCGTGCAGCCCCTTCCGGCGGAGGACGGTCAGATCCTCGAACGGGGCCGTTCGCTGTACGACGACAACGATCTCTTCATCAAGCACACAAGCGCGGATTCCCGGCGGCCCCGGCGCATTCCCGCGGACATGAAGGATCTGTTCGACCAACAGGCCGTCCGCCTTCAGCAGGCGGCCAAGGACGTCGATGCGGCCTACGGGCGCATGAGCGCGTCGGGCAACACGCCTTACGCCTTCAGCAGGCTGAGCCAGGATCTACGTTCGGCGGCCGCCAAATGCAATCGGGAAGGCATCCGGATCTACGGCGACATGATCAAACGACGCAAACCCCGGGAAACCTACCTTCAATGGCTGCATGAACACGGCCAGGTCAACATCGTCAAAGACCCGCGCGGCCGCATCAGGACCCGGCAACGCAAGGACTGGTTCCAGGAGTACCGCGTGCTCGACAAGACACAGCAGAACAAGCCGCTGTGGGTCGCTCACTTCCACTACGCCAACGTGACCGACGCCGAAGGCGGGTTCACCGTCGCCCACCTCAAGCCCGCCGACGAGTACCTCAAATCCCTGCCGGAAGCGGCGCGCCAGGAACTGGGCACGTTCGACGAGGTGGACAACGCCCTGCGCCGGTTGATCAAGCCCGAGGCGATCGACCTGTTTCTGAAGGTCCGCTCGCCCGCCCCGCCCGGGCCTTGAGCCCCAGGGCACACGGCGTCAATCGCGCCACGCCGTGGCCAGGCGTGCCAGCGCAACCTCTATGGCCGGCTCGGGCACCGCCGCGAACCCCAGCACCAGGCCGGCGCACCGATCCGCCGGCGGTGACGGATCGGGCAGCCAGTAACCGCTCAGCCCGTTGACCTCGACGCCGGCGTTTCGGGCCTTTTCGACCAGTTCGAGCTCGCGCGCCATGCTGTCGACCGGCACCGTCAGGTGCAGGCCGGCCATCACGTCGGGCAACGGGCCGACGCCACGGATGCCGGCGGGCCAATGGGCCTGCAGACAGTTGAGCCGGCTCAGGGCGGCGCGGCGCATGCGCCGGATATGCCGCTGGAAGTGGCCGGCGGCCATGAACTCGGCCATGACCGCCTGGGTGCTCACCTCGGAGTGCCGCACGTCCACGGCGCGCCGCTGCGCGAACGCCTGCACCAGCCCCGCAGGCAGCACCAGATAGCCCAGGCGCAGCGCCGGGAACGCCACCTTGCCGAAAGTGCCGACGTACAGCACGCGGCCGTGACGGTCGAGCGCCGCCAACGGTGCCAGCGGCGCGCCGCGGTAGCGGTATTCGCCGTCGTAGTCGTCCTCGACGATCCAGCCTCGGGTGCGTTCGGCCCAGGCCAGCAGCTCCAGGCGCCGGGCCAGGCTCATGACCACGCCGCTGGGGTACTGGTGCGAAGGCGTGACGTAGGCCAGCCGGCAATCGCCGAGCCGCTCCAGCCCGCCGCAGTCAATGCCTTCGCTGTCCACCGCCACCCCGTGCAGGTTCGCGCCGGCCAGCGCAAAAGCGTGGCCCGCCGCCCGGTAGCCCGGATTCTCGATGGCCACACCGTCGCCCGGCTCCACCAGCAACTGTGCACAAAGGCTGATT
This sequence comes from Pseudomonas sp. R25(2017), assembly GCF_002112565.1. Lineage (NCBI taxonomy): Bacteria > Pseudomonadati > Pseudomonadota > Gammaproteobacteria > Pseudomonadales > Pseudomonadaceae > Pseudomonas > Pseudomonas sp. R25(2017). The sequence goes on from NZ_NEHZ01000004.1 coordinate 137,820, forward strand.
CCCTGTTGCGCGCCACTGGTGATCACAATTTGTTCAGCGGTGCACTGCATGCCACGCGAACTGCGCAGGTAAGCCGCGATCATCCCGCGCAGCCGCGCATCGCCGGCCGGGTCGCCGTAGCACAGCTGATGCAGGTCGGGCTTGCGCCAGAACCCCGCGTTCAGCTTGGCCCAGACCTCGAACGGGAACAGGTCGAACGCCGGAATGCCGACGCGGAACGCCTTGGGCGGCCCGCTGGGCGGCATCGGCAAATGGTTCTCCGTGACCCGTGCCAAGGCAGCACTGTGGATAACTTTGCTGGATAAATACCCAGGAAAATCTTCGCATTTTGTGGATAAGGCTGTGGGTAAGCTTGTTGAAAACCCTGTGGATACTTTTGTGGAAAACTTTTCCGCCGAGAGCGACGCCTGCGGCAACTGCGCCACGTACGTTCCATCGCCGACCCGCCCTTCGATGAACCCTTCGGCATACAACTGATCGTAGGCCCGCACCACGCTGTTGCGGGAGATTCCCAGCGCGGCGGCCAGGTCCCGGCTCGCAGGCAGGCGCATGCCGCTGGCCAGGCGCCCGTCCAGCACCCGCAGGCGCAACGCCTGGTACAGCTGACGGCTCAGGCCCTGGCGTCGGTCCAGTTCGATGCCCGCCGGGTTGAAGGACAAGGACAACGGCTCGGTGGCCATGGCAATGGCTCCATGAAATTGGTCGTGAGTGGCTCTTACAACAGACCAATAGCCTGCCTAGGATGCAGGCAACCGCCAAGGAAATTTTCTTCATGTACACGCCACGCGCCTTCGCCGTCGACGACCTCTCCCAGCTGCACGAACTGATCCTCGCCACCCGCCTCGCCATCCTCGTCACCCACGGGGCGCAAGGTCTGCAGGCCAGCCACGTACCGGTGCTGCTGCATCGTGAACAAGGCGAACACGGCACGCTGTACGGTCATCTGGCCAAGGCCAATCCGCAATGGAAAGACTTGCGCGACGGCGCCGAAGCGATGGTGATCTTCGCCGGCCCCGACGCCTACGTCAGCCCCGGGTTCTACCCGAGCAAGGCCGAGCACGGCAAAGTCGTGCCGACCTGGAACTACATCGCCGTGCACGCTTACGGCCACGCCGAGACCTTCAGCGACGGCGGACGTCTGCTCGACATCGTCAGCACCCTCACCGACCGCCATGAAGCGAACCGCCCCACACCGTGGAAAGTCGAGGACGCCCCCGCCGACTACATCGACGGCATGCTCAAGGCCATCGTCGGCTTCGCGATCCCCATCGACCGCCTCGAAGGCAAACGCAAGCTCAGCCAGAACCGCAGCGCCGAAGACATCGCCGGCGTGCGCGAAGGGCTGGCCGCCAGTCCCGACTTCACCGACCGCACCCTCGCCCACTTGATGCGCTAAGGACCCTCACCATGAGTCAAATCGACATCCGCCCGGTCACCGCCGACGACCACTCAGCCTGGCTGCCGCTGTGGCAGGCCTACCTGCGCTTCTACCAAACGGAGTTGCCGGACGCCGTGACACAGAGCACCTGGCAGCGTTTCCTCGACCCCGCCGAACCGACCCATGCGGCCCTCGCCTGGGCAGACGGCAAAGCCGTCGGCATGGTGCATTTCATCTACCACCGTTCGAACTGGAGCATCGAGAACTCCTGCTACCTGCAGGATCTGCTGGTGGCGCCCGAAACCCGCGGCACCGGCGTCGGGCGTCTGCTGATCGAACACGTCTACGCCACGGCCAAGGCCGACGGGTGCTGCAAGGTGCACTGGCTGACCCACGAAACCAACGCCACGGCGATCCGCCTCTACGAGCGCATCGCCGAGCGTCCGGGCTTCATCCAGTTTCGCAAAGCCATTTGAGGATCAACCTTCATGACCACCCCGCTCGCTGACTGGAAAGGCGTTCCGCCCCCCTCGACCACACTGATCGAAGGGCGCTTCATCCGCCTGGAAAAACTCGACCCGGCCCGCCATGGCGATGACCTGTTCAACGCCCTGCAAGGCCCCGGCGCCGATCCGAAACTGTGGGACTACCTGCCTTACGGCCCTTTCCCGCAACGCAGCGCGTTCAACGACTGGCTGAACCATCACGCCGCCGCCAGCGACCCGTATTTCTTCAGCGTGATCGACCGCGCCAGCGGCCAGGTCCAGGGCATCCTCAGCCTGATGTCCATCGTGCCGGCCCAGGGCCGCATCGAAATCGGCCACGTCACCTTCGGCGCCCCGATGCAGCGCTCGCCGAAAAGCACCGAAGCGGTGTACCTGTTGGCCAAGGAATCCTTCGCCCTGGGCTACCGCCGCCTGGAGTGGAAGTGCAACAACGCCAACGCCCGCTCCAAATACGCCGCCGAACGCCTGGGCTTCACCTTCGAAGGCGTGTTCCGCCAGCACATGGTGGTCAAGGGCCAGAACCGCGACACGGCGTGGTATTCGATCCTGGACTCGGAATGGCCGGCGGTGGCGGCAGGGTTCGAGCGTTGGCTGAGCGACGAAAACCAGACGGCGTCGGGGCAGGTGAAGGGCCTGGCCGAGTGCCGCGCATAAGGCTTACCCTGCATCGGGTGTGCTGCGGGGCCAGCGGTCATCGCTGCGGATCCTCGGCACGCCCATCTTCAGCCCGAACGGGCGGAACACAGCATTCAGCGACTTGAGCGTCTGATTGCCTTCCCCGTGCTCGATATGCACCAGCGTGCGCACCGAAATCCTGCACATCTTCGCGAACTGGGTCTGGTGCAATCCGGTCACTTCCACGCGCAAACGGCGAACGGCTTCGCCGATCTCCAAGGTTCCTTGGGCCAGCGCTGCTGAATGCTTTCGATGAGCACTGTGCGCTCGACGACAGTCATGCTCATTTCAGATCCCACATATTCAAATACTGCCCCAGTTTTGTAGGTGAACTGTAATGCGTTCGTTGGGCGCCAAGCGCCCCCAGATCTGCAACAAAATGCAGATGTGGCTGTTTCTCGTCGTAAAAAACGCAAAACAATGCAGATGCATTCAGGGCATCACCATCGCACTCGGTAGATGGGCTTCTGACATTTCGCCAATCGAAGTTTCAGCACCGACCGTAGGCAATAGCGTCATGTCGCTGGGTGAAATGACGAACGTCGGCCGATCATCCTCCTCCCGGCTACGAAACCGGATTCCATCCCCTGCACGACACGCAGAATCGCCCGGCATCGGCGCACCGGCATCGACTTTTAGAGTTTGGCCTCCTTTCCAGCGAGGCAGAACCCGATGCTCAACCGACCTACGTTTCGCCCACACTGCGTGGCCTTGGCAGTCGCCGTCGCCCTCGGCCATGCCGGTTACGCGGCGGCTCAGGACCTTCCCGCCGCACTCATGCCGCTCGATGAGCACAAGGCGCGGATCGACAGCTATCTCAAGGATCCGGACACGCAAGCGACTTCGGTCATCCGGCCGGAATCCGGCTCCGACGGCATCGCGCGAAAACTGGGCGAGGCCAACGATCTGGTCAATGTCAGCCGCAAAGGCCGGTTCGACGGCATCGTCGACGGCGGCGAAGGCGTCAACGCCATGACGCTCGACACGGCCAACGTCGGCGAACTCGGGGAAAGCCGCAACTTCGATCATGTGCGAATCAAGCGCGGCCAATGGACATTGACCGGAACGGGCGACTTCCCCGGCGGCGCCTTCGTCGCGGACAACGCCACGCTGAACAACCGGGGAAGCATTTTTGGCCAGGTCTCGGTGGATCGGCGAGCGACCTTGCGCGGCAACGGCGAAGCCGGCCATCTGCTGGTTGCCGGCAAGCTGGAGGTCAACGCGCTTCACGGGGCGCCTCGGGTGCGGGGCGATCTCGAGTTGCAAAAGACGGCCGTATTGGCCTATGGAATCGACGCCGCCAACGTCGGCGAAACAATCAATGTCGGCGGCACCGCCCGCCTCGGCGACGCGACCCTGAACATCATCGCGGCGCCGGGCGACTATGCGCAGACGAGCCAACATACGATCATCCAGGCCAGCCTGGTCGAGGGCCAATTCGGTCAGGTCACCAGCGATCTGGCCTTCATGACCCCAACCGTGAACTACACCGGTCAGACGGTCGGCCTGACCTATGCCCGCAACGATGTTCCGCTCGATGACGCAGCCGCCAGTGAAAACGGGCGCGAACTCGCCAAAAGCATCGAGGAGCCAGCACTCGATCCGGGCATGCCGCAAAACACTGTCCCTCAAGACCCGGTCGCCGAACAGCCTGCCGGGACCGACGGGCCACCGACGTCCCCCGAGGCGCCTGGTCCATCGGCGCCGGCCAGCCCGGGCATTGTCACCGCAGGAGCGACGGCCCCAGGCAACACCGCCGTCAAAGCCTTGCTGACCACGAACCGGATCACCGCATCCCATGCCCTCGAACAACTGTCCGCCGGCGGCAACGCCAACCTGGCGGGAGCGACGCTGGGCAGTGTCGCACCGGTCGGCGCCAGTCTGCTGTCCGCCATGCGCCAGACGGGCGATGGCCCCTCGGTGGAGCGCAACCCGCCGCTCCTGGCCAACGGCGGCGAAACCGGCAGCCGTGTCTGGCTGCAGGCTCTCGGCGACGGCGGCACGCTGGATCGCAGCGAAAGCGCCAGTACGTTGCGGCATGCGACCCAAGGTTTGCTGCTGGGGGCGGACTGGGCAGCGGATGAGCATTGGCGTCTGGGAGTGCTCGGAGGGCAGTCGCGAACCCGACTGGACGGGCGGCAGTACGAGGGCCGGCTCGACAGTTGGCACCTGGGGGCCTACGCCTTGCGCCAGAGCGGGCCGATGGCCATTCGGTTAGGCGCTGCCTACGGCAATCATGCCGGCGCCAGTAACCGCAGCGTCACCTACAACGGATTCAGCGACCGACCCAAGGGCAAATATGAGGCGCACACCGGTCAGGCCTTTGCCGAGCTCGGCTACAACCTCGGCCAAGGCCGGTTGAGCGCCGAACCCTTTGCCAGCCTCGGCATTCAAAGCTATCGGCGCGACAGCCATACCGAAAAGGGTGGCGATGCCTCGCTGCAGGTCCATGGCCAGACGCAACAGAACGTCAGCAGCACCCTTGGGCTGCGCCTTGCCTACGTCAAGGCACTGGAGGACGGCCTGCAACTGACGCCGCGGTTCAGCGCCGGGTGGAAACACACCTACGGCGACGTCCAAAGCCACACCCGCCAGAAACTAGCGGCCGGCAGCAGGGACTTCACCGTGAAAGGCACAGCGTTGAACCGCAACAACCTGACGCTGGACGCGGGGCTGGACCTGGCCGTTTCGCCAAGACATTCGTTGGGCGTGGGCTACAGCGGCGATATCGGTCACCGCAGCCGTCGGCACGGCGTGTCAGGCCAATGGCGCATGGCCTTCTGACGGCGCCGGCCCGATCTGTTCTGCGGGAACGGCGGAGTGTGCCGTTCCCGCCGGAAACAGCGGACAAAAAAGGGGGGCACATGCCCCCCCGAGGTATAAAGCGTTGCATCGGCGCTGTCGGTCAGCCCTCGATCTCGATCAGGATCTCGCCCGGATTCACCCGGTCACCCTTGGCGACATGAATGGCGGTGACCTTGCCGGCGATGGCCGCCTGGACTTCGGTCTCCATCTTCATGGCTTCGGTGATCAGCACAGCCTGGCCGGCCTTGACGGTATCGCCCTCCTTCACCAGCACATCGACGATGTTGCCCGGCATGGTGGTGCTGACGTGGCCCGGCGCCGAAGCCTGCTTGCGCTTGCTGCTGCCGCCGCCGACGAACTCGTTGAGCGGTTCGAACACCACCTCTTCCGGCATGCCGTCGATGGACAGGTAGAAGTGGCGCTTGCCTTCGGCCTTCACGCCGACGCCGGTGATGTCCACCCGGTAGGTTTCGCCGTGGACGTCAATGACGAACTCGGTCGGTACGCCTTCACCGCCCGCCGAAGTCACCTTGCCCGCTTCCGGGATCGGCAGCAGCACTTCCGGCGTCAGGGTGCCGGCGGCACGCTCTTCGAGGAACTTGCGGCCGATGTCCGGGAACATGGCGAAGGTCAGCACGTCCTCTTCGGACTGGGCCAGGGCGCCGATGTCGGCCCGCAGCTTGGTCATTTCCGGCTTGAGCAGGTCCGCCGGACGCACGTCGATCACCTCCTCGCTGCCGATGGCCTGGCGGCGCAGCTGCTCGTTCACCGTGCCCGGGGCCTTGCCGTAACCGCCTTGCAGATAGAGCTTCACTTCGTTGGTGATGGTCTTGTAGCGCTCGCCGGCCAGCACGTTGAAGAACGCCTGGGTGCCGACGATCTGCGAGGTCGGGGTCACCAGCGGCGGGTAACCCAGGTCTTCGCGCACCCGCGGGATTTCCGCCAGCACTTCGTTCATGCGGTTCAGGGCGCCCTGCTCTTTCAGCTGGTTGGCCAGGTTGGAAATCATGCCGCCCGGCACCTGGTTGACCTGCACACGGGTGTCGACCGCCGTGAACTCGCTTTCGAACTGGTGGTACTTCTTGCGCACGGCGTAGAAGTACAGGCCGATCTCTTGCAGCAGCTCCAGGTTCAGGCCGGTGTCGAACTCGCTGCCCTTGAGGGCGGCGACCATCGATTCGGTGCCCGGGTGGCTGGTGCCCCAGGCGAAGCTGGAGATGGCGGTGTCGATGTGGTCGGCACCGTTTTCGACGGCCTTGAGCTGGCACATCGCGGCCAGGCCGGCGGTGTCGTGGGAATGGATGAACACCGGCAGCGACTGCTCGGCCTTCAAGGCCTTGACCAGTTCGCCGGTGGCGAACGGGGTCAGCAGGCCGGCCATGTCCTTGATCGCCACCGAGTCGCAACCCATGGCTTCCATCTGCTTGGCCTGGTTCACGAAAGCCTCGATGGTGTGCACCGGGCTGGTGGTGTAGGCAATGGTGCCCTGGGCGTGCTTGCCGGCGGCCTTCACCGCTTCGATGGCCACCCGCAGGTTACGCACGTCGTTCATCGCGTCGAAGATGCGGAACACGTCGATGCCGTTGACCGCAGCCTTGGCGACGAACGCCTTGACCACGTCGTCGCTGTAATGGCGGTAGCCCAGCAGGTTCTGGCCGCGCAGGAGCATCTGCAGGCGGGTGTTCGGCAGCGCGGCGCGCAGTTGGCGCAGGCGCTCCCACGGGTCTTCCTTGAGAAAGCGCACGCAGGCGTCGAACGTCGCGCCGCCCCAGACTTCCAGCGACCAGTAGCCGACCTTGTCGAGCTTGTCGCAGATCGGCAGCATGTCTTCGGTGCGCATGCGGGTCGCGAGCAGCGATTGGTGGGCGTCGCGCAGGATGGTGTCGGTTACATGAATCTTCTTGCTCATTGTTCTTTTCCTCACAGGCCTGCGTGGGCGGCGATGGCGGCGGCGATGGCCAGGGCCAGCTCTTCGGGTTTGCGCTTGATCGAGTAGTTGGTCAGTTCCGGATGGCTTTCGACGAAGCTGGTGTTGAACTGGCCGCTGCGGAATTCCGGGTTGCGCAGGATTTCCTGATAGTACGCCGCAGTGGTCTTGACCCCTTGCAGGCGCATGTCGTCGAGGGCGCGCAGGCCGCGGTCCATGGCCTCTTCCCAGGTCAGCGCCCAGACCACCAGCTTCAGGCACATCGAGTCGTAGAACGGCGGAATGGTGTAGCCGGTGTAGATCGCCGTGTCGGTGCGCACACCCGGGCCGCCGGGGGCGTAGTAGCGGGTGATCTTGCCGAAGCTCGGCAGGAAGTTGTTTTTCGGGTCTTCGGCGTTGATCCGGAACTGCAGCGCGAAACCGCGGTGCTGGATGTCTTCCTGTTTCACCGACAGCGGCAGGCCGGAGGCGATGCGGATCTGTTCGCGGACGATATCGATCCCGGTGATTTCCTCGGTGATGGTGTGTTCCACCTGCACCCGGGTGTTCATCTCCATGAAGTACACCTCGCCGTCGGCGAGCAGGAACTCCACGGTGCCGGCGTTCTCGTAGCCCACAGCCTTGGCGGCGCGCACCGACAGGTCGCCGATGTAGGCGCGCTGCTCCGGGGTCAGCTGGGGGCTTGGGGCGATCTCGATCAGCTTCTGGTTGCGGCGCTGGATCGAGCAGTCACGCTCGAACAGGTGCACCACGTTGCCGAAACTGTCACCGAGGATCTGCGCCTCGATGTGCTTCGGGTTGACGATGCACTTTTCCAGGAACACTTCCGCCGAGCCGAACGCCTTGGTGGCCTCGGAGATCACGCGGGGGAAGTTCTGTTCAAGCTCTTCGCGGCTGTTGCAGCGGCGGATGCCCCGGCCGCCACCGCCGGAGGTGGCCTTGAGCATCACCGGGTAACCGATGCGGTCGCCTTCGCTCAGGGCCTCTTCGAGCCCCGACACGTTGCCTTCGGTGCCCGGCGTGACCGGCACGCCGGCCTTGATCATGCTGCGGCGCGCTTCGGTCTTGTCGCCCATGCGGCGGATCACTTCCGCCGACGGGCCGATGAATTTGATCCCGCGTTCGGCGCAGATCTCCGCCAGTTCGGCGTTTTCCGACAGGAAACCGTAACCGGGGTGCAGCGCATCGCAGCCGGTCTCCACCGCCAGGTTCACCAGCTTGCGCGGGTTGAGGTAACCGGCCAGCGGCTCGGCACCGATGCTGTGGGCCTCGTCCGCACGCTTCACATGCAAGGCATGCCGGTCGGCGTCGGAAAAAATCGCTACCGAGCGGATGCCCATCTCGGCGCAGGCACGCACGATTCGTACGGCGATCTCACCACGGTTGGCGATCAGGATCTTTGTTATCACTTGGAGGTTCCCTTAAGCCGGTGGTAACCACGACCTGCTAGACCCAGGTCGACGCGTGACCAAATGTTTCAATCTGGTCGCCGCTTCACACTAGCGCCGGCAAGGGATTAACAAAAATGAATAAAAATTGGGACAGGCATAAGTAAAGACTTATAGTCATTGCACCCAGTCGCTGCCAGAGCCGGTAGAAAATGCGTAAGTCCTTGATGCGTATGACATTGCGTCAATTGCAGATCTTCAACGAAGTGTGTGACTTGCGCTCCTACAGCCGCGCCGCCGACGAAATGTCCCTCACGCAACCGGCCGTCAGCCTACAGATCCGTCAGCTCGAAGAGCTGATCGGCCAGCCGCTGTTCGACTATGTGGGCAAGAAACTCTACATGACCGAGGCCGCCGAAGCGCTGCAACGGGCCAGCCGGGACATCTTCGGCCGCCTGGAAAACCTCGACATGCAGCTCTCGGACATGCAGGGATCGTTGCAGGGCCAGCTGAAACTGGCGGTAGAGTCCAGCGCCAAGTACTTCGTGCCGCACCTGTTCGCCGCCTTCAAGCGCCAGCACCCGGAAGTGAACCTGCAACTGACGGTGGTCAACCGGGGCCAGGTCATCCGCCGCCTTTCCGACAACCGCGACGACCTGGTGATCATGTCCATGGTGCCCCAGGACATGGGCCTGGAATTCCTGCCGTTCCTCAACAACCCGATCGTGGCGGTGGCGCCGCCGGACCATCCTCTGTCGCACATGGGGCCGCTGCGCCTGCAGGATCTTGAGCCTTACACCCTGCTGATCCGCGAGCCCGGCTCCGGCACGCGGCTGGCCTGCGAGGAATACTTCAAGGAGAAGCGCGTGCACTTCACCCAGACCCAGGAAGTGGCCTCGGCCGAAGCCCAGCGCGAATGCGTGTTGGCCGGCCTGGGCCTGGCGCTGCTGACGCGCCACGCCCTGAACCTGGAGCTGGCGACCGGGGGCCTGGTGGAGCTGCCGGTCGAAGAGCTGCCGCTGCTGCGCAGTTGGTGCCTGGTGCAGGCCAAGGCCAAGCGCCTGTCACCGGTGGCTCACGCCTTCCTGGCGTTCATCCGCAGCGAACGTGCGCAGATCAGCGCGCTGGTTGAGCGCTTCGCCGGGAAGCCGACGGTGCCGCCTGCCAGTAGTTGAACTCGAAATCCGAGGGAACGTCGCTGATTTCGGCCTGAAGCTGGCGCAATTCGAAGCGGTCTTCGATGGCGCGGCGAAACTCCATGCGGCGCTGGTCTTCCTGTTGACGGCGGGTTTTCGCAGCGCTGTTGCGTTCTTCGTAGGGCTGAGCCATTTCGAGTCTCCCAAGGCGAGTACGGGAGTTTCACGATAGGCCCGGGGGATGACGGTTTGGCGGCGCGGAGGTTACAGGCGGATGAATGTGGCGAGGGCGCCGGCTCCCTCGCCCCAGGATCCTGCAGCGTCAGTCGTCCAGGGGTTTCACGGCCTTGGGCGACAGCCGCAGGCTGCGCAGGCTGCGCTTGACGCTCTTGAGGTGGTTGACCAGGCTCGGGCCGCGGGCCATTGCCACACCCATCGCCAGCACGTCGATCACCACCAGGTGGGCGATGCGCGAAGTCAGCGGCGTGTAGATCTCGGTGTCTTCATGCACGTCGATCGCCAGGTTGACGGTGGACAGCTCGGCCAACGGCGTCTGGCTCGGGCACAGGGTGATCAGCGAAGCGCCGCTTTCACGCACGAGGTTGGCGGTGATCAGCAGATCCTTGGAGCGGCCGGACTGGGAAATGCAGATCGCCACGTCGGTCGGCTTCAGCGTCACGGCGGACATCGCCTGCATGTGAGGGTCGGAGTACGCCGCCGCCGTCAGCAGCAGCCGGAAGAACTTGTGCTGCGCATCCGCCGCCACCGCGCCGGACGCGCCGAAGCCGTAGAACTCGACGCGTTGGGCCTGGGACATCAGGGTCACCGCCCGCTGCAGCTCCTGAGGGTCGAGCTTCTCGCGCACCTCCATCAGCGTGTGCAGGGTGGTGTCGAAGATCTTCAGGCTGTAGTCGGCGACCGAATCGTCTTCATGGATGGCGAATTGACCGAAGCTGGCGCCCGCCGCCAGGCTCTGCGCCAGCTTGAGCTTGAGGTCCTGGAAACCGGAACAGCCGATGGCCCGGCAGAAGCGCACGATGGTCGGTTCGCTGATGCCGACGCTGTGGGCCAGGTCGGCCATGGAACTGTGCATCACCGCCGCCGGGTCAAGCAGCACGTGGTCGGCGACCTTGAGCTCCGACTTGCGTAACAGGTGACGTGACTGGGCGATATGTTGCAGCAGATTCAAGGGCTGGACTCTTGTTGTGGTCAGGCGCTTGCCATGGGCAGTCGCAAGGCATGTAGCAAGCTTGTAGTTATACTACATGAATTGGCTTTTTGCCTGCTCAATGCATCACTCGATATCCCCGTATCAGGCGGCATCCGCCGCATGTAGCCCTTCAGCGCAGGTTTTCCTGCCCGCGCAGCAGGTCGGCCAGGGCGTCGGCCTCCACCGGACGACTGATCAGATAGCCCTGCACTTCGTCGCACCCCTCGGCCTTCAGGAACGCCAGTTGCTCGGGCCGCTCGACGCCTTCGGCCACCACCTTCAGCGTCAGTCCGTGGGCCATGGCGATGATCGCCCGGGTGATCGCCGCGTCCTCGCTGCCCTCGCCCAGGCCACGAATGAACGCTTGGTCGATCTTCACGTAATCCACCGGGATCCGCTTGAGGTAGCTGAGGGAGGAATAGCCGGTGCCGAAGTCATCGATGGCCAGCTTCACCCCCAGATCGCGCAGCTGCTGGAACGTGGCGATGATGTGCTCGACGCTGTCGAGCAACTGGCTTTCGGTCAGTTCCAGCTCCAGGTAGTGCGGGGCCAGGCCGGTTTCCTCCAGCACCTGGCGCACCAGGCTGGCCAGCTTGCCCTGGCGCAGCTGATGCACCGACAGGTTCACCGACACCCGGATCGGCTCCAGCCCCTGGCGCTGCCACTCGCAGGCTTGCTGGCAGGCGTGGCGCAGGACGAATTCGCCGATGGGGCCGATCAGCCCGGTCTCCTCGGCGAGCCCGATGAAGTCCCCCGGCGGCACCCGGCCCAGGGTCGGATGATCCCAGCGCACCAGTGCTTCGGCGGCGTTCAGGCGGCCGGTGGCCAGGCACAGCTTCGGTTGGTAGAACACGTGCAGTTGCTTGTCTTCGATCGCCTTGCGCAACTGGTTTTCCAGCTGCAGGCGCTCAAGGGTGCTGGCTTGCAGGCTGTCGGTGTAGAACTGGAAGTTGTTGCCGCCCAGGTGCTTGGCGTGCTGCATGGCCATGTTCGATTGGCTGACCAGCGCGGCGATCTCCCGGGCGCTGTCCGGCAGCAGGCTGATGCCCATGGAGGCGCTGACCACCAGTTCGTGCCCTTCCACGGTCAGCGGCAAGCGCAGCTTGGCCAGCAGGCGCGTGGCGACCCGCGCCAGGCTCGACAGGTTGCCGTAGGCATCGAACAGCACCGCGAACTCGTCGCCGGACAACCGCGCGATGGTGTCCGCCTCCGGCAGCGCGCTGACCAGCCGCCGGGCCATCCGTTGCAGCAACTGGTCGGCGACCTCATGGCCCAGGCTGTCGTTGAGCAGCTTGAACCGGTCCAGGTTGATGTGCAGCAGCGCCAGGCTGCGGCGCCCGCCCTGACGCACACGCTGATGGGCCTCGTGCAGGCGCTCGCGGAACAGCGAGCGGTTGGCCAGGCCGGTGAGTTCGTCGTAGTGGGTCAGGAAGCGCATGCGCTCCTCGGATTCGCGCCGGGCCGACAGATCAGCGAAGAAGCCGACGATATGACTGACGTTTCCCCGATCATCGCGTACGGCGTTCAGTTGCAGCCACTGCGGGTACAGCTCGCCGTTCTTGCGGGTTTCCACCAGTTCGCCCTGCCAGGTGCCGTGCTGCTCCAGCGCATGGCGGATGGCGACGTAGTGCCGGCGGGCATCGCGGCTGCACGGCAGTTCGACGACATTGCGCCCGAGCATGTCTTCGATGTCGTAACCGGTGACGCGGCTGAACGCCTGGTTGATGGCGATCAGCGAGTAGTTCGGGTCGAGGATCACGATGCCCTCGCTGGCCGCCTCGAACACCGTCGCCGCCAGTTGCCGCTGCGCTTCCTGGCTTTTGCTGACGCTGATGTCGCGCCGGGTGCCGACCATGCGGGTGACCTGCCCGCTGTCGCTGCGCTCCACGGCTCGGCCGCGGTCTTCGATCCAGACCCAGTGACCGTCGCCGTGGCGCACGCGGTATTCGATCTGATAGTCCTCCGTGCGGCCTTTGAGGTGCTCGATCAGCGCCCGCTTGAGCGGCGGCACGTCTTCGGGGTGCAGGCGCGGGCGCAGATGCCTGAGCAGCCCGGTGACGTACTCAGGGTCGATGCCGAACAGTTCCTGGATCTGCGTGTGATGGACTTCGTCGGTCTGCAGGTTCCAGTCCCACAGGCCCAGCTCGCTGGCCTTGAGCGCCAGCGCCAGGCGCGCCTCGCTTTTGCTCAGGGCCTGGTTGGCGGCGTCCAGCTCACGGCTGCGTTGGGCGACCCGGTCTTCCAGCTCGACCTGGGCCTCGCGCAAACGGCCCTCGGCGCAGCGGCGCTGCTCGATTTCCTTCGCCAGCTCCTGGTTGAGCTGCTCGCTGCGCGCCTGCGCCTGCTGCAGGTGTTCGATCAGGTGCTGGTTCTGGAAACGCCGCAGCAGGCCGCGGTCGATCAGGCGGTTGACCTGCCAGGCCACCACGCTCAGCGAACCGAGCAGGATCAGCCCCAGCCAGCCCCAGCCGCGGGCCTGCTCGTCGCCGCCCCAGAACAGGTAACCGATGGCCGGCAGCAGGCAAGGCAAGGTAAAGGACAGGAACGCCGGAATGCTCACGGCGTAGGCGACGCTGGCCGACAGGGTCGCGGCGCCGATCAGGCCGAACACCCAGGCCTGCTGCATGAAGTTGTCCGCCGGCACCAGAGCGATGCCCGCACCGGCCAGGGTCAGTCCGGTCATGGTCGAGCCGAGCAGGAACATCCGGCGCCAGACGGGCTGGGCTTGTCGGTCGGGGATCGCCGAATCGAAGGCGGCGACCTGAATCACCCGCAAGGCGACCAGCGACAGCAGCCACACCAGCCAGACGCTGACCACGAAGTAGCGCTGCGGGCTCCAGAGCAGGCCGGCGCAGACCAGACCGTTGATCAGCATGAACAGCGTGGGCAACAGTGAGCCCTGATACAGCAGGCGCGTGCGCTCGACCGCCATCTGCATGGCGTAGTGCTTGCGGATAGCCCGGGGCTCCACGAGGGGGCCCGACAGGTCGGGGCTGAGGGTCATAGGCAACGTTCTTGTTCTTATAAGGTGAGCATGGGCCCGAAACGTGGACGGAGCATACACAAGCCGATTCACTTGCCAAACTGCTCCAGATCATAATTTCGCCGAAACTTCGCCCCGCCGGCTGCCCCGCGAAAGCCCCGGAACCAAGCGGGCCAACGCATGCGGCCGGTGACTGGCCGGTCGTCATCGGCAGCGCTTTCATCGGTTCATGCAACGCTTGGTTTGCCCGGGCCTGCGGCGCACCCTAGAATGCCCCGATGCGCGATGATCTCTCCCTTCTGCTGAACTCCCTCAACGATGCCCAACGCCAGGCCGTAGCGGCCCCCGTTGGCCGTCAATTGGTCCTGGCCGGTGCCGGCTCCGGCAAAACCCGAGTGCTGGTGCACCGTATCGCCTGGTTGATCCAGGTCGAAAACGCCTCGCCCCACTCCATCCTGTCGGTGACCTTCACCAACAAGGCCGCCGCCGAGATGCGCCACCGCATCGAACAGCTGCTGGGCATCAACCCGGCCGGCATGTGGGTCGGCACCTTCCACGGCCTGGCGCACCGCCTGCTGCGGGCGCACTGGCAGGAGGCCGGGCTGAGCCAGACCTTCCAGATCCTCGACAGCGACGACCAGCAGCGGCTGGTCAAGCGGGTGATCCGCGAGCTGGGGCTGGACGAGCAACGCTGGCCGGCCCGCCAGGCCCAATGGTTCATCAACGGGCAGAAGGACGAAGGCCTGCGCCCGCAGCACATCCAGGCCGGCGGCGACCTGTTCCTGGCCACCATGCGCGGCATCTATGAAGCCTACGAGGCCGCCTGCCAGCGCGCCGGGGTCATCGACTTCTCGGAACTGCTGCTGCGCGCCCTGGATCTGTGGCGCGACCATCCGGGCCTGCTGGCCCATTACCAGAAACGTTTCCGGCACATCCTGGTGGACGAGTTCCAGGACACCAACGCCGTGCAGTACGCCTGGTTGCGCCTGCTGGCCAAGGGCGGCGACAGCCTGATGGTGGTGGGCGACGACGACCAGTCGATCTACGGCTGGCGCGGGGCGAAGATCGAGAACATCCATCAGTATTCCGCCGACTTCCCGGACGCCGAAACCATCCGCCTGGAGCAGAACTACCGCTCCACCGCCGGCATCCTCAAGGCCGCCAACGCCCTGATCGCCAACAACACCGGGCGCCTGGGCAAAGAGCTGTGGACCGACGGCGGCGACGGCGAAGCGATCAGCCTGTACGCCGCGTTCAACGAACACGACGAAGCGCGCTACGTAGTCGAAACCATCGAAAGCGCCCTGAAGACCGGCCTGTCCCGCAGCGACATCGCGATTCTCTACCGCTCCAACGCCCAATCCCGCGTGCTGGAAGAAGCCCTGCTGCGCGAACGCATCCCGTACCGCATCTATGGCGGCCAGCGCTTCTTCGAACGGGCCGAAATCAAGAACGCCATGGCCTACCTGCGCCTGCTGGAAGGCCGCGGCAACGACGCCGCGCTGGAACGGGTGATCAACGTCCCGGCCCGGGGCATCGGCGAGAAGACCGTCGAGGCGATCCGCGAGCACGCGCGCCACAGCGATGTGTCGATGTGGGAAGCGATGCGCCAGCTGGTCGCCAACAAAGGCCTGACCGGCCGCGCGGCAAGCGCCCTGGGCGCGTTCATCGAACTGATCGACAACCTCGCCGCCAAGTGCATCGACATGCCGCTACACCTGATGACCCAGACCGTCATCGAGCAGTCCGGCCTGATCGCCTACCACGAGGCGGAAAAAGGCGAGAAAGGCCAGGCCCGGGTGGAAAACCTTGAGGAACTGGTCAGCGCCGCGCGCAACTTCGAGAACACCGACGAGGACGAGGACCTGACGCCGCTGGCGGCGTTCCTCGGCCACGCGTCGCTGGAGGCCGGCGACACCCAGGCCGACGAGCACGAAGACAGCATTCAGCTGATGACCCTGCACAGCGCCAAGGGCCTGGAATTCCCTTACGTGTTCCTGGTGGGCATGGAAGAAGGCCTGTTCCCGCACAAAATGAGCCTGGAGGAACCGGGACGTCTCGAAGAGGAACGGCGTCTGGCCTATGTCGGCATCACCCGCGCCATGCAGAACCTGGTGATGACCTATGCCGAGACCCGACGCCTGTACGGCAGCGAGACCTACAACAAGGTGTCGCGTTTCGTGCGGGAAGTGCCCAAGGGCCTGATCCAGGAAGTGCGCCTGTCGAACAGCGTCAGCCGTCCGTTCGGCGGCAACCAGTCGATGAGCGGCAGCAATCTGTTCAGCGGCAGCGCGATCCCGGAGACCGGCCTGAGCCTCGGCCAGGCCGTGCGCCATTCGATCTTCGGCGACGGCGTGATCCTCAACTTCGAAGGCGCCGGCGCCCAGGCGCGGGTGCAGGTCAACTTCAGCGAAGGCAGCAAGTGGCTGATGCTGGGCTACGCGAAACTGGAAGCGATCTGAAACTGAATCCGCCTTTGTGTGGGAGCGAGCCTGCTCGCGATGGCTTCAATGCGGTTCGTCAGTCGAACCGCGGCGTTTCAATCGCGAGCCGGCTCGCTCCCGCACCGGCGTGTGTGAACCTTGATCCCGACAGGGAGCGATTCATGGGCTCAGGCTTCTTCTCCTCGTGGACCTTCTGGGCCCTGCTCTCGGCCTTGTTCGCCGCGCTGACCGCGATTTTCGCCAAGGTCGGCATCGAGAACGTCAATTCCGACTTCGCCACCCTGCTGCGCACCTTCGTGGTGCTGGTCAGCCTGGCCTTGATTTTGTACGCGACGGGCCAATATCAGTCGTTGGGATCGATCTCCGCCAAGAGCTACCTGTTCCTGCTGCTGTCCGGGTTGGGCACCGGCGCGTCGTGGCTGTGCTACTTCCGCGCCCTGAAGGTCGGCCCGGCCTCGCTGGTCGCCCCGGTGGACAAGCTCAGCGTGGTGCTGGTGGCGGTGCTCGGCGCGCTCCTGCTCGGCGAGAAGCTCGACCTGCGCCAATGGGGCGGGATCGGCCTGATCACCGCGGGCGTCGTCTTGTTGGCCTTGCGCCGCTGAATAGAAACCCGCTGAACCTTCCTATTTTTCCTACAGACAAATGTACATGGGCCTATTGCCTCGACCGAGCTGAACCTAGCCTGTCAGGCAAAAGCCCGAAACACTCTGCCGCTAGCCAGTGACACTTCAGCTGTGCAACATGGCGCGCGTGCTCTCCACAAACGGGAATACCCTTTATGAAACGTTTCCTCAGCATCGCCATGGCGTTGTGCATCGGCCTGACGATGAGCCTCGATGTCAACGCAGCCAAGCGCTTCGGTGGTGGCAAAAGCTCCGGCGCCGCGCCGACGCACCAGACCAGCCAGATGGCTCCTTCTTCCCCGGGCATGGGCGGCGCTGCGGCGACCGCCGGTGCTGCCGGTGCCGCAGGCGCGGCCGCCAAGGCCGGCGGTGCCTCGCGCTGGCTCGGCCCGCTGGCCGGCATCGCCGCCGGCGGCCTGCTCGCCTCCATGTTCATGGGCGACGGCTTCCAAGGCATGCAGTTCTTCGACATCCTGATCATGGCCCTCATCGCGTTCGTGATCTTCCGCTTCATCGCCGCCCGTCGCCGCAAGCAGCAGGACCAGTTCGCGCCGGCCGGCCATGCGCCGATGCAGCGTGAAGCGTTCGAGCAGAAGCCGGCCGCCATGGGCTCGATCTTCGGCGGTTCGGCAGCCCCTGCCGCCCGTCCGGTGATCAACGCACCGGCCTGGTTCAACGAACAGCGTTTCCTCGAAGCCGCCCGCAGCCACTTCCAGGCCCTGCAGCAGCATTGGGACGCCAACGAAATGGACAAGATCGCCGAGTTCGTGACCCCGCAGATGCTCGAGTTCCTCAAGCGCGAGCGCGCGGACCTGGGCGACGGCTTCCAGTCCACCTACATCGACAACCTCCAGGTGCAACTGGACGGCGTGGATGACCGTGCAGACAAGACCATCGCCACCCTGACCTTCAGCGGCGTGTCGAAGACCTCGCGTTTCGACCAGGGCGAAGTGTTCAGCGAAAGCTGGAACATGGAACGTCCGCAGGGCGAAAACCAGCCATGGCTGGTGGCCGGCATCCGCCAGAACGGCTGATCCCAGGCGCGTCAGGCCTGCAGTACCGAAAACCCCGGCCATGGCCGGGGTTTTCTATTTCGCGGTTGCATCCATAGCGAGCTACTGTATAAACCGCCCCATGCAAACCGCGCCATACAAGCAAGAGGATCCCGGACGTGGAAGAAATCATCGAACAACTGCGCGAAGCCAACGAGCCCGTGCCGGTTCCCCTGGAACTGCCTGACGAAGACCAACTGGTTGAGATCGAAGAACAGCTCTTCATCAACATCCCGTTCGTCTTCAAGGAGTTCCTGCTGACCGTCAGCGACGTGGTGTACGGCAGCCTGGAGCCGGTGACCGTCACCGACCCGCAGTCCCACACCTACCTGCCCGAAGTGGCCGCGAACGCCTGGGATGCCGGCGTGCCGCGCGACCTGATCCCGATCTGTCAGGACGGCGATGATTACTACTGCGTCGAAGAGGACGGCACCGTGGTGCTGTGGTCGGGCGAAGAGGAACTGGTCACCGAAGAGTCCTGGGAGTCGGTCTGGCACTGGGCACGGGACGTCTGGCTGGAAAGCTGATCCGCCCCGTCGCCCAGGGCGGCCTTCAGTGCCCCGACGGCTCCTTGTGGTTGTCGAGGGTCTCCAGCAAGGCCACCTGCATCCGCGTGTGCACCCGGATGAACCAGCGCCACAGCAGCGCCGCCACGGCGGCCGCCACCACGGCGACCAGCACCAGCAACTTGTTGGTCGGCAAGATACTGGCCGACAAGGCTGCCAACAGCAGGAAAATCACCAGCAGCGAAAGAAGCGGAATCACTTCGGCGATCACCCGCCGCACCCGCTGCGTATGGCGTCCGGCCATTTCCGGCTTGACGCCCATCTCCGCCAACAGCATCGACAGCGCCTTGAGCTTGCGGTAAGCCGCGATCAGGAACGGCAACGACAGCAGCAGCGCCGCCCCCCAGATCAATGCCTTCTGCCAGCCCGGATCGGCGATCCAGTCCTGCAGCCAGACCGAAATGCGCCCGGCGAAAAAGGCGCCGGCCAGGAAAATCGCGATCACCAGCGCCAGATTCACCCCGACCTGCAGCAGGATCCGCCGGATCATCGACGCCAGCAAAGCCCCTTCGCCACGGGGCTGGATGCTGCGCAGCCATTCGCCGTAGAGGCCGAACACCCGCCCCAGGCGCTGCGGCATGGCGGCGGACAGCTTGATCGACAGCGGATCGGCGGCGCGGATCAGGTACGGCGTCAGCAACGTGGTGATGACCGAGACCGCCACGGCCACCGGATAGAGGAAATGGCTGGTGACCTGCAGCGTCATGCCCAGCGCCGCGATGATGAAGGAAAACTCGCCGATCTGCGAAAGCCCCATCCCGACCCGCAGCGAGGTGCGTCCGTCGTTGCCGGCGATAAAGGCACCGAGGCCGCAGGACAGCATCTTGCCCAACACCACCGCCACGGTGATGACCGCGATCGGCCAGGCGTACTGCAGCAGGATCATCGGGTCGAGCATCAGGCCGATGGCGACAAAGAAAATGGCGCTGAACAGGTCGCGGACCGGCTCGATCAGACGCTCGATCTTCAGCAGCTGCCGCGACTCGGCCATGATCGCGCCGATCAGGAAGGCCCCCAGCACCATGCTGTATTCCAGCTTGACCACCAGCAGGCAGAAGCCGAAGCACAGGCCCAGCACGGTGATCAGCAGCATCTCGTTGCTTTCGAATTTCGCCACGTAGGCCAGGAGGCGCGGCACCAGCAGGATGCCGATGACCAAGGCGACGATCATGAACAGCGACAGCTTGCCGACCGTGGAGAACACTTCGCCGGAACTCACCGTGCCGCTGACGGCGATGCTCGACAGCAAGGCGATGATGCCGATGCCCAGGATGTCCTCCACGATCAGCACACCGAAGATCAGTTGGGCGAAACGCTCGTTCTTCATCTTCAGGTCATTGAGTGCCTTGACGATGATGGTGGTCGAGGAAATGGCCAGGATCGCGCCGAGGAACAGCGAATCCATGGTGTTCCAGTCGAACCAGCGGCCGATTTCGTAGCCGATCCAGATCATCAGCACGATTTCGAGGAAGGCCGCGATGAACGCCGTGGCGCCGACCTTGAACAGCTTGCGCAGGCTGAACTCCAGGCCCAGGCAGAACATCAGGAAGATCACCCCCAGTTCGGCGAGGGTCTTGATGGTGTCTTCGTCGTGGATCAGGCCGAACGGCGGCGTGTGCGGGCCGATGATGAACCCGGCGACGATGTAGCCGAGCACCACCGGCTGCTTGAAGCGGTGGAACAGCACGGTCACCACGCCCGCGACCAACATGATCACTGCCAGGTCCTGAATGAAACTGATGGCATGCATGGCGTGGGCTCCTTGAATGGCAAGGCTCGCCGCTGGCCTGGGAAACAGGCTGGGCAAGCTGAATGAAAATCCGCTTTTGGTGTGGGAATCGCCCTTGGGAAGTGGCTTTGGCAGGGTAACACCGCGACTTCCGGCCGGAAGGCGGTGCAATATATGGAAACAGATCGATCGGGCGTGACGGCGGCCAGTTGCCCGGCGTCCCGATAACGGTGGTTTGAAAAACGACCAGGCGCCCGCAGAGGCGCTTCTTCCAGCAATCCTGCCTTGACCCGTGAGAACGTTATGGAACCCGGAAACGCCCAGCTGTCGATGACGGTACTGATGACACCCGACATGGCCAACTTCTCTGGCAATGTCCATGGCGGCACCCTGCTCAAATACCTCGACGAAGTGGCCTACGCCTGCGCCAGCCGTTACGCCGGCCGGTACGTGGTGACCTTGTCGGTGGACCAGGTGATTTTCCGCGAGCCGATCCACGTCGGCGAACTGGTGACCTTCCTGGCGTCGGTCAACTACACCGGCAACACCTCGATGGAAGTCGGCATCAAAGTCGTGACCGAGAACATCCGCGAGCGCTCGGTGCGCCACACCAACAGTTGCTTCTTCACCATGGTCGCGGTGGATGACCAGCGCAAGCCTGCGCCGGTGCCGCCGCTGCAGCCGCAGAACAGCGAGGAGAAGCGCCGTTTCATGCAGGCCCAGCAGCGCCGGCAGATTCGTCAGGAGCTGGAGAAGCGCTATCAGGAGATCAAGGGCGACGCGTGAGCCCTTCGGCCTGGAGCCGCTTCATCGACAGCCTTCGCGGGCACGTCGCACCGCCGCTGTCAGGCGGTGTCCCTGCTGACGCCATCGCCAGCAGGCTGGCTCCCACAGTTTGCGTGGGTCACAGGCTGATCGGGGTCGCCTCGAATTTCACCCGCGGATGGGCGATCCGGTCCTGGGCCCGCACCAGCTGCAATTCGTAGCTGGCGCAGGCCTGGGTCTCCAGCAGCACCTCATGCACCGCCGCCGCCGTGAACTCGAACGCCGCCAGCAGGCTGTCGCCCAGCAGCACCCGTGCCAGGAACAGCCCGGACGTCAGGTCGCCCACGCCCACCGGCTGCCGCGGGAACGCCAGCAGAGGACGGCGCAGATGCCAGCTGCCCTCGGCCGTCACCAGCAACATCTCGAACCCTTCGGCCGGCTTGCCCGGATAGTCCAGGTGCTTGACCAGCACAGCCTTGGGACCGCGGGCGAGCAACGCGCGGGCCATCGCCAGGCAGTCGAACAACGACTGCGGCTTGCGTCCGGCGAAGCTGTCCAGCTCCAGCTGGTTCGGGCACATGATGTCGGCCACCGCCGCCGCCTCTTCCAGCAGAAAGTCGCTGACCTCCGCCGGCACGCTGCAGCCCTTCTCCGGATGCCCCATCACCGGATCACACAGGTAAAGGGCCTTGGGATTGACCGACTTGATCCGCGCCACCCCTTCGAGAATCGCCCGGCCCTGGGCGGCGCTGCCCAGGTAGCCCGACAGCACCGCATCGCAGTTGCCCAGCTCGCCGATGGCGGCGATGCCTTCGACCAGCTCCGGAATCCGCTGCGGCTGCAGCACTTCGCCGGCCCACTGGCCATACTGGGTGTGGTTGGAAAACTGCACGGTGTTGAGCGGCCAGACATTCACCCCGACCCGCTGCATCGGAAAAACCGCAGCGCTGTTGCCGGCGTGGCCGAACACCACATGGGACTGGATGGCGAGCAGATGAGGCGTACGTTTCATTCGGGATTTTCCGTAAAACGATTGAAATTCAAGCCGCGCAGTATGCGACGAAACGCAGCCTGTACGACAGACCGGCGACGCAGTTAAGCTGATGCCCTCTTTTGGAGTTCCCCGTTGATGCTGACCCTGGAAAACATATTCGTGCTGATGCTGTTCGCCGCCGCCGGCGCATGGCTCTGGCACAACCACGGCTTGCGGGAGCGCGCGCTGGAACGGGTCAAGCAGCATTGCGTGAACGTCGGCGTCGAGCTGCTCGACGGCAATGTCGCGCTGAAGCGGATCGGCTTCATCAAGGACGCCAGCGGCCGCCTGCGGCTGGCCCGGGTCTACGGCTTCGAATTCACTGTGACGGGCGAGACCCGCCACAACGGCACCATCACTCAGTTCGGCGCGCACAGCGCACAGATCGAACTGGCACCCTACCCGGCGCCGTTCGACGAGGCGCCGCCGGTGGCGGACGTCGCCAAGCCCCGGGCCGAAGTGATCGAGCTGAGCCAGTGGCGGCAGGAACACACCAAGTGGAAGCCCTGAGCTAGGCGACCCCGATCCGGCAACCCGCCAGCCCTGCCTGCAATGTCGCGGCATCCTGCCGCTCGGCGAAGATCAGCTCGATCCGCGAGTCCTTGCGCCATTCGCTGGGCTGCCATGGCGCCGGCGCGTTATCCAGGGCATTCATCGATCGCCAGCCGTCCGCGCTGTGGATCACCAGTTTCGCCCGACGCCAGGCCAGGCTTTCCAGCCACTGCCGGACACGCGCGCTGTCGAAAACCTGCCCCGGGTGCCAGCGCCAGCCGATGCTCCAGCCATCGTCCTGGGCCTGGTGCAGGCAAATCGGCAGCGCCGGATCGCTCCAGACCGCCGGGATCTGCGCCAACCCCTTCGGCACATTCAACGGCTCCGCCCCCGCCACCGCCTGCGCCGTCAGGCCCGGCAGCTCGCTCAGCGGCATCCGGGCTTGCTCCGTCCAGATAAACCTGACCGCCGGCAATTGCGCGGCGATCGCTTGCCGCGCTGGCTCTGCGAGGTTTTCCGATTTGTTCAGCAACAGCAGGCCGGCGCCGGCCAAGGCCTGCCTTTGCGTGTCCGGCAGCGGCTTGCCGTCCGCCAGCGCCTGGGCATCCAGCACCAGCACGCAAGGCTGCACAGCCAGGACACCCAGCCAGGGCGCCTCGCCCAACTGCTTGAGCAACTGCGCCGGATGCCCAAACCCCGACGGTTCGATGAACAGGCGATCCGGCCTGGCCTTGCGCAGCAGCCGACCGAGCCCGACCTGGAACGGCGCGCCGTTGACGCAGCACAAACAGCCGCCGGCCACTTCGCCCAGTGCGATACCATCGGCGTCGCGAGTCAGCAGCGCGGCGTCGAGGCCGATCTGGCCGAACTCGTTGATCAGCACCGCCCAGCGCTCGTGCGCCGGGCGCTGGGCCATGAGCTGGCGGATCAGGCTGGTCTTACCTGCACCCAGCGGCCCGGCGATGACGTGGGTGGGAATGTTCTGCAACATGGCTGAAGTGTTCTGGAGGTCGAAGATGCGGTGGATGGGATGGTCGTTGCTGCTGGCGCTGGTGTCGAGCGAGGCGCTGGCCCAGGCCTGCGTGGTGCACAGCCAGGCGGAACGGCTGGACGTGAAGGTCTGCCAGCAGAACCGCAACATCCCGCAGAAACTGTTCAGCGACGGCTTCTGCCGACCCACCCTGGCCGGGCAGACCGTCGAGGTCCGGTACGTCGACCAATGCCCCGCCGGCGCCTTCGGCGTCTGCAGCGACGCGCAAGTCGCCAATATGCCCTATCGCCAGGATATCCACTATTACGGCGTGGCCTCCGACGCGGCGTACCTGCAACCGTACTGCGAGAACCAGAGCCACGGCCGCTGGCTCAAGCCTTGAGGCGCTAGCCGAGCCAGTCGAGGGTGAGCATCAGCCGGCGCTGGCCCGGCGCCGGTTGCGGCGAACGGTGGATCAGGCCGAACCCTTCGTTTCCATGCCATTTCTCGCCCTTGAGCAAGGCCACTTCACCAGCCTTCAGCCGCTGGATGCTCGACGGCTCTGCGGGCTCGGCGTCGGGGTTGCCCAGCAGACGGCGATCCATCGATCCTTCGCTGAGCCATTCGCTGCCGATGCCCGCATAGGTGGTGATCAGGCGCACCGGCACATGATCGACGTGAAACCGCGGGCACATGGCCTTGTCCAGCACCCGCAGGCGCAGGCCGATGCGCGTGGCGCCGAGCAGGCAGGCGAAGGCGCCGGTCAGCCATTTCAGGTCGGCGACAAACGCTTCGTGACCGGCCAGGTCGCGGAACTCGCCGGCGAGGCCGTCCAGGTCCGGCTCCGCCTCTTCGTCAGGCAGCTCCAGGCACAGCGCTTCGGCGTACGGCACCTCCAGCGACAGGAGCAGATCCGCAAAATCCGCGATGTGCAGCGGCAGTTGCCGTTGCCAGACCGCGAGGTTGATGTCGTCCTCAAGGATCCGCGCCAGATCCTGCGGCGTGGGCCCCTGATGCTGCACACGGGTGGCGCGATACGACGGGTTCAAGGCGAGCATCAGGCAGCCTCTTCGTGCCAAGGGCCGAACGGATCCGGCCACTGCCGCCAGCCCTGCGCGCCGACGGCCATTTCCGCGTCGCTCAGCAGGCAGTCATCGAGGTCCGCCGTGAGCTGCGCGAAATCGATGTCCTGACCGATGAACACCAGCTCCTGTCGGCAATCCCCCACACTGGCCGTCCAGTTTTCCATGATCGCGGCAGTGCTTTCCCGATCCTGCGGCCATTGCTCCTTCGGTACGAACCGCCACCAGCGCCCGGCGAACCCATGGCGCATCAGGCCGCCGGCCTGCGACCAACTGCCGGCGTCGGCGGGTTTGCTGGCCAGCCAGAAGAATCCCTTGGAGCGCAGCAGTTTTCCGTTCAGCCAGGGCCGGTTGAGGAAGTCGAAAAAACGCTGGGGGTGGAACGGCCGCCGGGCCCGATAGGCTGTGGAGGCGATGCCGTACTCTTGGGTTTCGGGAACATGCTCGCCGCGCAGCTCCTGCAGCCAGCCCGGGGCCTGGGCGGCCTTCTCGAAGTCGAAACGGCCGGTGTTGAGGATCTTCGCAAGCGGCACTTCACCCATCACCATCGGGATGATCTCGGCCTGAGCGTTCAGGCGCCTGAGGATGGCCATCAGCTCTTCCCGTTCACGGCTGCCGATCAGGTCGATTTTGCTGATCAGCAGCACGTCGGCGAATTCGATCTGTTCGATCAGCAGGTCGGTGATGGAGCGCTCGTCCTCCTCCCCCAGGACTTCACCCCGTGCGGCGAGGCTTTCGGCGGCTTGATAGTCGGGCAGGAAATTCAGGCCGTCGACTACAGTGACCATGGTGTCGAGGCGAGCGATGTCAGCCAGGCTTTGGCCCTGCTCGTCGCGGAAGGTGAAGGTTTCGGCGACCGGCAACGGTTCGGAGATACCGGTGGACTCTATCAGCAGGTAATCGAATCGGCCTTCACGGGCCAACTGGCCGACTTCTTCGAGCAGGTCTTCGCGCAGCGTACAGCAGATGCAGCCGTTGCTCATCTCCACGAGTTTCTCTTCGGAGCGATTCAGGCTGACATCATGTTGGACTTCGCTGCCATCGATGTTGATTTCGCTCATATCGTTGACGATGACGGCCACACGCAGACCGCCCCGATTACGTAGTACGTAATTCAGAAGCGTACTTTTTCCGGCGCCGAGAAAGCCTGACAAAACGGTCACTGGCAACATGTATGACATGGGGTAATCCTCATCAAACGGTCGGTTTTTGCGATCTGGCGCTCTTGAAGCCTCCAGGAGGCCACCACAGAAGCAGGCGCTTGAAAATCAGGGGGGTAAAGGCGATTCAAATTAATGTTATAGTATAACAATATGAGTTGACCACTCTTCTCTTGCCCCAAGCGCCGTCGCGCAGGAAGCTGTACACCGTCTAACCCGTCGGAAATTGCCATGAAACAGGCGCTGAAACGCACGCTGCTGGGCCTTGGATTGCTGCTGGCCTCAACCGCCTGGGGACAACTCCCCGGCCTGGCCACGTGCACACGCAGCGCCAATCTGCTGGCCTGCGTCGATGCCGAGGGCAACGCCTACAGCGTCAACACCGCGGGCAGCACGATCTACCTGCGCGGCTTCGACAAGGCCGGCCAACGCTATTGGGCGCAGACCAACAGCCGCTACGGACAACTGACCTTCTTCACAGGCATCGCCACCGACGGCGAAGCCTGGGTCGGCTATAACCGCCGCGTGGGCTGGACCACGATCAACCGCTATTCCAGCTCCGGCGGCGGCAGCGCCAAATTCACCTGCAACCGCCTTACGGGCTGCTAGACCACGGGACTTTTCTGCGCCTGCTGCCAGGCGAGGTAGCTGTCGAGCGGCGGATTCTTCTGAAAGTAGCGCTGCAATCCCTCGAACAAACCATCGGCAATTGCCTGTTGGTGACGGGGGTTCACCAGTCGTTGGCTGTCGCGGGCATTGGAGATGAAACCGGTCTCCACCAGGATCGACGGCACATCGGGCGACTTCAGCACCGCGAACCCGGCCTGTTCCACACGTTTCTGATGCAGCGTGGTGATGCCGGCGAGACTGCCGAGCACCGTACTGCCCAGCTGCAGGCTGGCGGCGATGGTGGCGTTCATCGACATGTCGAGGATCACGCCAGCGAGCATTGGATCCTTGTCTTTGAGGTTGAGCAGACTGGTGGCGCCAAGCAGATCCGCACCGTTTTCACGCTGGGCCATGAAGCGTGCGGTGGCCGACGTCGCACCCCCTTCAGACAAGCAGTACACCGACGCCCCGGCCGCCGTCAGACGAGGGGCCGCATCGGCGTGCACGGAGATGAACATATCGGCCTTGTGCTGACGGGCGATGTCCACACGCTTGCGCAGTGGAACAAAGAAGTCGTCGTTGCGCACGAGCTTCACATCAAACCCTTTCTCCCGTTTCAAGCGCCGCGCGAGCAACTGCGAAATGGACAGCACGACATCCTTTTCCCGCGCACCTTTGGCGCCCACAGCCCCCGGATCCTTGCCGCCGTGCCCCGGATCCACCACGACAATGATGTCGCGTTTGGCGTGCGCCCTGGAGGTCTGCGCGAGTGTTTCACGTGGAACCATCGATGCTGGCGCTGCGCTGCTTACCAGATCCAGCACCAAGCGATGACCTTGGCCGTCCTGGGGTGCCAGCAAGAAGCTGTTCAACTGCGCTGGGTTCTTCAGATCCAGCACGATCCGTGTATCACCACGACCATAGCGTCCGGAACGGATGGAGTGGATGACCGTGTCCTTCAACGGCAGTTGACTGAAATCACCGCTCGCCTCCGCTCCTGCCACATCGATGATCAGGCGATCCGGCGAGCCCAAGGAGAACGTCTTGTAGCTCACCGGGCCGCTGAGATCGAACACCAACCGCAGCTTGTCGTCGGATCGCCACAGCCGCGCCTGACGGATCTGCGCGGCTTTCGCACCAAAGGGAAAGGCCAGGGCGACGCTGGCCAGCATCAGGTGAAGCAAGTGACGTCTGTGCATAGGAAAGCCCGCTCATGAAAAAGGCATCGCGATTGTAATTGTTATAATATAACATCAATTCAAATCACACGATGGACCCGCTCATGAATGCGTTGACGCTTCCGGATATCGCAGCGCAAGCCGCTCGCCAGCCCCTTGCGCTCGAATGGGTGGGCATGCGCGGCATCGCACTGCCCGTTTTGATCGAGGGACAACGCCTGTGCGCCAAAGCGGATGCTGGCGTCAGTCTGGACGATGGCGAGGCCCGGGGGATTCACATGTCCCGGCTTTACTTGGCGCTCGAAAGCCTTGAAGCACAAAACCTGAACGCCAGCCTCATGCGTGATGTTCTGCAGGCTTTTCTCGACAGCCACACAGGTCTGTCGAGCAGCGCTTACCTGAACATCCATACCGATCTGATGCTTAAGCGACCGGCATTGGTCAGTCCGTTGGCCGGCTGGAAGGCCTATCCCGTCACCCTCGCCGCGCACCTGAAAAACGGAATGTTCCACGTGGAACTCAAAATCGAGGTGCCGTATTCGTCGACCTGTCCTTGCTCGGCGGCGCTCGCGCGGCAGTTGATCCAGCAACAGTTCGTTGACGACTTTGCCAACAAGCCTCTTCAACATGCCGATGTATTAGCTTGGCTGGGCTCGACCCGAGGCATTGTCGCCACGCCCCACAGCCAGCGCAGCACCGCGCAATTGCACCTGCACCTCGATGCTGCGACAGAACACCTCTCGCTGACCGACTTCATCAACCAGGCCGAAGCCGCCCTCGGCACTGCCGTCCAGACGGCCGTCAAACGCGCCGACGAACAAGCCTTCGCCCTCGCCAACGGGCAAAACCTGATGTTCTGTGAGGACGCTGCCCGTCGCTTGAATCTGGCCCTGCGCCGCTCGCCCGGAGTCCGTGAGTTCCATCTGCGAGTGATCCACGCCGAAAGCCTCCACGCACATGACGCCGTCGCCGAAAGCCGCTGGCGGCGGGAGGTTCAATGATCCGTTGCCAGTCCTTGACGTGGGGAGCACTCGGCCAACCGCTGACCCCCGCTCTCTCACTTTCTCTGGAGACCGGCAGTCTGACCGCCGTGGTCGGGGTGAACGGCAGCGGCAAGAGCAGCCTGCTCAAGGTCATCGCGAAACTGCAGAAGCCGTTGTCGGGCAGAGTCGACTTGGGTGTTCCATGGCAAGGCGGCCTGTCCTTCTTGCCCCAGCAACAGCAATTCGACCGCCAGTTCCCTATTACCCTGCGGGAACTGGTGGCGGCGGGTTTCTGGGGACGCCGGTTGTCTTCACCCTTGCGAAAGCAGCGCCTCGCGAGCGCACTGGAGGACTGGCAACTGAGCGGCCTGGAACAGCGCCCGCTGATGGCCCTCTCCGGCGGCGAGCTGCAACGCGCCCTGCTCGCCCGCCTGAGCCTTGCCGATACGCCTTTGCTGTTGCTCGACGAGCCGCATGCCGCACTCGATGAACAGGGGCAGGCCCTGCTGTGGCAGCACCTGCATGCCTGGCACGCGCAAGGGCGAACCCTCGTGGTGGTTTGCCACGACCTCGCCGCCGTCCGTCAACACATCCCCCATACCCTGCTGATCAGGCACACCGGCTGCGTATACGGCAGCACCGCCGAACTGATCGAGCAGACACTCCCACCGCAGGTGGCCTGATGCACACCTTCGTCCACCTCTGGCAACCGTTCCACGAATTCATGTTCATGCGCCGGGCCCTGATCGGCGGGCTGCTGCTGGCCTGCAGCACGGCACCCTTGGGCGTGTTCCTGATCCTGCGCCGCATGAGCCTGATCGGCGACGCCGTCGCCCACGGCATTCTCCCCGGCGCGGCGCTCGGCTTCTGGTTCGCCGGGCTGAGCCTGCCCGCCCTCACCGTCGGCGGACTCGGCGCAGGTCTAGGCATGGCCGGGCTCGCTGCCTGGATCACCCGCCGCACCGGCCTTCGCGAAGACGCCAGCCTCGCGGCGATCTATCCCATGTCGCTGGCGGCCGGCGTGCTGATTCTGGGCATCGCCGGCAAGCGTCTGGATTTGCTGCACCTGCTGTTCGGTTCGGCACTCGCGGTGGACGGGCCGACGCTCAACGGCATGCTGGGGGTATCCGCCCTGAGCCTGGTTGCCATGGCGCTGATCTATCGGCCCCTGGTGCTCGACACCCTCGACCCGCTGTTCCTGCAGACCGTCAGCCGGCTCGGCCCGATCGCCCATGGTGTGTTTCTGACCCTGGTAGTGCTGAACCTAGTGATCGGTTTTCAGGCCATCGGCGCGCTCATGGTGGTCGGGCTGATGATGCTGCCTGCCGCTGCTGCGCGCTTTTGGAGCCGGCGCCTGCCGGTTCTGATCGCCATCGCGGCGCTGATCGGCGGCCTGTCGGTCTGGTTCGGTTTGCTGTTGTCGTTCCACTGCTCGCTGCCCAGCGGCCCTGCCATCGTCCTGATCGCGGGCGTCGGCTATCTGCTGTCCGTGGTGTTCGGACCGATCCACGGTCTGTTGCGCCGCCCGCCTTTGCTCACATCACCATGAGGTGTTTTCCGATGCGCGTTCTATTACTGCTGTTCAGCCTGACGCTGTCGATGTCGTTGTCGGCGGCGGAAAAGATGCCGGTGGTCACCAGCTTCAGCATTCTCGCCGACCTGGTGCACCAGGTCGGCGGCGAGCATGTGCAGATCACCGACATGGTCGGGCCGGATGCCGATGCCCATACCTACGAGCCCACGCCGGACGACGCCAAGGCCCTGCTCAAGGCCCGGCTGATCGTGAAGAACGGCCTGGGGTTCGAACCCTGGCTGGATCGCCTGGTGAGCAGCACCGCCACCACCGCGACGGTGGTCACCGCCAGCCGCGGCGTGATTCCGCGCTCGCTTGACGAGGACGGCGAAACCGTCCCCGACCCGCACGCCTGGCACAACCTGGCGAACATCGAGCTGTACATCGCCAACATCACCAAAGCGCTGAGCGCCGCCGACCCGGCCAATAAATCCGACTACGAGCGCAACGGCCAGGCCTACCTGAAACAGATCCACGCCCTGCTGGCCGACGCCCGCGCCAAGCTCGGCTCGCTGCCGCCGGGCAACCGCAAGATCGTCACCAGCCACGACGCCTTCGGCTACCTGGGCCAGGCCTACGGCATCGACTTCATGGCGCCGCAAGGACTGTCCACCGAGCGTGAGCCGTCCGCCGCCGAAGTCGCTGCATTGATCACCCAGATCCGCCAGGCGAAGGTCAAAGCGGTGTTCATGGAAAACATCAAAGACGCACGCCTGCTCAAGCAGATCGCCGAAGAGACCGGCGCCCGCATCGGCGGCACCCTGTACTCCGACGCCCTCGCCGCCACCGGACCGGCCAGCACGTTCGCCGGCCTGTTCGAACACAACCTCAACACCCTCTACCAAGCCCTGGGCCAGCCATGATCCGCAAGAACCCTTCCGGCGACCTGCCGCTGATTGCCGAATCCGCCTACGTCGACAAAACCGCGATCATCTGCGGCAAAGTGGTCATCGGCGAAAACGTGTTCGTCGGCCCCTACGCGGTGATCCGCGCCGACGAAGTGGACGCCTCCGGCGCCATGGAGCCGATCACCATCGGCGCCAATTCGAACATTCAGGACGGCGTGGTGATCCACTCCAAGTCCGGCGCGGCGGTGACCATCGGCGAGTACAGTTCCATTGCCCACCGTTCAATCGTGCATGGCCCGTGCAAGGTCGGCGATCGGGTGTTCATCGGTTTCAACAGCGTGCTGTTCAACTGCGCCGTCGGCAACGGTTGCGTGGTGCGGCACAACTCGGTGGTGGACGGACGCGACCTGCCGGATGCGTTCTATGTCCCCTCCACCACCCGCATCGGCCCGGGCACCGACCTTTCGCAGTTCCCGCCGGTGAGCGTCAGCGCTTCGGAGTTTTCCGAGGACGTGGCGCGCACCAACGTCGATCTGGTGCGCGGCTACAAAGCTCTGCAGAACGAGTTCTGAGCCATGGGCAACCTGCTGATCCGCCATGCGCGGCTGGTGAACGAAGGACGGGAATTCGAAGCGGACGTGCTGGTCAGCCATGGCCGCATCGTCAAAATCGCCTCAAGCATCTTCGGCGAGAACGCAGCGCAGGAAATCGACGCCGCCGGCCAGTGGCTGCTGCCGGGCATGATCGACGACCAGGTGCATTTCCGCGAACCGGGCTCGCCGGCCAAGGGCAGCATTCACTCTGAATCCCGCGCGGCCGTCGCCGGGGGCATCACCAGTTTCATGGACATGCCCAACACCTCCCCGGCCACCCTCACCCTCGACGCGCTGGCCGACAAGAAGCGCCGGGCCGCCATCGGTTCCGTGGCCAACTACGGCTTTCACTTCGGCGTCAGCCAGGACAACCTCGACACGGTGGCCGCGCTCAACCCGTGCGAAGTGGCCGGGGTGAAAGTGTTCATGGGCGCCTCCACCGGCAACCTGCTGGTGGACGATCCACGGATCCTGGAACGGCTGTTCGCCGAGGTGCCGACGATCTTGCTGGCCCACTGCGAACACACGCCCAGCATCGAGGCCAATGCCGCCAGGCTGCGCGAGCGCTACGGCGAGCACCTGCCGCCCGACGCCCATGCGCTGATCCGTGATGCCGAGACCTGCTACCGCTCCTCTTCGCTCGCCGTGGACCTGGCCAGACGCCACGGCACACGCCTGCACGTCCTGCACCTCACCACCGCCCGCGAGCTGGAACTGTTCGAAGACAAACCGCTGACCCAAAAACGCATCACCGCCGAAGTCTGTCTGCACCATTTGCTGTTCGACGACCGCGACTACCCGACGCTGGGCAACCGGATCAAATGCAACCCGGCGATCAAGTCCCGCACCGACCGCGACGCCTTGCGCCAGGCCTTGCTGAGCAACCGCCTGGATGTGATCGGCAGCGATCATGCGCCGCACACGTGGGCCGAAAAGCAGCGACCGTACGACCAGGCGCCGGCGGGCTTGCCGCTGGTGCAGCACGCCTTGCCGGCGCTGCTGGAGCTGGTGGCCGACGGCGTGTTGCCGATCACCACCCTGGTGGCGAAGACCAGCCACCGGGTGGCGGATCTGTTCGCTATCCCGGACCGGGGTTATTTGCGTGAGGGATATTGGGCGGATCTGGTGCTGATACGACCGGAGCCGCAAGGGGTCGCCGTGTTACGCCAACCGGTGCTGTCGCAATGCGGGTGGACGCCGTTCGCCGAACGGCGGTTCAGGCATCGGGTGAGCCTGACCGTCGTGTCGGGACAGATCGCCTGGGATGGCCAGCGGGTGAACGAAGGGTGTCGGGGGTTGCCCCTGAGGTTCATGCGTTGAATCGGTGACGCGTTCGCGGGCAAGCCTTCCCGGCTTGCCCGCGAAGCCTTTCAGGCTCTTGGCTTGACGGTGCCGCAGTCCTGCCCCAACCACACCGCGCGGGTTTCCAGGCTGCCCTTCTGGTTGATGCCGATGGCATTGAAGGTGCCGTTGGCGACCGTGGTGAACTCCCGGTCGCTGAGGAACGTCGCCACGCCGGTGCCTTGGGCCCGCGGGCAACTGAAGCGGAATTTCCACTGGTTGCCGTTGCGCTCGGTGATCTGCTGCTTGCATCCCGACTGCGGATCCGCCAGAGGAATGTCGTTGGTCGCCACTTGCTGCGGCGTCAGGCAGGCGCGGATGCCCTTGCCGCCGATGTTGATGCCTTGCTTCTCCAGCGCCGCCCGTTGCTGCGGCGTGATTTGCCCTTGAATCTGGCCGAGGATCGATTGCACGTCCATGGCCTGGTCATCGACCTTGACGTTGCTCGACGTCATTTCCCACAAACCCGGCTGCAGCATTTGCGCTTGAGCAACCACCGGCAAAGCCAAACCCAGGCCCAGCGCCAAACCCAGCAGACGAACGTTCATTGCGAGACTCCTGATCAGTAGTGGCCGTTAGACGTCGGCCGGTCGCTTCGGTTCATGCTCCAATTAAATGGCGACAACCGCAACGGAACATGGTCTGTTAGGCATTGAAACTTCAGGAGCACGGCTGCCCCATGGATTACTTCGGACCGCACCTCTTCGGTTACCTGATCGCCCTGATCCACACCCTGGGCTCGATCGCCGCCCTTCACGCGGTGCTGACCGTGCGCACAGCGCAAGGCTCGATCGCCTGGGCGCTGTCGCTGATCTTCATTCCCTACCTGACGCTCATCCCGTACCTGGTCTTCGGCCGCAGCACCTTCGACGGCTACATCAAGGCGCGACGCCAGGCCAACGAACAGATGCGTCAGGCGATCTCCGAACTCAACTGGAGGCCGTGGGTGGAAGAGGCCCTGACCGCCCGCGCCTCGAATGCCTACGCCTCGTTGCGCGCGATGCCCCGGCTGGGACGGATGCCGTGCCTGGCCAACAACGACGTGCAACTGCTGGTGAACGGCCCGGCCACGTTCAAGGCCTTGTTCAACGCCATCGGCCAGGCCAGGGAGGCGGTGCTGATCCAGTTCTTCATCATCCACGACGATCAGCTCGGCCAGCGCCTGCGCGACCTTTTGCTGAAGAAGGCCGCCGAAGGCGTGGCGGTGCATCTGCTCTACGACCGCATCGGCAGCCATGCCCTGCCCCACAGCTACGTGCAGGCCCTGCGCGACGGCGGCGTCGAGGTGCGGGCGTTCGCCACCCGCAGCGGCTGGCTCAACCGCTTTCAGGTGAATTTTCGCAACCACCGCAAGATCGTCGTGGTGGACGGCATGACCGGTTTCGTCGGCGGCCACAACGTCGGTGACGAGTACATGGGCGAGAAACCGCCGCTGGCACCGTGGCGCGATACCCACATTCAAGTGCGCGGCCCGGTGGTGGCCTGCATGCAGGAATCGTTCGCCGAGGACTGGTTCTGGGCCGCGCGCGCCCTGCCGCCGATGATCCTGCCGGAGGCCTATCCGGAGGACGGCGTGCTCTGCCAATTGCTCGCCAGCGGCCCGGCCGACCCCTACGAGACCTGCTCGCTGTTCTTCGTCGAAGCGATCCACGCCGCCACCGAGCGGGTGTGGATCACCAGCCCCTATTTCATTCCGGACGAAGCGGTGTTCGCGGCATTGCGCCTGGCGGTGCTGCGCGGCGTCGATGTGCGGCTGCTGCTGCCGTCGCGCCCCGACCACCGCATCGTCTACGCCGCCTCCAGCCTCTATGCGTTCGAAGCCGTGCGCGCCGGGGTGCGGGTGTTCCGCTACAAGCCCGGGTTCCTGCACCAGAAGGTGGTGCTGATCGACAGCGAAATCAGCGCCATCGGCAGCGCCAACCTGGACAACCGCTCCTTCCGCCTCAATTTCGAAGTGATGCTGCTGACCGTGGACAGCGAATTCGCCACCTGCGTGGAGCAGATGCTCAACGATGACTTCGCCCAGGCCAACGAGATCGCCAAAGACGAAAGCCGGGAGATCCACCACCTGCAACAGGTCGGCATGCGGGTCGCCCGGCTCATTTCGCCGATTCTCTGAGGCCTACGGGTTGTAGATGTCGTCCCGGGTCCACGGCAGTTCATGGCTGCCGTCGGGGTGGGCCTTCACGGCGAGGATCTGGTGCAGGTTGATCCAGCCGTGGGCGAAGGCGTAGGCGCATCCGGCCAGATACAGGCGCCAGATGCGCAGCGCTTGCTCCGGCACCAGTTTGGCGGCGGTCTCCAGGTTGTCCTCCAGGCGCTCGCTCCAGTGGTCCAGGGTGCGCGCGTAATGCAGGCGCAGGCTTTCGACGTCGACGATCTCCAGGCCCGCCTCGCTGATCTCGGCAGAGATCATCGCCAGGTGCGGCAGCTCGCCGTTGGGGAACACGTACTTCTCGATGAAATCCCCGGCGCCGCGTCCCACCGGACGACCGTCGGTGTGCTTGGCGGTGATGCCGTGGTTCATCACCAGGCCGCCCTCCTTCACCGCACCGAACAGGGTCTTGCAGTATTCGGCGAGGTTGGCGTGGCCCACATGCTCGAACATGCCGACACTGACCACTTTGTCGAAACGGCCGTCCTGGGGCAGGTCGCGGTAGTCGAGCAACTGCAGCTCGACCTGGTCTTCCAGCCCTTCGGCCTTGACCCGCTCGCGGGCCAGCGCCAGTTGTTCCTTGCTCAACGTGATGCCGAACACCTTCGCGCCGAACTCACGGGCGGCGTACCGCGCCAGCCCGCCCCAGCCGCAGCCGACATCCAGCAGGTAGTCGCCGGGCTGCAGGCGCAGCTTGCGGCACAGATGGCGGAACTTGGCCTGCTGGGCCTGTTCCAGGGTTTCGCTGCCGGTTTCGAAGTAGGCGCAGGAATACGCCATGTCGCTGTCCAGCCACAGCTGGTAGAACGCGTTGGACAGGTCGTAGTGATAGGAAATGGCCTTGGCGTCGGTTTCCTTGTCGTGGAGCGAGCGCACCGGTTGGCTGCCTTCGTCTTCGTCGAGCAGCGCATTGCTCAGCTCGTCGCAGACTCGGATGACTTCGCTGATCGAACCTTCCAGTTCAAGCTTGCCCTCGACGAACGCCGCCCCCAGCGCGTCCAGGCTTGGATGGGTGAACTGGGTGACCATCTGCGGGTCCTTGACCACGATGGTGACGCTGGGCGTCGGCCCGAGATTGAACTCATGGCCGTCCCAGAGCCGCAGGCGAAGCGGTAGCTGCAGTTTCTGTAAGGCCGGTGGAAGTTGCGCGAGCATGGAATATCCCCCTGGTTTCAGACGTCTGATCTGAGGGTAGACCATCCTTGAAAAATAGCAGGCTATCGATTTAATAGCCGTCCGCTATGAACCGGAACGCCTGCGCCTGCACGGTCATCCTTGTACGGTGCGCCTGTTCGGAAGACTTCGGGGCCGGCGCACCGTTCAAAAAATGATCAATCTTCCTTCAGTTTCAGCAACGGTTCCTGAAACCGCAGCAGGCGCCCGGCATTGCCCAGCACCAGCAAGGTGCTGAGGTTGTGCAGCAGCGCAGCGATCATGGCCCCGGCTGCACCGAGCCAACCGAATGCGGCGAACACGACGATGGCCAGCGTCCAGCCCAGGCCGATGATCACGTTCACCTGCAACGTGCGCCGGCAGTGGCGGCTCAGCCGCACGCAGGTGCCCAGGCGTCGCAGGTCGCTGCCGATCAGCACGATGTCGGCCGAGGCCAGCGCGATGTCGGCGCCTCCCGCCCCCATCGCCACACCGACCACCCCGGCCTTGAGCGCCAATGAGTCGTTGATGCCGTCGCCGACCACCATCGGCCGGAAGCCGCTGTCGATCTCCTTCAGCACTCGGTTGAGCTTGTCCTCCGGCAACGCTTGGGCCTCGACTTCGTGCAGGCCGACATCCCGGGCCAGCGCGTTCGCCACACTGTGGCGATCGCCGGTCAGCAGCAATTGCCGTCCCAGGCCCAGGTCGCGCAACTCACCCAGCGCCAGCCGCGCTTCCGGCTTGACGCTGTCGGCGAGCAGCAGCCAGGCGAGGAATTCGCCGTTCAGCGCCAGCCCGGCGATCGGGCCGTCGTGCTCCGGTACGGCGGTGGTGACGATGCCCAACTGCGTGAACAGCTCCGGGCGACCCAGCGCCGCTTCGCCCCGGGTCGTCATCGCGACCACGCCCAAGCCTTGCCGCTCGTGGATGTCGGTCAGCGCCAGGTCACTGTCCGGCTCGGCCAGACCGGCCAGCGCACGGCTGACCGGATGGCTGCTGGCTGCACCGAGCGCCGCCGCCAGCGCAATCACCGTGCCGTGCTCGACGCGGGGGCTGTCGACCGACTGCAAGCGCAAGGTGCCGAACGTCAGGGTGCCGGTCTTGTCCACCACCAACGAGGTGAGATCGGCCAGCTCCTCAAGGAACGCCGAACTGCGGATCAGGATCCCGTGCCGCGCCGCCACCGCCACACCGGCAATCGCGGTGGCCGGCGCCGACAGCACCAACGCGCACGGGCAAGCCGCCACCAGCACCGCAAGCATCGCTTGCGCATCGTGGGTGATGAACCAGGTCACCGCCGCCAGCAGCAACACCAGCACCATGTAGCTGCCGGCGTAACGCTCCAGCAGGCGAGTGATCGGTGGCTTGGAGCGTTCGGCGTTCTGCATCAGGCCGATGACCTTGCCGAGGGTCGATTCATCGCCGGTGCGAGTCACCTCGATGCGCAGCAGGCCGTCGCGGTTGATCGCCCCGCCGAACACCTCCATGCCGACGCCCGCCTCCACCGGCACCGACTCGCCGGTGATCGACGCCGTGTCGAGGCTGGCCTGGCCGGACAGCACCCGCCCGTCCGCCGGCACCCGGTCCCCCGCCCGGACCTCAACCGTGTCGCCGGCCTTGAGCGTGCTGTTGTCGACTTCGATGACCGAGCCGTCGGCCTGAAGCTTGCGTGCATGGCTGCGGGTCAACTGGCCCAGCGCATGGATCGCCTCCTGGGAGCCGATCACGCTGCGTTCTTCCAGCACGTGGCCGAAGATCATGATGATCGGCAGCAACGCCGCCGTGAGCAGGTCACCGGTGGCCCAGGCGCCGAGCAGGGCCAGCGCGATCAACTGATCGGTGATGCCGTGCAGGCTCGGATAGCGCAGGCTGAACCAGGCCGAACGCATGACCGGCACCGCGACCAGAACCGACGCGACGCCCAGTAGCAACTGGCTGACGCCGGTCTGCTCCGGCATCAGCCAGCGCCAGATCAGCCCCAGCCCGAGCAGGCCCAGGGCGAGCATCGCCAGGGTCAACTGGCGTGCGGCGCGGCGCTGTTCCGCCGAGGACAACAGGCTCGGCGCAGGAAGGGTGTTCGTGGTCATTTACTGGCTCCCTGAATGATCAGCCGGGCATCGTCCTTCGGATCCACCGTGGTGACTGAACCGGCCTGGCCGAGGATCTTCGGAATGCGCTCGCGGTACAGACGCAGCAACATCTGCGGGTCGCTGCCTTGCTGCCGGGCCTTGGCCAGGCTCAGGACCGTCGCCGTGTCGGCGGTGGCTTTGGCGAGCCGCTCACCGGCCTGCGCATGGGCGACCTGCAGTGTGCGGTCGGCTTGTTCGTTGGCGGTCTGGGTGAGCTTCTCCGCTTCGGTGCGGGCGTTGGCCACGGCTTTGTCGGCCTGTTGACTGGCGGTCAAGACGGCATTGAACGCACTCACCGCTGGCGCCGGCAGACTCGACTGCACGTCGACCCGCACCGCTTCGATGCCGATGCCCTGCCCGTCTGCCTTCAGCTCGGCCAGGCGTCGGTTGATGCCTTGCACCAGATCGCCGCGCAACCGTTCACGACGCTCGGCGGCCTGGTTATCGGCGCCGATCAGTTCAGGTCGGGCCACCAGAATCGTGTCCAGGTCCCGGGCGGCCGTCAGGGCCACCGCACTGCGGGTCACCAGGCGATCCAGCGCGGGCAGCACATGGTCACCTTGAAGCACATACGCATAAGGGTCGGTCACTTTGTAGAACACCCGAACATCCAGTTGCACGACGCCAGCATCCCCGGTGAGCAAATAGCCGGAACCGGCCAGCGCGTCGCTCAACGGTGTGGCGAATGTCGCCACGCGATCCGCCTGCAAGGCCGCGTCGCTACGCAGCAGATTGTCGACCCGACGCTCGATCACCCGATCCGCCGCCGGCAGCAGCACCACTTGCTCGAAGGGTTCGGGCCAGGCCAACAGCAAACCGGCATTCTGTATCCGATCCAAGGCACCGAAATGCAAAACCACCGCGCGGTTTTGCGGATCGATCTGCCGCACATTGGAGAATGCCCAGGCCAGCGCCGCCAGCACGGTCACGGCGTACAGCGCAAAGAACGCTAGGCGTCCGGCCTGGATCCACGGGCTGTTCAGCGACTGTGTTCCACGTGGAACTTCACTCATGGCTGCGATCCGCTTTTGCTGTCGAGCGTCGGCGGACCGTCCACCAAGGCGCGGAACGGCGCGGCGTCGGTGCGCAGAATCAGCTTGGTGTCAGGCGTGACGATGGTGCCGAGGGTGTCCAGCGAACGCAGCAGGTTGTACAGCTGCGGCGACCCGGCATAGGCGCGCCCGTAGATCTGCGCCGCCTCGACCCGGGATTGCGCCTCGATTTCTGCCGCCTTCACTGTGGCGTCGGCCTGCACCATGCGCGCATCTCGTTCGGCCGCGGAGCGGATCTGCGCCGCTTCGCGCTTGCCGACCGCCGTGCGTTCGGTGGCGATGGTTTCACGCTCGGCGCGCATCCGATCGACGGTGGCCGTGAGCGTCACCGACGGCAAGGTCAGCCGCTCAATGCCGACCTGCACCACCCGCACCCCGTAGGTCGCCAGCAATTGCTGGTCGATCTGTTGGCGCAACTGCGCCTCGAAGTCACCGATGCGCACCTGAGCGGCATCGGTGTTCACCAGATTCGCCAGGTCGAAACGGCTGGCGGTGGTCTCCAGCGCCGAACCGACAAACGTGCGGATCTGCCGCGCGGCTTCGTCCGGCTGGTTCTGTACGGCGCGCATGAAACGCTGCACGTTGTCCGGATCACCCTGCACCTGCCACGCCACATACGCCTGGACGATGATGCGCAGGCCGTCGCGGGTGCCGACATCCTGCAGGCCGCTGGACGTGGTGCGCAGACGCAAGTCCACCGGGATCGCCGCCTCGAACGGCGCCGGCCAGCGCCAGCCCAGCCCGGGATCCAGCAGCACCCGGGTCGGGTTGCCGAAGCGGGTGATCACCGTCGCCTCCCCGGAGCGCACCTGCACCAGGCTCGCCGCCGCGACGGCAAAGGCCACCAGCAACGCCGCCCAGCCCATGCGCCGCCACGGGAACGGCCCCGCTTCTTCCGGCTCGCCGTGGTGATGGTGATGATGACCGTGGGGATGGTGATGCCCGCCATGAGCATGACCGTGGCCGCTGTGATCGGAATGATCGTGAGTGTGCGACTGGCTCAATGGGTGACTCCTGGTTGAGCAACATTGCGTGCGGGCGCGGGATCGGCCGGCAGTGTGAAGGTGCGCAGGTCAATGGTCGGCGCATTGCCGCTGCCGCCCAGGCGATGGTCGAGCACCAGCAGCCGGGCTTTGCTCAGCCCTTGGCTGAGCTGACCGAGGTACTGCTCCAGCACGAACGCTTGACCGGCGCTGGCGTAGGCCTTTTGTTCGGCCGAAAACTTCAGGTCCGCCGCCCGTGCCGCCGCTTCCGTTTCACGGGCATTGGCGGTGGCTTGATCCCCGGCAAGGCTGGCCTGCAGTTGCGCTTGGTTGCTGGCCTCGGCTGCTGCGCCGCGCTCGCGGGCGATCAACGCCTGCGCGCCGATCTGTGCGGCCTGCACGCCGTGATAGGCATTGGCCGCACCGGCTGGCGGATGAATGGCCTCGACCACCGTGGCGAGGATTTCCACGCCGCTGTCGAGTTTCTTCAGGTCGTGCTGCACCGCCCGGCCGATCTCCTCGGCGAGCCCTGTCCTGTCTTGCCCCAGCAAACCGTCGAGGGTTCGTGAGGCGAAATCGTGCACCAGAATCCGGCTGGCCGTGCTGCGGATCAGCGTCGGCACATCGGCGCTGTTGTAGGTGGCGGCCAAGGCAGCCTGATCGCTCAAACCGATGCGGTAGACGAAGCGCACGTCCATGTTGACGATCTGGAAGCTCTGCTGCCCGCCCCGGCTGTCGGCGATCACCTGGGACTTGTCGTTGACGTGGCTGGCGTCCCACAAGCGGTTGGCCGTCAGCGGCGGTGGTCCTTCGGCAGGCTCCGCCTGAACGGGCGCCGGGTTTTCGCCGACGCTGGTGGCCAGCTCATGCACCACGCCGTTCTCGACGCTCAGCACCCGCCCCAACGGCCAGGGCAGACCGGCGTGCAGGCCGGGGCCGAACACCTGCACCGGTTTGCCGAAACGCTCGTAGATGCCGCGGCCTTGCATCGGGATTTCATGAAGCCCGGTCAGCAGCCACCCCACCGCTGCGACCAGCGCCAGCACCGGCAGCAGGGCCCGGCGCATGTAGCTGAAGGCCCAGATCTGGCGCAGATCGATGCCGAAACGGTTGTGCAGTTCATGCTGCAAGGCCAGCAGCGGCTGCGGCGGCCAGCGCAGCAGATCCGCCACAACGCTGCGCGCCAGCAGGGTCGGCTCGAGCGTCTCCCGGCGCGGGCTGAACAGCGACAACACCGCACGCAGCAGCAACTCCACCGCCACCACGCCCGGCAGGAGGCCAATCAGCACCGCGACGCGCACCGGCCACACGGCGCTTTCGC
The DNA here is from genome assembly GCF_002112565.1 of Pseudomonas sp. R25(2017). Classification (NCBI taxonomy): domain Bacteria; kingdom Pseudomonadati; phylum Pseudomonadota; class Gammaproteobacteria; order Pseudomonadales; family Pseudomonadaceae; genus Pseudomonas; species Pseudomonas sp. R25(2017). Next base: position 179,661 of record NZ_NEHZ01000004.1, read on the forward strand.
TGGCGAACAACAGGCACAACGCCGCCAATACCAGACAGATGATCGCCACGCGCGCCAATTGCGCCAGCGAACCCGCTTCAGGCCATTGCGCTGGAGGCTCCTGGGCCCATTGCCGTTCCAGCACCAGCAACCCGAACGCCAGCACCAACGCCAGCGCGGCGCCGACCGTCGCCGACATGCCCACAGCGGCGGACGGCAACGCCAGGTTCCACGTCTGATCGACGCTCAACGCGGCCGCCAAGGCCCAGCCGCCCAGCCATAACGTGGGCGCGCCGACCTGCCCGAGCAGATGCAGGCCGCGACGACTCAACCGGTCGAGCAACCGCTCGTACCAACCGTCCGGCGCAGGCGAATCATCTTCGGGGACGACCGATGCGGGCGGATCGATCATCCGTGCCCGCCAGCGGCTCACCCACCACGCCGATTGCAGCCCGGCCACCAATACCAGCAACGCAGCGCTGAGGTTGACCAGCAGCGCCGGCCACAACGATTGCGGGGCAAACAGCCCGACAAAGAACGCCAGCACCCACCCTGCCCCGGCCAGCGAGCCCAGCCCGACGGCCAACCGGCGCAAGCGGCGCCCCTGGGCCGCGGCCTGCTGAAAGCGCGGCAGTCCGGTCACGTGGGTGCCATCCCCCTCCAGATCGACTTGCATATCCCCCCAAAACCCTTGGCTAACGGCACATATCGTTACGATATAACAAATGCCGTGAAATATTCGTACACAAATCCACTATCTAAAGACGACCCACCTGTCGCTTGCCTGAAGCCTTGACCGAAATGTCTGGAAACGCACATATTACGTTCGTAATTTTTAGTGCGGACTACCGTTACCGATCCGCATCCATCAACCGGGAGCAAGCGCATGAGCAACTATGACGTGGTGATTCTGGGCGGCGGCCCCGGCGGCTACAACGCGGCGATCCGCGCCGGCCAGCTTGGCCTCAAGGCCGCCTGCGTGGAGGGCCGCGCCACCCTCGGCGGCACCTGCCTGAATGTCGGCTGCATGCCCTCCAAGGCGTTGCTGCATGCCTCCGAACTGTACGAAGCGGCCTTGGGGCCGGAATTCGCCAACCTCGGCATCGAGGTCAAACCCTCGCTCAACCTCGCGCAGATGATGAAGCAGAAGGACGAAAGCGTCGCCGGCCTGACCAAAGGCATCGAGTTCCTGTTCCGCAAGAACAAGGTCGACTGGATCAAGGGCTGGGGCCATATCGACGGCCCCGGCAAGGTCAGCGTGACCGGCGATCAGGGCAGCCGCATCGAGCTGACCGCCAAGGACATCGTCATCGCCACCGGCTCCGAGCCCACGCCCCTGCCCGGCGTGGAGATCGACAACAAGCGCATCCTCGACTCCACCGGCGCGCTGTCGCTGGGCGAAGTGCCCAGACACCTGGTGGTGATCGGCGCCGGGGTGATCGGCCTGGAGCTGGGCTCGGTCTGGCGCCGGCTCGGGGCGCAAGTGACGGTGGTCGAATACCTGGACCGCATCTGTCCCGGCGTCGACGGCGAGGCCGGCAAAGCCTTGCAGCGCTCACTGGGCAAGCAAGGGATCGCGTTCAGGCTGAGCTCGAAAGTCACCAGCGCCACGACCACGGCCAACGGCGTGCAACTGAGCGTCGAACCCGCCGCCGGCGGCGACGCCGAATTGCTGGAAGCCGATTATGTGCTGGTCGCCATCGGCCGCCGGCCGTACACCCGCGGGCTGGGCCTGGAGAACGTCGGCCTGGGCACCGACAAGCGCGGCATGCTCGCCAACGACCGCCACCGCACCGAGGCCGCCGGGGTGTGGGTGATCGGCGACGTCACGTCCGGGCCGATGCTCGCGCACAAGGCCGAAGACGAAGCCATGGCCTGCATCGAGCGGATCGCCGGCAAGGCGGCCGAGGTCAACTACGACCTGATCCCCAACGTGATCTACACCCGGCCGGAACTGGCCAGCGTCGGCAAGACCGAAGAGCAGCTCAAGGCCGAAGGCCGGGCCTACAAGGTCGGCAAGTTCCCGTTCACCGCCAACAGCCGGGCCAAGATCAACCACGAGACCGAAGGTTTCGCCAAGGTCATCGCCGACGAGCGCACGGACGAAGTGCTGGGCGTGCACCTGGTCGGCCCGAGCGTCAGCGAGATGATCGGCGAGTACTGCGTGGCCATGGAGTTCAGCGCCTCGGCCGAGGACATCGCCCTGACCTGCCACCCGCACCCGACCCGCTCGGAGGCGCTGCGCCAGGCCGCGATGGATGTGGAGGGGATGGCGACGCAGATGTAGGCCGCCTGCAGACAGACCGCTATCGCGAGCAGGCTCGCTCCCACAGAGATTGATGCAGTCCCTGTAGGAGCGAGCCTGCTCGCGATGGGCTCAACTCGGCCTCAAGCCGGAAGATGCCCCAACGGCAACGCCCCCGGCGTTTTCACCGTGTTGATCGCAAAGTTGCTGCGGATGTCACTCACCCCCGGCAACTTCAGCAGGCAACCGGTGAGAAAGCGGTCATAGGCCCGCAGGTCAGGCACCACCACCTGCAACAGGAAGTCCGACTCGCCGGACACCAGAAACGCCGAAATCACCTCCGGCAGCGCCGTCACCGCCGCCCGGAACGCTTCGGCCCGCTCATCGTTGTGCCGCTCCACCTTGACCCCGACGAACACCGTCAGCCCCAGGCCCACTTCATCGCGGTCGAGGTTGGCCTGGTAGCCGCGGATCACCCCCGCCTCCTCCAGCATCCGCACCCGCCGCAGGCACGGCGACGCCGACAGGCCGATCTCGTCGGCCAGCTGCACGTTGCTCAGGCGTCCGTCCCGTTGCAGCGCGGCGAGAATCTTGCGGTCGAAGGCGTCCAGTTTCATGGTTGGCAGATCCTGATGGTCTATGCGCAAAAAGAAAGCAGGTTATGCCAATCCCAAGCGCATTTGAAGCGAACTACGCAACCACCTGCCCTGCCCTTCGGCCCTAGACTGAGCCGACCGAATCGACAACGAAAGGGGTGCGGCATGGCGAGTCTCTGGCTGTTTTTCCTGGCATTGGCGGTGGTCTACCTGCTTCCGGGCCCGGACATGATCCTGCTGTTGCAGACCGGCGCCCGTCAGGGCCGCGGTGCGGCGCTGGCCACTGCCGTCGGGCTGGCGGTGGCCCGGGGCTGCCATGTGGCGCTGGCGGGGCTGGGGCTGGCGGCGCTGTTCAAGGCCGCGCCGTGGACGTTCGACGTGGTGCGCCTGGCCGGGGCGGCCTACCTGCTGTGGCTCGGCGTCCAGTGCCTGCGCAGCACGTTGCTGCCGGACCTGAGCGCGGCGCAAGTGCCGGACGCGAAGGCGCAGTGGCGCGAAGCGGTGCGCCGCGGCCTGCTGACCAATCTGCTCAACCCCAAGGCGTTGCTGTTCTGCTCGGTGCTGCTGCCGCAGTTCATCGTCGCCGACGGTGCGCCGGTGCTCACCCAGTTCGCCGTGCTCGGTGCCTTGCTGGTGGGCGCAGGGCTGCTGTTCGACAGCGCCTACGCCCTGGCCGGCGCCGCCCTGGGCCGCTGGCTGCACAACAGCCCTTCGGCTCAGCGCCTGCAACAGTGGCTGTTCGGCAGCCTGTTGATCGGTTTCGCCGTGCGCCTGACGTTCGTCCAGCAGGCCTAGGCTTTGCGGGCCTTGCGTCGGCGGCCGAACAGCCACAGCGCAGCGCCCGCCAGCACCACGGCCGCGCCGATCTGCACCGGCCACTTGTAAGGGCGCAGCGTCGAGCGCACGGCGTCGGTGACCTGGGTCACGTAACGCTTGTCGGCATTCTCGAAGTCCGGATACGGGCACTGGTGGCCGAAGTCCACCGCCCACGGCACGTACGGGCCTTCCTTCACATAGCGCTGGTACAGCCCGCGCTGATCCTCCTCGCTGCTGTTCCAGCCGGCCGCCGTACACAGCACGGCGGCGAACGCCTGGCTGGTGTGCGGCAGGTTGTCGGCCGCGCGGTTGGCCAATGCGGTGGCGACGAACCGGTAGTGGTAACGCACGTCGGGCTGCGCCTCGCTGGCCTTCTGGCGCTGCACTTCGGCGTCGGCCACCAACGGGCCGACTTTCAGTTCAGCAGTCTCCAGGCTGTAGTTGCCGCCGAACGTCGCGTAATCCGGCGCCATCTCGTAGCCGAGGATGTCCATGCCCCATTCCCGGGCCGTCCAGGCCGCGTTGAACAGCGCGGCGGCGCGTTTGGTCGGCCACCAGGCCGAGTCGGCGTTCAGGCGCTGCTGACCGTACAGCCGGGCCTTGTTCTGCAGGTCGGGATTGTCGAAGTAGCCGACCGCCTCTTCGTAGCGACCTTCGCGCAGCAAGCGCCGGCCCAACAGGTTGCGCAGGTTCGCCGCCACCGACAGCGGCACGTAGTTGTCGCGATCCTGCTGGCTCAGCACCGGCGGCGCCGGCACTTTCTCATCGACGTAGCGCTTGAGCTCATCGAGGGTCAGCACCCGCTCGGCCACGGTCGCGGCGTCGAACCAGTAAATGTCCTGGCTCTGGTACAGCCGGTCGAAGGCTTGCAGGTAATCGCCGCGCTGCAGGTCGAGGATCGCGCTTTCGCCGTCCACCCGGCACTTGGGCCGCAGGGTTTCGAAGGCCCAGTCCGGCGTGCGCCGCTCGCCCCACGATTCGTCCTTCGGGAAGGCCTGGGCGGCTTTGGCGTACGCCGCTGCGGCGGCGTTGGAATCGCCGTCGCGCACCGCCAGTTTCGCCCGCAGCCACCAGGCCAGCCCGCCGTCCCCGGCGTGTTCGAGAAGCGCCTTGGCGGTGGCGTAGTCGCCCTGCTGATAGTTCATCGCCGCCAGGCGGTCGGCGTTGTCCAGGCTGCCGCGGGTGCTGTCTTGCAGCAGTTTGATCAGTGCTTTCTCGCGCTCCGGCTGTTCGCCGAACGACCAGCCGATCCGGCTGATCAGCGAGGCCGTGACCAGTTGCTGCACCGCTTTGCCCCGCAGCAGCTTGGCCAGTTGATCCTCGGGCAGCGCCACCAGGTCGTTCACCAGCAGTTTCAGCGAAGACGCCCCTACCATAGAGCCATGCTGGTTCTGCGCCGCGTACAGTTCGATGGCGCCGTTCCAGTCGCCGGTGGTGCGCAGCACCCGGGCCTCTTCGCCGAGGCTGGCCACGCCCAGTTCCAGCGGGTCGCTGAAACCGTCGATGTTCAGCTGGCGGGTCTGGCGGAACGCGGCGAGCGCCTGCTCCAGCGGGTCGAGGGCGTCGTCCGCCTGCCCGCTCATGGCGTACAGGGAACGGCCCAGGGAGTACGCCGCCCACGTGCTGCGCAACGGACGCTGATCCGCCGGCAGCGCCAGCACCTGTCTGAAGTAGTCGGCGGCCAGCGGGTAATCGGCGGCGGCGAACGCCACGGCGCCGGCCACGTACAGGCGAACTTCGGCGGGAAGGCCGGTTCCCTGCTCATAGGCCTGACGGGCATCGCCGAGGCTGCGCAAGCGCTTGACCTGCGCCTGCGCAGCTTCGCTCAGGTCCGCCTGCTCGGCCTGCTCGCGCTCGTCGACGTATTCGCCGGGCTCGCCGTAGGCGTCCGGGTTGTGGGTGGCCACCGTCGTGAGCTTGAGCCCGTCGATGGCTTTGCCCAAGCGGCTGATCTCGAAGTTGAAGTTGCCCTCCGGCAGCTCCGCCAGCGATTGCCCGCGGTTGTCGAGCAGGCGCATCGGGAAGTCCGGGCCGCAGGCCAGCGCCGTGCCCAGCGGCAGGCTGAGGCTCAGGCAGAGCAGGTGGCGGGGCCAGTTACGGGTCAACATGCGAACCTCCTTGATCAATGTGTGCGCAACGCGCCCAACCGACAGCGCGCTGACCGCCCGCCGGCAACCGGCCGTCGCGCAGGCGGGTGAAGGTAAGCAGATCCGGCGTTTGTTGCAACGAGTAACCGGCCAGGGCGTCGGCGCCGACGCAGTCCCGGGCCTTGACCGTCAGGCGCGCGGGCCAAGCGCTGTCGAGATTGCCCCGGTTGGCGAGGCCGATGTCGTAGAGTCCGTCCTGCACCGTGAAGCTCACGCCGAGGCTGCTCGACAGGGGTTCGCCGCGGGCGACGGCACGCAACGTGGTCAGGCTCCAGGCCCGGCGGTCGTTGGCCAGCGGCAGGCGGAACCAGATCAGGCCGGCCAGATGCGCCGGGGGGTTATCCCGCAGTCCGCTGGCCAGCCGGCTCAAGGCCTGTGGATCGGCGAGCAGTTCGCGGCGTTCGCCGCGCCGCGGGATCGCGACCTCGCTCTCCACTTCCGGCGCCCCGCCGCTGTCCGGCAACAGCGCCACACCGTAGGCCGGCAGCGCCAGGTAGAACGGCTTGTCGCTGACCCGTCCCCAGGCGTCCGCCCAGCGCCGCGCCTGATCCGCATCGAACAGGCCCCGACGCGGATCGCTCACCGCATGCACCTGCAGCACACTGCTGTCGACCGTCGCCAGCAACGCCGGCAATTGCGGGCTGTCCAGCCACGCCGGCAACGCGGTGATGCTCAGCGGCAACGAGGGCGGCAGCGCCGGGCGCAGATGGGCGAGGAATTCGGCATAGGCCGGCAGCCGTGCGCTGCCGGCATCGTGGTCGATCTCAACGCCGGCCAACGTCAGCCCCTGTCCGCGCCAGTCGTCGAGCACCTGAAGGATCTGCGCCGTGGCGTGCGCAAGGTCCAGGGACTTGAGCTGGCCGTCGAGTCGAACCACCGCAATCAGCGGCCGACCGTCCTGGCGGAGCAACGCCGGATCGATCCGCGCCCGGCTCCATCCCGCCTGTGGAAACGCCTGCAACGCCAGCACCCGCACCGTGGAAAAGTCAGCGCGGCTGTCACGCAGCGCAGCCCCGTGGGCGGGCGTCCATTGGCGCTGCCAGATGTAGAGCTGCTGGTCGAGGGGCGGCGCCGACGTCCGCTCACAGGCCGTGAGCCAAGTGGCGATGGCCAGCACCGCCGACAGCCCGATGAAAAACCGCATTGCTTGCGACTCCCTGACCACGCAAAGCGCCAAGGGTACACAAAACCTTTGCAAGCGACCGACATCTTGGTTGACTGAACTGACGCCATCGGCGGATCGCCGCCCGGGGCAAGCCCGCTCTCACAGTGGCCGGCGCGGCCCACACACGGTGGGGCCAGCCTGCGATGGCGTCAGTCACCGCACCGCACTATCCCGCTCCGGCACTACGGCTTGCGGGCGATGATCACCTGACTTTTCGCCACGACCGCATCCAGCGCCTGCTTGATCTGCGCGCCACGCGGCGAGTCGAGCACGGTTTTCCAGGTGTCGGCCCAGTGGTTGAGCAGCGGATGGTCGGCGTTGCTGAAGTCCACCTTCGCCTCCCAGAACAGCAGCATCCACATCGACCAGTAGAAGCCGTACGAACTGTGGCTGATGATCTCCAGGCCCGCGTCGCTGACCATTCCCTTGAACTGCTCCTCGCCGATGATCCGGATGTGGTTCGGCTTCTGGAAATACTCCGGCGCGGCGATGTCCTTCTGCAGGTCTTCGGAGCTTGGGTGCGGCACGCTCAGCAGGTACAGCGCCCCCGGCCGGCCGACCCGCACCAGTTCGGCGAGGAACTGCGCCGGGTCGTCGACGTGCTCGATGACTTCGGTGGACACCACGCGGGTAGCGGTGGCGTCGGCGATCGGCAGCGGGTTGCAGTCGGTGACATGGCACTCGACGTCGCGCGCCGGCGTGTCGCCCAGACGCTGGCGAGTGGCCTCGACCTTGGCGCCGTCGATGTCGGCGATGATGATCTTCGCCCCGCGCATCCCGCAGAAATGCACGTTGCCGCCGTCGCCGCAGCCTACATCCAGCAGGGTGTCGTCGGCCGTCACCGGAAAGCCTGTGAACAGCTCGCCGGTCTCCTGGTTGAACCAGCCGCTGAGCATGGCGTCGCGCAGCCCGAGCATGTACGGATCGACCTTGTCGGCGACCGGGGCGACAGGCTCGGCGGACGGCGCCGCCGTGAGTTTCTTCAAAAGGCTCAGCATGAGGTGGCTCCAGGGGATGGGACGGCGGTGGGAGATGTGCGCAGGCGCCGCACCAGGGCGGCGCCGCGGTTGCGCATGGGCATTTCGATCAGGCGGTAGTTCAGTTCGCTCAGCAGCGCGATCAGGCCGGCGGCGGCCAGGAGCGTGGCGACCGGGTGGCCGCCGAAGTCGGGAAGGCCGGCGGCCTGCAGGCGCCAACTCAGTTCGCGCACCAGTTGATAGGCCGGAATGTGGATCAGGTAAATGCCGTAGGAGCGGCTGCCGATCCACGCCATCAGCCGTTGCGTCCGACCCGCCGGCAGCAGGTAGTTGCCGTTGTACGATGCGATCCACACCAGCGCCGCGCCGAGCACGGCGATCGAGCCGATGCGGTAAGGGGCGAAGGTGAAACGGTCGGTGGCCATGAAGCTCAGCAACGCCGCGACCGCGATCAACGTCGGGAGGCCGAGCCAGGGCCGGCTCAGGAACCTCGGTTCGAAGCGCCGCCACGACGCTTGCGCGCTCCACATCGCCAGCAGCACGCCCAACGCCAGCGCATCGGTGCGGATCACCATCAGCAGCGGCGTGCGCACGGTGAAGAGCTGCACCGCGACCAAGGCGAGCAAGGCCCAGACCAGTCGCTTGCGGCACACCAGGATCAACAGCGGAAACAGCAGGTAGAACTGTTCCTCCAGCGACAGGCTCCAGTAGACGAAACTGCTGCCGTACTCGTAATGGAAAAAACTGTCGGCGAAGCGGAAGTTGGCGTATTGAAACACCCCGGCGAAGGTGGCCTGCACGTTGGCCTGCCAGGTGCCGAAGGCCCCCGAACGGTTGAGGAACACGCAGGCCAGCAGCATCAGCGCCAGCCACAGCCAGGCCGACGGCAGCAGCCGGAACGCCCGGCGCAACCAGAAGTCGCGCACCTGCAGCCACTGCGCCTGGCGGCCTTCGCAACCGCGCAGCACCGGAATCAGGCTGCGGGCGATGACGAACCCGGAGATCGCGAAAAACAGGTCGACGCCCCACCACGGCTGCGCCCAGGCATGGATCGTCTCCAGCAACGGCACCGGATCGGTGAACAGGCTGCCTTGCAGGTGATGGAACAGCACCCCCAGCACCGCAATGGCCCGCAGCACTTCGATGTCCAGGATCCGCCGTTCGCTCATCGGCTCAGGCACCGCAGGTTTGCGCAGGGACCGTCGCGCACAACTCCTGCGCCCGCCCCAGGAAATCGCGCAAGCGCTGCTCCGCCACGGCCTGGCTGCAAAAGGCCTGAAGGCTGCGCACCGCGTGCGCCGACATCTGCGCGTAGCGTTGCGGATCGTGCTTGGCCACCTCGTAGCTGGCCCGGTAGGCGTCGCGCACCGACGCCCAGTCGGTGATGTAGCGCAAGGTCCGGTAGGCCTTGCGCGGGTCGTGGGGCCACGCGGTGAGTTCGTCGGTGGTGCGCACCAGGAACGCGTTGTCCTCGTCCAGGTAATCGATCATCGCCGTGGTGCGCGGGGCCACGGCCGGCTTGCCGCAGGACATGAACTCCATCAGCGGCAGGCATTGCCCTTCGCCGTAGGAGGTGTTCACCACATAGCGGGTCGCCTGCACCAGCCGTTCGTAGTCCGCATCCGCCAGGTAGCCGTGGATCAGCACGATGCGGCAGCGATAGGACTGGTTCTTGTAGAGGTGATGGAGGATGTCGCCGAGCGCCTCTTCGGCGTCGTGATGCGTGAGCTTGAGCACCAGCGTCGCATCCTCGGTGTCGCGGAAGGCGACGCAGAAGGCGCTGAGCATGTCCTCCCAGTTCTTGCGGCCGTCGCCGGGGTTGAACACCGAGGTGTACACCACGCCGTCGAGCACCAGTTCCTGCTCCTGGACCGGCGCCTTGAAGTCGATGGCCTTGCCGCGGCGAAGATGCACCGGGCCGAACGCCTCCAGGTCGAGCTGACGGCTGTCGACCACCAGCCCTTTGATCGTCAAACGCACCGGCCCCGTCTGCGGCCGAGCCTGAGCCGACGTGCCACGGGCGCTGAAGCGGTCCCATACCGGCGCCGGCACGGAGATGATCGGGTAATCGGTTCCCATCGCCTGGTGCACGGCATCGACCGTGTAACCGGAATGCGTGATGGCCGCGGCGCAGGCCTGCAGCACGGTGCGCCAGTCGTTGCGCGGCTCGCCGGCGAACGGCTCGTTGGGGATGGTGCTGAACTCCCAGGCGAACACCGGCAAGGTCGGGCAGGCCAGGTGCACCGGCGTGCGGTGCGGCGGCGAAAAGGACAGGAATACGCAAGGCTCGCCGCGGGCGACGCACTCAAGGTACAGCGCATCGACCTCGCGCTGCGGATCGCGGACTTCGACCACCCGCCCCAGGCGCTCGAGCACGGGCCGATACTCCTTGAGCACGAAGTAATAGCTGTACTCGGAGCGGCCGAGGTTGCGCTCGATGGTGTGCTGGTTGGTTTCGGAATGAATGATGATCAGCATGAGGCGTCTTCCGTAACGGGTGCGGCAACGGCGCTCGACGGCACCAGCCCAAGGAAGTCCGCCAGCCTTTTTTGCACCGGCGCGAACGCACAGTAGGCGCGCATGCGTTCGAGCGCAGCGACGGACAAGTGCCGGTAAGCCTGCGGCTGGCTCTTGGCGAGCCGGTAGCTGTTTTCGTAGGCGTCCTTGAGCGATCCCCAGTCGGGCCGGTGGCGCAGCGTGCGGTAGATGATCCGCGAGTCCTGGGGCCAGATGGTCAGCTCTTCGCTGGACTTGACCACGAACGCCACGCTGTCGTCGATGTAGTCCTCCATGGCCGTATGGTCCGGAGCGATGGCCGGCTTGCCGCTGGCCATGAACTCCATCAGCGGCAGGCACAGGCCTTCGCAGCGCGACGCGTTGACGTAGAAACTGGCGGCCTCGTACAGCCGGGCATATTGGGCATCGTCCAGGTAGCCGTGCATCACCACGACGCGGCACGCGAAAGGCGACAGCTGCGCCAGCAGGGTCATCAACTCGCCGTGATAGGACGCCAGATCGTTCTGGGTGATCTTCAGCACCAGCGTCGCGTCAGGCGTTTCGCGAAACGCCCAGCAGAACGCGGTGATCATCTGGTGCCAGTTCTTGCGGCCGTCCTTGGGGTTGAACACGGTGACGTACACCACCCCGTCGACCCGGGTCTCGACCACCTGCGAGGTGTCCGGCAGGTTCAGCGGCGCAGGCGCAGGCTCAGCCACCGCCTGCGGGCCGGCGATCGCCGGCAGTTGCCGGGCCAGCCACCCGTGGGCCTTGTCCGACAGCAGGTCGCGGATCCCTTCCCAATACCAGTGGTGCAGGAACTTGACCCGCGGCACGCCTTGCTCGCGGCCGAGGTCCAGCGCCCACTGGCGCAGGAAGTGCCGGGCGATGACGAAACGGCGCTTGAGGGTCAAGGGCGGCGGACGCAGCGCCTCGAGCGCCGCTTCCTCTTCCGGCGTCAGCGGCTTGGGCACCAGGTCGTCGGCCGACAGGGCCAGGGTGCGGGTGTCGAAAATGCAGCCCTTGATCGACAGCGTCATGCCCGGGTTCACCGGCGCATCGGCCTGCCGCTCGCGGATGGCGGCAAAGTTCTCCCACAGCGGGGTGGGCAGGACCAGCACGGGAAAGTCGTCGCCCATGGCCCGGCGGATCGCCCGGGCGGTGTGGCTCGACAGCGTGATCACCCGGCCATGGCGCGCCAGCATGCGCGTCCAGTCGTGGCGCGGATCGTCGTCCCACTGCTCGTCGGGGATCGAATCGAACTCCCAGGCGACCACGCAGACCATCGGGCAGGCCAGCTCGGTCGGGGTTTTCTGGGGCGGTGCGAACGACAGGAACAGACAGTCTTCGCCACGGGCGAGCAACTGCCGGTAAAGGGGATCGACTTCGGCCGGGGAAGACACCACATGCACTTGCCCGAGGCTTTCGAGCACCGGCCGGTAGGCCTTGAGCACAAAGTAGTAGCTGTATTCGGGACGTCCCAGGCTCTGGCTGATGGAGTGGTCGTTGACGTCGGAGTAGAGAATGAAATTCATGGCATCCCACGATGAAACAGCCGTCCCGGCCATTTCATTTCATGACGGAGAACTGCAACCGGGCAAGTCGCGGATGGCGCAGGCCCTGGTGTTCGATCCGTCTACGTTCTTGTTTTAGTGGTCAGCTTCACAGGGTTCTCGCGTCGCCCTGCCGAACCTCGGCCAATCGTGACGAGGGGCATTCTAAACACATCCGCCGCGACTTCGTGAACCATCCGGCGCGAATAAATGGGGCAGCGCAAAGCAGAACTGACCGGTCACGGTAAGACTTGTTGAAATTGCTGATTAATTGGCACAGATTGGCAACCAAACAACTACAACAACCTCGCCTGTCCTCTTACAGGGGCTCTAGCTCCGGTCTGACAGACATTCCCCCCAAGCCTGTGGGAAAACGGTGAGAGTTCAAGACCAAGGGATCGCGGTTTGAAAAACTGTCCGTTCGTTCCGGTGACCAAAGGCTCCGGTGAGCCACCTGCCAAGCTGCATCCGGACACGGCCGGCGGGCGTCTGCCGGGGGGCATGTCATGACGCGCCTGCTGGTGGAATGCACCCACGTTTTCCAGCATCCGCAGATCAACTCCGGCATCCAGCGGGTGGTGCGCAACGTCATCAACCAATTGCCGCCCAGCGTGGACGGCGTCGAGTGCGTGCCGGTGGTGTTCCTCAACGGCAAGCTGTACCGCGTGCTGCGCCTGGCCCCCTTGGACACGCCCCTGTCCAACCGCATCGTAGAGTTCGGCGGACGCCTGGAGCGTCTGGCCCATCATTTCCTGCAGTGGTATCAGGCCCGTGACCGCCGCCTCACCAGCCGGATCGCCCGCCGGGCGTTTTACGCAGCCTACCGGCTCAGCGCCATGGCCGCCTTCAGCGTGCCGCTGCGCCTTGTCGAACGGATCAACCGCCATCAACTGCCCAGCCGCTGCGAACCGCTGCAGCATCGGCCGGGGGATCAACTGGTGCTGCTCGACTCCTCGTGGAACCCGGACTTCTTTCCCCACGCCGAACAGCTCAAGCGTGAAGGCGTCGGCATCACGGCCGTGATCTACGACCTCATTCCGCTGACCCACCCGCATTTCTACGACGCGCGCCTGGTGCAGGTCTTCAACACCTGGTTCGACTGGATCACCCGCATCGCCGACGGTTACGTCGCCATTTCGGCGACCGTGCGCGACCAGATGCGCAGCGAACTGGAGCGGCGCCTCGGCCACGCGGCGGCGCGCAAAACCTGGTTCGACTATTTTCACCTGGGCTGCGAGCTGGACCTGAGCGCCGCCGACGCGGCCGTCGAGCCAGGCCTGGAACGCCTGTTCTCCACCCCCGAGCCGGTGTACCTGATGGTCAGCACCATCGAGCCACGCAAGAATCACAGTTACCTGCTCGACGCCTTCGAACGCGCCTGGGCCGCCGGCTCCAAGGCGCGCCTGTGCATCGCCGGGCACATCGGCTGGAAGTGCGAAACGTTGCTTGCGCGGATCCGCAACCACCGCGAGTTCAACCAACGGCTGTTCATGTTCAACGACCTGAACGACACCAGCCTGGAATACGCCTACTCCCGCGCCAGCTCGCTGGTCTTTCCTTCCTACGTCGAAGGCTTCGGCCTGCCGCTGGTGGAAGCGATGCAGCGCGGCTTGCCCGCGATGGGCAGCGACATTCCGGTGTTCCGCGAGATCGGCCGCGAGTTCATGGCCTATTTCGACTTGAACGACCCGCAGACGCTGGCCGACCTGATCGGCGACTTCGAACGCAGCGGCCGCTTCCCGGCAGCCCGTGACGTCGCCGACTGGAAATGGCTCACCTGGCGCGAGGCCAGTGCGCAAATGGCGGCACACACCTTGCGCAACCTGCCGTCCGGCCCTGTCCCGCAACACGTGCATTCCCTTCAATACACCTGAACCGGTCGCCGGCCCCCGGCGAACCGGTTATCCACAGGCCCGTCCGGTCACAGGTCCAGCACCAGGGCCTGGGTTCCGGCGGCCGGCACCGCGCAGCAGATCAGCACATGCCCGTCCTCCGGGCTTTCGGCCGGGGGCTGTGGATAATGCACCGCGCCGCTGACCAGCCGTGTCCGGCACGTGCCGCACGAACCGCCCCGGCAACTGAACTCCGGACGCAGGCCGCGGCTTTCCGCCAGTTCCAGCAGGCTGCCGCCTTCCGGATGCCAACGGGCTTCCTTGGCCGACCGCTCGAACACCACCGGCACCGGGGCAGTGGCCGCCGGCGGCTGATCGATCACCACCGCGTCCGGATCCGCCCGGCGGCGCAACGTCGACGGACCGAAGGTTTCGGCATGGATCTGCGCATCCCGCACATCCAGCGCCAGCAGGCTGTCGTACACGCCTTGGGTAAAGGCGCCGGGGCCGCACAGAACGAAGTCCACCTGATCGAAGTCATCGACCGTCAACAGATTGCGCAGCAGGTCGCCGTCGATCCGTCCGCGCAGGTCGAAGTCCTCGCCTTCGCGCAGGCCGTCCTCGGGTTGACTGAGCAGGCGCAGCACCCGCACCGCGTCCCCGGTGTCCTCCAGCAGCCGGTCCAGCTCGGCGCGGAACGGCTGGTCGGCCAGGCTGCGGGAACTCTGGATGAACCAGGTCGGCCGGATCCGCCGCGTGCGCAGGCCCTGATACACGACCTCACGCAGCATCGACAGCAGCGGCGTGACCCCGACCCCGGCGGCCAGCAGCACCAGAGGCCGCCGCTCCAGCGCCGCCACGGTGAAATGCCCTTGGGGCGCACGCGCCTCCAGCACATCGCCGACACGCACCTGTTCATGCAGATAGGTGGAGATGCGACCTTCACGCTTCACGCTGATCCGGAAGAAATCGTCCGACGGCGCCCCGGACAGGCTGTAGGTGCGGATGTGCGTCTCACCGTCGAGGGTGAAGCGCAGCGGCAAATGCTGGCCGGCCTGAAACACCGGCAGCCCGGCGCCGTCCACCGGCTCCAGATAGAACGAGCGGATGTTGCGGCTCTGCGTCTCGATCCGCGCCACCCGCAACGGCCGCCAGCGGTCGCCCAGCGCCTGGGCCTGCAGGCGCGCCTCGGCCTGGGGCCAGTTGCCGGTCAGCAGGCTGGTGGGCGACATGCCCTCGAAGCGCCAGCGCAAGGCCAACGCCGCCGGCCGCCGCACCAGTTTTTCTACCTCGAACGTCCACAGCCGCTCGGCCCCTTGGAACGCGGCGATCTGCGGATCATCGAGGATCACTTCGGTGCGCCCGCTGAGCTGCAGCAGGTCGCCTGTGGAAAAGTCGATGAACAGCAGCCCCGCCCGGGGGTTGAGCAATAGGTTGCCGAGGGTGTTGAAATGCAGGTTGCCGGCGAAGTCCGGAATGGTCAGGCGATTGCCCTGCACCCGGACGAAACCGGCCTGGCCGCCACGGTGCGAGACGTCCACCGAACGCTGGCCGTCGACCTCGACGTAACTGGCGACAAAGAAGGTGTCGGCCCCTTCGATCAGGGCGCGGGCGTCATCGTCGAGGGCGTCCAGGTGCGTGGCCGGCCGCGTCGCCGGATCCGTCAGCGGCACGCGCTGAAACTGACGCAACTGAATGTACTGCGGACAGTTGCCGAAGGACTGCTCAACCGTCACCTCGAAACCGTCGGCCCCAAGGGCGCCGATGCGCCCGTTGAGCCGGTTGCGGCGGCGGGTGTGCAATTCGATGCCGAGCAGGCCGATGGCGGCGCCGTCCTGCAACGCCGCCGGGTCATCGGCGGCGGGCAGGCCCAGGAAGTGCAGATGCTCCGGATCCGGCGAGCGGGCGAACCCTGGCTCGCCTTCCAGCACGCTGGCCCAGGGCCGGCCTTCGCCATCCACCGCGCCGTACAGCATGAACGGCAGTTGCCGGTAGAACTCGCGGTGCTGGTCCGGCATCCAGGTGCGGATCACCTTGCGCCCGAACGCCTCCATCCGCTCGGCGACGCCGACATGGTTTTGCAGTTGCCGTTCGCCGGCGTGCCAGGGTGAACGTTCCATCACAGAGCCTCCCCTACGCCGCCGGCGCAGTGTGGATGGCCCGGCTCGGCCGGGCCGTGGACATCAGGCGGTTTTCTGCAGGCCGGCCACCGTGCGCGGCATGCCGACGAAACCGGGCAAGGCTTCGACACGCTGCAGCCAAGCGCGGACATTGGCGTAGTCGTCCAGCGACACGTTGCCTTCCGGCGCGTGGGCGATGTAGCTGTAGGCGGACACATCGGCGATGGTCGGCTCCGCACCGGCCAGGTACGGGGTCTTGCCCAGCTCCAGGTCCATGACCTTGAGCAGGTTGTGGGCGCGGGTGATGAGTTCCTCGGCATTCAGTTGCGCGCCGAACACCGTGACCAGCCGCGCCGCCGCCGGACCGAAGGCGATGGGGCCGGCCGCCACCGACAGCCAGCGCTGCACCCGTGCCGCGCCCACCGGGTCGGCCGGCAGCCAGCGGCCGTTGCCGTACTTCTGCGCCAGGTACACCAGGATCGCGTTGGAGTCGGCCAGCACCACGCCGCCGTCGTCGATCACCGGCACTTGGCCAAAGCTGTTGAGGGCGAGAAACGGCGCTTGCTTGTGCTCGCCCTTGGCCAGGTCGACCAGGATCAGTTCGACGGGCAGTTGCAGCAGCGAGAGCATCAACTCCACGCGGTGTGCGTGGCCGGAACGCGGGAAGTTGTACAGTTTGATCGCTTGCATGGTCGACTCCGCAGGAGGAAAGCGCCGCCCGGAATGGGCGACAACCGTGGCGGCCATCTTCCGCCTTTCACCAGACCTATAGAATTACCAGCAAACGCAATCGATTATTTCACTGGGCGAAATAACGCCGCATTTTTCAACCCCGGATGCTCGCGCAGCGCCTTCACGGCGTAGTCGACAAAACTGCGCACCCGCGCCGGCGCCTTGCGCCCACCCTGATACACCACGTGGATCGGCAGCGGCGGCAGCTCGAACTCGGCGAGGACGATCTCCAGTTCGCCGGACGCGATCTTGCCGGCCACCTGATAAGACAGCACCCGCGTCAGCCCAAGCCCCAGGCACGCGGCGGCGATGGCGGCCTGGTTGGCGGTCACCACCAGTCGAGGCTCCGGGCGCACGCTGACCGGTTCGCCGTGCTCGATGAACGGCCAGTTGCGCACCTGACCGATGGAAGAGGTCGCCACCACCGGCGCCCCGGCCAGATCCTGCGGGCTCTCCGGCCGCCCGTGCGCGGCAAAGTACGACGGCGAACCGCAGATCACCCGCCGCACCTCGCCGACCCGGATCGCGTGCTGGTTGCTGTCCGGCAACTCCCCGATGCGCACCGCCACGTCGACGCCCTCCTCGACCATGCTCACCACACGGTCCACCAGCAAGGCATTGATCGACACCTCGGGATACTGCGCCAGGTAACCGGCCATCACCGGCGTGACGAACAGCTCGCCGAACAGCACCGGCGCGGTCACCGTCAACTGCCCACGGGGCCGGGCATGGCTGCCGGCGGCGGAATCCTCGGCCTCCTGCACCTCGGCCAGGATCCGCCGGCAGTCCTCCAGATACCGCTGCCCCGCCTCGCTGACATGCACGCTGCGGGTGGTGCGCACCAGCAACTGCGTGCCGATCCGCTGCTCCAGCGCCGCCACCGCCCGGGTGACACTGGCCGCCGACAACCCCAACCGCCGCGCCGCCGCCGAGAAGCCTTGCTCCTGGGCGACGGCGGTGAAGACCTGCATTTCCTGGAAGCGGTCCATCCTTCGACTCCTAGCTGGCGGAAACCATCCGTTGATGCAGATTCGGGAACAGCAACTGCGCAAACCAGACCGGCAAGCCCGGGTACACATCACGGGCCTTGGGCGTCGCGCTTTCCACCAGGCCAAGCTGCACCAGGCCTTTCAACTGATCCGTCGCCGCCCGGTCGGACAGGCCTGTGAATATCTTGAAATCCGCCCGGCTCAAGACGCCCTGAGTCAGCAGGACATGCATCGCACGTGCGGACTCCAGCTTGATGCCGGCCCTTTTGATCTGCTCATCCCAGGCAAAGACCGTATGCAGCCTTTCGCGCATGTTCGACACGCCCAGCGCCTGTTCGGTGTAGCGCATCTGATCCAGGCAGGTTTCGAGCATGAAGCCGACAAACTCGAACAGTCCCGCCTGCGTCAGCTGTCCTCGACCGTCCAAGTCGCCCCGTCGGGGCTGGTCGGCATTGGCCAGCCTTGCGTAGTAGGTTTCCTGCTGCCGGGCGAGTCCCCGGGACAACGACCACAGCGGCGAAACCAGCCCCAGCTTGTGCAGCTGCAAATGGGTCACCAGTCTGACGGTACGGCCGTTTCCATCGACAAACGGATGCACCCACGCCAATCGGTGGTGATAGGCCATGACGGCCAACAGCCGGCTGCGGGCATCGGGCAAGCGGCCATAGACCTGCTGCATCCGGGCGAGCATCGGCGTCACGGATTGGCTATGCGGCGCCGCGTGGTTGCCCACCGATACTTCACGCCCCGCCACGTCGCGCAACTCGCCGGGCACCAACAGACTGCCGTCACTCAATCTCAACTGATCATCGTTGACGCCCTGAAAGAGCCGCTGGTGGATACGCCCCACGAATCCCGGACTGAACAAGGCCTCCCAAGGAAGATCCTTGTGAAGCGTCAACGCCCGCTCGAACGCCTGCTGCGTGTCGATATGCGTCGTCGCAAGCTCTGCCAGCTCCTTGCGATGACGCTTGGGGGCCGTGGCTGCCAGCGTCACCGGCTCAGTGAACTGGCCTTCGATGAGGTTGCTGTAGAAACTGCTGGTCACCCGCAGCAAGGCCCCCACACGCCGGATCATCTGCGGGGCGACCATCGCGCTGAGCTTCCCCGCCTGAAAGGGCACTTGCTCAGCCAATTGCAGGATTTCGCTCGGAAACACCGGCAGAAGCGGTTCGAGCCAATGGTTTCCAGAGAGGGGTCGAGCGTCCATCAGACCTCCAAAATCGCGGATATTTTTGCGGATTTCAGATTACGCTCAAAGCCCATATTTACCTAGCTGAGAGTCATGTAGGAAGTGTCTCTTTTCTAGGTAGTTTGCGGATATTTTTGCGGGTATTTTCTGGTGCTTTTGAAGGCTGCGGGCCCAGCTTGGGAAGCTTCCCGCGTGGGAGTGCAACCATTTGGCTGCTTGAATTAAAGATTGACACAGAGCGTCGCAAAATCCGGGGGGCTTTAGAGCTAACGCCTGCCACTAGAACCAAAACATAGTCTGACATAGCCTAACGCGTTAGCGAAAAGGTCCTCCGCGCTCCGAAATAGAGTTTGATACAACGAGGGGCAAACTCAGTCATATCTCATCAAGCGAGCAAGGAGCTGACATTGCGCAGAAATCTGAAACACCAGTGCGGCCAAACCTATCTGCTGACAAGCTCATCGATCCACATGGTGCGCCATGAACCAAGTGTGGAGGGGGGACGACGCTAAAGGCCAGAAGCCATCTCGCAAACGAGAAAGTGGCCGAAGCCACTTTATACCGACATGCTCAGCGTATTGTCCTGCCACACATTTCAAACTGTTCATGAAAGGTGTAGGTAGTGGAAATAAATGCGAAAGAGCGGAAACTAAAGCGACTGGATGCAGCTAAAGGGTGGGATCAAGCCTACCTAATCATGCTCCCTCAATGCCAGATCAGTTTCAGCCTTAGGCTCACGCATCCTGGAACGACTACAAAGCCGCTCTTTGGCGGGCCTCTTCTCGTGTCTGAAGCTGCAACTGAAGCTGGGCTTGAATCTCGGTGTACAGCTGAGCCTGCTCGTTATCACGATCGGCTACCGTCACCACCAACGAATAGGGTTCTTTGTCCAGAACGTCCGGATGGTTCCACTCTCGATCCTGTCGGATCACAACGACAAACCATTTCTCGGCAGGATTACGCTGCTTGAAAGTCCACTTTGACGATTGCACAGTGCCGCGACCACGCAATTGAGCAGAGATGTCTCGGTTTGGCTCGGCGTCATCCCTTCGAGTCTCATTTTCGTCCTGCTTGTCCTTGTTGAAGTAGGCCTGCACTTCGTCAAGTGACGCCCCTTTGACCAAACGGAAACTGATCTGCGTTGCAAGGTAGTCCAGTCGGGTAGTTCGTACCGCCGGAGAATAGGCCAGAGTGACGCATAACTCCCTGAGTCCTCTGGTCTTTCGCAGATAGGTTGAAGGAAGAGGAAGCTCATAAAACTGGCAAGCATCTTTCTCAATGCTCTCTTCGCACATGAGGACGACGCACTGATCTGAAGATCGGAACAAGTCACTCTCATTCACCTGGCCGTATCCGCCTACGTCACGGGAAATCTCCCGGTTGTAGGTGGCTTTATTGGCCTTGTAGCCCTTGCGCATCTCATCAGAGAAAGTGCTTTCCACCTCATTCGAGAGCGAAGCATGGTTCACCAGCATTGCACGCAAAAGATTGGCTGACGCTTCGGGGTATTCGTTCAGCAGGCGGCCTGCCAGGTGAGTAATGTAAGGGGCGGAAAAACTGGTACCGCTAAGCTCTTTAAACAACGTATTGCCTTGGAACTGATGATTCAGGGTCAGCACGCCCAGCCCGCGCATGTCGGTCTTCCACTGCTGATTGTTGTAATGCACTGGGCACGCCAGATTCCCACCATGGGCGACCAATTCGGGCTTCAGAGCTCCCTTGACGGAAGGACCATGCCTAGTAAAGGGCGAGGGCTGGTTTTCCGATGCGGGAGACAGCTGGTGGATTTCGGGATGACGCTGACTATCAAAAGTGGCGTCATGCCGGGAAATGCTACCCACTGTGAGCACATTCAAAGCAGGCGCAGGGTCAATGATGACACTGCATTCATGCAGGAGATATTCGGGATACTCTTCCCGCCAACTGTTCAAGGGCACGGGCGGCTCCTCAGAGCCCATGAAATTGCCGGTGGAAACGACGAATAGCACGTTATGTTTGCGTGCAAGCACATCGAGGATGTAAGCCAATCCGCGAATGTGGGTACCGTCGTAAGGAGCGTTGGTGTTGCCCAGAGACAAATTGAAGATCCGACAGCCCAGTCTAACAAAGTGCTCCACTGCCTCAGTCAGTGTCGCTTCGACCGTGTGCTCGTCATAAACGGCATTTTGGGTATCGGGACATTTGCGCATGACCTTGCCGTTGTAGAGCCAGAACTGCGGATGCCAGTAGTTACTTTGATCACAGGCTTCCACATCGCCATACAGCGCAATACCGGCCACAGCGGTCCCATGCCCTGCCTCATCGAAGGCATCCTGATCAGCGACGAACGACTCACTTTCCGCAATGGCGGATCGGAGCAATGGGTGGTTGGTGTTGATGCCGCTGTCCAGAATGCATACACGGGCGGCATCGTCAGCGGGGCGTGGGAGATTCGCTGGAATTTGCGCAATGTCGCGGTTCAGCTGCGGATAGGAAATGCCAGTTTGAGGAATTAAATCGACCAGACGCACGTCGCTATGGTTGAGCAGCCCTTGCGCCTGATCATTATTCACCTCGACGCGATACATCACCAGACTGTCGAAGTTGAGCTTATGGATGGTCTTGATATCACTTTCAACCAGCCATTTCTCAAAGGCGGTACACAGGCGAATGCGTGCGGGATGATTGGCCACCTGATGCGGCCAGAGCTCAACGTCCAGTTTGAATGTTTCGGTGTCTGGAAGGCCAATGTGCCGCAAGGCCCAGCTTTTACGATCGTCCTCAGACCAGGCGTCGATACCCTCGATCGCCTCCAAGATCTGTTTGTAGCTGACGTTTTGCCCAATCACACCCAGCTTTCTCAGGTGGTCTTGAAAGATGGCCAAGCCGGCTTCGGTCGCGAAGACCACGCACACCTGTTTGCCTTCCTGACTGATGAACTCCAAGCCGTGCTTTTGAAGATTTTCAAACGTCATTGCACCGTCGTATTGCAGTTTGAATACAAACGGAGAGTTTTCTGCAGACTTGTACTGCCTGGCGGCGATACCGGCTGCCGTCGCGAAGTAGCCATTAAGCTTCTGGCCATGCCCACGTAAATCATCACGTTTAGTGAACCTTGGTGGGTTCTTCGTGCGACGACGATTGTCCAGGTTTTCGCGCTCAAAGCTCAGGTGCTTATAAGTTGCCAATTCATCATCCTTGATAACAGGTTAGTGCTTGCGAAGTCCCTCACGCACCAAAGCGTTTCGCAGTTCTTTGACCGTGAGGAACTCCTGATTGCGCAATATCATACGCTTAACGGCGCGCCGAACAACTCGTTCTACGTCAGCTCCGCTTTTGCCATCAAATTCTTTCAGCAACTCAGCGTCGTCCAACTCAAACTGACGACGAATACCGCGCAACTTAAGCTGCAACAAAGCTGTTAGTTGCTTGTGATCAGGCAGCGGAAATTCGATAGCGTCATCAAACCGGCGCCAAATTGCTGAATCGAGAATATTCTCGTGGTTAGTCGCTGCCAGAATGAGACTTTGACCGTCGTAGGCGTCCATCATTTGGAGGACGGCATTGACGACACGCCGAAGCTCGCCGTGCTCACCGCTATCACCACGTTCTTTCCCGATTGCATCAAACTCATCAAAAAGAACGACCAGCTGATGTTTGGCAATGAACTCGAAAACCTTGCGCAAATTGGCCGCTGTTTCACCCAAGAACGAGGAGACCAAGGCATCGAGACGGACAATGGCAAGTGGACGATCCAACTCGAAAGCAATGACTTCAGCGGCCAGCGTCTTACCGCATCCCGGCGGGCCGAAGAAAATCACCTTGCCAGACGGCTTCATACCATAGCTTCGAAGCACTTCCGCACGCCGATGTTCCTCAAGCATTTCGTCAATCATCGACGCGCTGCTCTCGGGAAGAATGATTTCCTCCAGTGATCGCTTGGGCGGACGAATGTCGAGTAGAGGAAGTCCGCGTTCTTTATCGACAGGAATGTCCGCAGTAAATTGTGGTTTGCGGGCAGACTGAATATGCATATCCCCACCATAGAGGATCTGCTCTAAATCATTTGCCAATAAGTGGTGCTGCTTTTGGCGTTCTTCTTCAATAATAGCTTCCGAGGCCCGACGGAAAGCCGCCTGATCACCAATTGCACCAGCTTTTAAGAGTTGCCGAAGTACCTTTCCATTCGCCATATACATATCCTGCTATCAGGTTGTTTCTCAGAGCCGTCAACTCATGAAACCAATTCTTGCCCTAAGCAGTACAATTAATCGGCTGAATCAATGCGAGCTAACATATGAGGACTCCATTCCATTTTCACACGTCAATATTTTCAAAAACTTTTACACTAAGACATGCGTTAGAGTATCGCTTACGGTGGGTTTTTGTCCAGTATTTCTATCCCCATCCCTAGCTTTTACTGCATCATTCGACGAGCGGCAATCGACATCCAATCGTGAGATCTGGCTCCTCAATGCCAGTGAAAATTGGAATGTGATAAAGCATTGCTGTCATTAATAACGAAAATCGTAAATATTGACCGTACCAATAGAGCACTACCGCCATCCATGTTAATCGATTACTCTGATATGTAAAGCAGCAGTTTTGCTAGGCTATTTCGCGCTCAGCTCACTTCAAATAAAGATTACTTTCACGACGCCAGAAATAATAATTATTAAATTAAATTGTTGGCCTGACAGTTGCACATGAGTGCACCACTCACGTTATCGCTACTCTGATCTCCTCCGTATTTTTCTCAAAACGATGGTCGTTAGCCTTCCTTGGACATACATAATGTCGTAATACTGGCGCGCGCATAGCAAAACGAGAATCCAGGTACGTGCCCTGGATAGCCGATCACGCTGAAAACAAAGGATGGAACAGTGACTGAAGTGAACCCACATGGCTTTATCTTCATCTCGTACGCTTGGGGCGACGGGTTTGAGAGCAAGGAATGGGTACGCAAACACGTCCTCACCCCACTCAGTTGGGACCATGACGTGTTTTGGGATCGGGATAGCATTGCTTTAGGAGAATCGATTGATGGGATCATTGCCAAGGCTCTGTCCAAGCGGCCAATTTTGATCCTCTGCTTATGTGACAATGCTTACGTGAATGCAGCCAAACAAGATGGCAGGGGACTTGACCGCGAGCTGAAAATGTTGACAGAGATAGCGGATGAGCCGGACGTACGTATCGTGCCGATCATCTTGGAAACCGGCTGTGTCGACGAGTTGCCGGCACCGTTAAAAGGACGTCTCTACCTTAATTTACAGCCTCTGCATCAGCGAGGCCTCGATATCGGAACGACCCTAAGGGAAATGGCCTACGGCCGAACAGCAGCGCAGCTACAACATGGCATCAGCGCTCGTCTGGCTGACTTCAATCTACGCGAGCGCGCACGTAAATACCTGATGAAGCGTCCAGTCACGATTTGGGGGGATGGGATTAAGCATGACGTGACGGTGTATAGAGAAGGAATGCCTCCACACCTGCTCCAGCCTGCACCCTGGATGTGGCAAAGCAAGAACTGGAACTACATGCTAAACGATGACAGCCCAACCTTCTGTCCGACCAAAGGCCGTTGGTATTGGGCGTATTGTTCATCGTCTATCGAAATGCGCCCGCTAGCGACGGCAGTACTATCGACGTATTTTGATCCGTTGGATGGTGAGGATGCAGAGCCCTGGCTAAACCAAGGTGGCATTGTGCTCGCTCACACCTTTTTCAGGATGATCAAGTACTCCGAACCGTTCACATGCGATGCGACGGACATCATTGGCTGTCTGATGCAACACGATGAAGGCTACGAAGCACTGGAAAAGCTGCTAGATGCGGCAGACCAGACTATTGAAACTGCCTAGCGTTGTTGCAACACAACAGGTAGGTCGCGTGCAGTGGAAACCCGCCGCAGAGCCAAATTCCTCGTCGGGATTGGCAGGTACCCCACTCACCTACTGATTACCGCAATAGCTGCCTTCCATTACGCCCGGCAATCGCAACCGTGGTTGGCGAATCGGCGAGGGGAACGAAGCGCCGTGTTACTCCATCCAGCGCATCGATGCAACCAGCTTCAATGTCGTAGACCCATACATGCAGATATAGACGCCCTTGCTCCAGCGCGAGGGTCACGGATGGATGCGTACGCAAGTTTGTCAGTTGCGCGATAGTATTTTCGCACACGAGACCATCAAGTTTCGCGCGAGGTGTGTCGTAGTCATGTGCGGCATTGATCGCTTTTGCGGCCTCCGAATGACGCAGCCAATTCGCGACAGCCGGAAGATGATCGAGACAGGTACAGCGTGAAATCGCCCCCATTGCTCCGCGGTCCGAATGACCGCTAATCACATTGTCCTGTACACCGAGCACTGCGACCGCATATTCGCACCAACACCGGCGCCGCTGCCGATAGCCTAACGCTAGCTAGTCCCGTCACTGCGGCTAATGCTCAACTAGCCATGACATCGCCGCAGTGAATCTGTAGACACGCCTGTATGTTTCGTACAGAGATCAGTCGCCTTGGGCCATAATTTCCACCATCCGCATCCCACGCACCCAAATCACTCCACCGTCACCGACTTCGCCAAGTTGCGCGGCTGATCCACGTCGGTGCCCTTGAGCACGGCGACGTAGTACGACAGCAGTTGCAGCGGGATGGTGTAGAGAATCGGCGACAGGATGTCGTTGATGTGCGGCATCTGCACCACGTGGGTGCCTTCGCCGTTGGACATCCCGGCCTTTTCGTCGGCGAACACAATGAGTTCGCCGCCGCGGGCGCGGACTTCCTGCAGGTTGGACTTGAGCTTCTCCAGCAGTTCGTTGTTCGGCGCGACGGTGACCACCGGCATGTCGTTGTCCACCAGCGCCAGCGGGCCGTGCTTCAGCTCGCCGGCCGGGTAGGCCTCGGCGTGGATGTAGGAGATCTCCTTGAGTTTCAGGGCCCCTTCCATAGCCACCGGGAATTGCGCGCCACGGCCCAGGAACAGGGTGTGGTTCTTCTCGGCGAACAGCTCGGAGATCTTCTCCACGGTGCTGTCCATGGCCAGGGCCTCGCCGAGGCGGGTCGGCAGGCGGCGCAGTTCTTCCACCAGGGTGGATTCGACGCCGGCGCCCAGGGTGCCGCGCACCTGACCCAGGGACAGGGTGAGCAGCAGCAGGCCCACCAGTTGGGTGGTGAAGGCCTTGGTCGAGGCCACGCCGATTTCGCGGCCGGCCTGGGTCAGCAGGGTCAGGTCGGACTCGCGCACCAGCGAGCTGATGCCGACGTTGCAGATCGCCAGACTGGCGAGGAAGCCCAGTTCCTTGGCGTTGCGCAGCGCGGCCAGGGTGTCGGCGGTTTCGCCGGACTGGGAAATGGTGACGAACAGGGTGTCCGGCTGCACCACCACCTTGCGGTAGCGGAACTCGCTGGCGACTTCGACCTGGCACGGAATGCCGGCCAGCTCTTCGAGCCAGTAACGGGCGACCATGCCGGCGTGGTAGCTGGTGCCGCACGCGACGATCTGCACGTTGCGCACCTTGGCGAACAGTTCGGCGGCCTGCGGGCCGAAGGCTTGAACGAGAACCTGGTCCTGGCTCAGGCGACCTTCCAGGGTGCGTTGCACCACCGTTGGCTGCTCATGGATTTCCTTGAGCATGTAGTGGCGGAACTCGCCCTTGTCGGCGGCTTCTGCGCCGTCGCTGTACTGCACGGTCTGGCGCTCGACGGCCTGGCCGTTGACGTCCCAGATCTGCACGCTGTCGCGGCGGATGTCGGCGATGTCGCCCTCTTCCAGGTACATGAAGCGGTCGGTGACCTGACGCAGGGCCAATTGGTCGGAGGCGAGGAAGTTCTCGCCCAGGCCCAGGCCGATCACCAGCGGGCTGCCGCTGCGGGCGGCGACCACGCGATCGGGCTGCTGCGCGCTGATCACCGCCAGGCCGTAGGCGCCGTGCAGTTCCTTGACGGTGGCCTTGAGGGCGACGGTCAGGTCCTTCAGCTCCTTGAGCTTGTGGTTGAGCAGGTGGGCGATGACTTCGGTGTCGGTGTCCGAGGAAAAGACATACCCGAGCGCCTTCAGTTGTTCGCGCAAGGCTTCGTGGTTCTCGATGATGCCGTTGTGCACCACGGCGATGTCGCCGGAGAAATGCGGGTGGGCGTTACGTTCGCTCGGCGCGCCGTGGGTCGCCCAGCGGGTGTGGGCAATGCCGAGGCGGCCGACCAGCGGATGCTCGGCCAGGGCCGCATCCAGCTCGCTGACCTTGCCCACGCGGCGGGTGCGCTCAAGGGTGTTGGCGTTGGTGTACACCGCCACGCCGGCGCTGTCATAGCCCCGGTATTCGAGGCGCTTGAGGCCTTCGAGCAGGATGGCGGTGATGCTGCGTTCAGCGACGGCGCCGACAATTCCACACATGCTTATTTCTCCTGACTGACAGTCGCGCAAATCAAATTGATGCCGCGGGCCTGTATCTGATCCCGTGCCTCCTGAGGCAGGCGATCATCGGTGATGAGGGTATGGACGCTGCTCCAGGGCAGCTCCAGGTTGGGAATCTTGCGGCCGATCTTGTCGGCCTCGACCATCACGATCACCTCCCGCGCCACTTCGGCCATCACCCGGCTCAGGCCGAGCAGCTCGTTGAACGTCGTGGTGCCGCGCACCAGGTCAATGCCGTCGGCGCCGATGAACAACTGGTCGAAGTCGTATGAGCGTAGTACCTGCTCGGCGACCTGGCCCTGAAAGGACTCCGAATGCGGATCCCAGGTGCCGCCGGTCATCAGCAGCACGGGTTCGTGCTCGAGCTCGCTCAAGGCATTGGCGACGTGAAGGGAGTTGGTCATGACCACCAGGCCCGGCTGATGGCCGAGTTCCGGGATCATGGCGGCGGTGGTGCTGCCGCTGTCGATGATGATGCGGGCGTGCTCGCGGATGCGCGTGACCGCCGCGCGGGCGATGGCCTGCTTGTATTTCGAGACGTTCTGGCTGGTGTCCGCCACCAGTTCCTGCGGCATGGTGATGGCGCCGCCGTAACGGCGCAGCAGCAGGCCATGGCTTTCCAGTGCGGCCAGATCCTTGCGAATCGTAACTTCGGAGGTTTCGAAGCGTTTCGCCAGTTCATCCACGCTCACTTCGCCCTGCTCGTTGAGCAAGGCCAGGATGTTATGGCGCCGTTGGGGCGTGTTGCGTTTCGACATGGCCGATTAAGTTTCGATTCGAAAGATAATGGGCGCAATCAAAACCTATCAGGGGAAAATGGTCAAGCCTGCCGCTGGAATTTATTCTGTGGAAAAGCTTCGCGGGCAAGCCCGCTCCCACCATGATTCTCAAGGAACCTGTTGGAGCGGCTTGCCCGCGAAAGGGAGGAGCCGAGCTGTGCATAACTGTCGGCCCGCCTGCTGATGTGGATAACTCAGCCCTTCTTGATCTTCTCCGGTCGTTTCCAGCCGTCGATGTTGCGCTGTTTCGCACGGCCGACCGCCAATTGGGCCTTATCCACATTCTGGGTGATGGTCGATCCGGCCGCGGTGGTCGCACCGGCAGAGATATCCACAGGCGCCACCAACGAGTTGTTGGAGCCGATGAACACGTCCTCGCCCAGCACGGTCTTCCACTTGTTGGCGCCATCGTAGTTGCAGGTGATGGTGCCGGCGCCGATGTTGGTGCGGGCGCCGATCTGCGCATCGCCCAAGTACGTCAGGTGCCCGGCCTTGGCGCCCTCGCCCATGTGGGCGTTCTTCAGTTCGACGAAGTTACCCACATGGGCCCGGGCTTCCAGCACGGTGCCCGGGCGCAGGCGGGCGAACGGTCCGGCATCGCTGCCTTCGCCCAGCACCGCCCCTTCGAGGTGGCTGTTGGCCTTGACCACCGCGCCCTTGCGCAGGGTGCTGTCCTTGATCACGCAGTTCGGGCCGATGACCACGTCGTCCTCGATGACCACCTTGCCTTCGAGAATGACGTTGATGTCGATCAGCACGTCCCGACCGACGGTCACTTCCCCGCGCACATCGAAACGGGCCGGGTCACGCAGCGTCACGCCCTGGGCCATCAGCCGGCGGCCGGCGCGCAACTGATAGTGGCGCTCCAGTTCGGACAGCTGCTTGCGGTCGTTGGCGCCCTGCACTTCCATCGCGTCGTCTGGCTGCTCGGTGGCCACCACCAGGCCGTCGCTGACCGCCATGGCGATCACATCGGTCAGGTAATACTCGCCCTGGGCGTTGTTGTTGGAGAGCCGGCCCATCCAGTCGCCCATGCGCCGGAACGGCAGGGCCAGAATGCCGGTGTTGCCTTCGGTGATGGCCCGCTGGGCCTCGTTGGCGTCCTTCTGCTCGACGATGGCCGTGACCTTGCCGTCGGCGTCGCGCACGATGCGGCCGTAGCCGGTCGGGTCGTCGAGCTCGACGGTCAGCAGCCCGAGCTGTTCAGGGCCTGCCTGCTTCAGCAGGCGGCGCAGGGTGTCGACCTCGATCAACGGCACATCGCCGTAGAGGATCAGCACGGTATCGGCCTGGATGAACGGCACGGCTTGGGCGACGGCGTGGCCGGTGCCCAGTTGCTTGTCCTGCAGCACGAAATTCAGGTCATCGGCCGCCAGGCGTTCGCGCACCGCATCGGCCCCGTGCCCGATCACCACATGGATGCGCTGCGGCTCCAGCTGGCGGGCGCTGTGGATAACATGGCCGAGCATGGAGTTGCCGGCGATCGGGTGCAGCACCTTCGGCAGCGCCGAACGCATGCGGGTGCCTTGGCCGGCCGCGAGGATAACGATTTCAAGAGACATGACTGGCTACCAATCCTGGGTGGTCAGCGATTGCGACCGGGTTGTGAAAATCGGAAATAAAAAAGGGTAGCCGAGGCTACCCTTTTTTAACAATCGCACAACAAGCGACCGGTGGATTAACCACCGAACTTCTTGCGGATCTGCTGGACGGTACGCAGCTGAGCTGCGGCCTCGGCCAGACGTGCGGACGCAGCGCCGTAATCGAAATCAGCGCCTTTGTCGTGCAGAGCCCGCTCGGCGGCCTTGACGGCTTCCTGAGCAGAGGCTTCATCCAGGTCGGCAGCACGTTGCACGGTGTCGGCGAGAACCTTGACCATGTTCGGCTGAACCTCGAGGAAACCGCCGGAGATGTAGAACACCTCGGCATCCCCGCCTTGCTTGATCAGGCGGATCGGACCCGGCTTGAGATTGGTGATCAGCGGCGCGTGACCCAGGGCGATACCCAGATCACCCAGTGCACCGTGCGCAATCACCATCTCGACCAGGCCGGAAAAGATTTCCCCTTCCGCACTGACGATGTCGCAATGGACTGTCATAGCCATCTGATTGCCTCAACCTAAATTAGCGCCCGTTGCCGGGCGCCGGGATTACAGTTTCTTGGCTTTCTCGATCGCTTCTTCGATGCCGCCAACCATGTAGAACGCTTGTTCCGGCAGGTGGTCGTAGTCACCGTTGAGGATGCCTTTGAAGCCAGCAATGGTGTCCTTCAGGGAAACGTATTTACCCGAAGCACCGGTGAAGACTTCAGCCACGAAGAACGGCTGCGACAAGAAGCGCTGGATCTTACGGGCGCGGGCCACCAACTGCTTGTCGGTTTCCGACAGCTCGTCCATGCCCAGGATCGCAATGATGTCCTTCAGCTCTTTGTAGCGCTGCA
Organism: Pseudomonas sp. R25(2017); assembly: GCF_002112565.1. Taxonomy (NCBI): domain Bacteria; kingdom Pseudomonadati; phylum Pseudomonadota; class Gammaproteobacteria; order Pseudomonadales; family Pseudomonadaceae; genus Pseudomonas; species Pseudomonas sp. R25(2017). Next base: position 210,111 of record NZ_NEHZ01000004.1, read on the forward strand.
GCACGTACTGAACGCCGCGAGCGGTTTCGTAGTGCTCGTTGCCGATCACGTTCGGGTCCAGCTGACGCGAAGTCGAGTCCAGTGGGTCTACCGCTGGGTAGATACCCAGGGAAGCGATGTCACGGGACAGAACGACGGTGGCGTCCAAGTGGGCGAAGGTGGTCGCCGGCGACGGGTCGGTCAGGTCGTCCGCAGGTACGTATACGGCCTGGATCGAGGTGATCGAACCTTGCTTGGTCGAAGTGATGCGCTCTTGCAGCACACCCATCTCTTCAGCCAGGGTCGGCTGGTAACCTACCGCCGATGGCATACGGCCCAGCAGTGCGGACACTTCGGTACCGGCCAGGGTGTAACGGTAGATGTTGTCGACGAACAGCAGAACGTCGTTACCTTCGTCACGGAACTTCTCGGCCATGGTCAGGCCGGTCAGGGCTACGCGCAGACGGTTTCCCGGCGGCTCGTTCATCTGGCCGTAGACCAGTGCCACTTTGTCCAGAACGTTGGAGTCCTTCATCTCGTGGTAGAAGTCGTTACCCTCACGGGTACGCTCGCCCACACCGGCGAACACGGAGTAACCGCTGTGCTCGATGGCGATGTTACGGATCAGTTCCATCATGTTTACGGTCTTGCCTACACCGGCACCACCGAACAGACCGACTTTACCGCCCTTGGCGAACGGGCAGACCAGGTCGATAACCTTGATGCCGGTTTCGAGCAGGTCGTTGCCGCCGGCTTGTTCCGCGAAGGAAGGAGCGGCGCGGTGGATGCCCCAGCGCTCTTCTTCGCCGATCGGGCCGGCTTCGTCGATCGGGTTGCCCAGCACGTCCATGATCCGGCCCAGGGTCGCTTTACCGACCGGTACGGAGATGGCTGCGCCAGTGTTGTTGACGTCCAGACCACGCTTCAGGCCTTCGGTCGAGCCCATCGCAATGGTACGAACCACGCCGTCGCCCAGCTGCTGCTGAACTTCCAGGGTGGTTTCGGCGCCTTGAACCTTCAAGGCGTCGTAGATGCTCGGTACGCTGTCGCGTGGGAATTCCACGTCGATGACGGCGCCGATGATTTGAACGATACGTCCGCTACTCATAGCTGGATCCTCTGAATATTTGAACCGTTAAACCGCGGCAGCGCCGCCGACGATTTCCGAGATCTCTTGGGTGATCGCAGCCTGACGCGCCTTGTTGTAGATCAGCTGCAAATCGCTGATCAAATCACCGGCGTTGTCGGTGGCGTTCTTCATCGCGATCATCCGCGCAGCTTGTTCAGCCGCGTTGTTCTCGACCACCGCCTGGTACACCTGCGACTCCACGTAACGCACCATCAGGCCGTCAAGCAGCTCTTTGGCGTCCGGTTCGTAGAGATAGTCCCAGTGGTGCTTGAGTTCTTGATCCGGGGTCGCCACCAGTGGAATCAACTGCTCCACGGTCGGCGTCTGCGTCATGGTGTTGACGAACTTGTTGGACACCACGGACAGGCGGTCGATACGGCCTTCCAGGTAGGCATCCAGCATTACCTTGACGCTGCCGATCAGGTCATTGATCGACGGCTCTTCACCCAAGTGGCTGATGGCTGCGACGACGTTACCGCCGAAGTTGCGGAAAAACGCCGCACCCTTGCTGCCTACAACGCACAGATCAATCTCGACGCCGTTTTCGCGGTTTACCGTCATGTCCTTGACCAGGGCCTTGAACAGGTTGGTGTTCAAGCCGCCGCACAGACCACGGTCACTGCTCACCACGACATAGCCGACACGCTTCACTTCGCGGTCGATCATGAACGGATGGCGGTATTCCGGGTTGGCGTTGGCCAGATGCCCAATTACCTGGCGGATACGCTCCGCATAAGGACGGCTAGCAGCCATGCGCAGTTGTGCCTTGCGCATTTTGCTGACCGCCACTTTTTCCATGGCGCTGGTAATTTTTTGCGTGCTTTTGATGCTCGCAATCTTACTGCGAATCTCTTTTGCGCCTGCCATGTAACACCTATCAGGTTAGCAAGCGGGAGCCTTGCGGCTCCCGCTGCGGCTTACCAGGTTTGGGTGGCCTTGAACTTCTCGATACCGGCTTTGAGGCCAGCGTCGATTTCGTCATTGAAGTCACCCTTCACGTTGATCTTGGCCATCAAATCGGCGTGATCGCGGTTGAAGTAAGCAATCAGCGCTTGCTCGAAGCTGCCGACTTTGGCGATTTCGATGTCGGTCAGGAACCCACGCTCAGCGGCATACAGCGACAGCGACATGTCGGCGATCGACATCGGCGCGTATTGCTTCTGCTTCATCAGCTCGGTAACGCGCTGACCATGCTCGAGTTGCTTGCGGGTCGCTTCGTCCAGGTCCGATGCGAACTGGGCGAATGCCGCCAGTTCACGGTACTGGGCCAGCGCGGTACGGATACCGCCCGACAGCTTCTTGATGATCTTGGTCTGAGCGGCACCACCCACACGGGATACCGAAACACCGGCGTTCACTGCAGGGCGGATGCCCGAGTTGAACATGGCCGATTCCAGGAAGATCTGACCGTCGGTGATGGAGATCACGTTGGTCGGAACGAACGCGGAAACGTCGCCAGCCTGGGTTTCGATGATCGGCAGAGCGGTCAGGGAACCGGTTTTGCCGGTCACTGCGCCGTTGGTGAACTTCTCGACGTACTCTTCCGAAACGCGGGATGCGCGCTCCAGCAGACGGGAGTGGAGATAGAACACGTCGCCTGGGTACGCTTCGCGTCCTGGCGGACGGCGCAGCAGCAGGGAGATCTGACGGTAGGCAACGGCCTGCTTGGACAGGTCATCGTAGACGATCAGTGCGTCTTCACCGCGGTCACGGAAGAATTCGCCCATGGTGCAACCGGCGTAAGGAGCCAGGAATTGCAGTGCGGCGGATTCCGAGGCGCTGGCGGCAACGATGATGGTGTTGGCCAGTGCACCGTTCTCTTCCAGCTTGCGAACCACGTTGGCGATGGTCGATTGCTTCTGACCAACGGCTACGTAGACGCAGAAAATGCCGCTGTCTTTCTGGTTGATGATCGCGTCGATCGCCAGAGCGGTCTTGCCGATCTGACGGTCGCCGATGATCAGCTCACGCTGGCCACGGCCGACAGGGATCATGGCATCGACGGCCTTGTAGCCAGTCTGTACAGGCTGGTCTACCGACTTACGCCAGATCACGCCCGGAGCAACTTTCTCGACCGCGTCGGTCTCGGTGTTGTTCAGCGGACCCTTGCCGTCGACAGGGTTGCCCAGTGCGTCGACGACGCGACCCAGCAGTTCCTTACCGACAGGAACTTCCAGGATGCGGCCGGTGCACTTGGCGCTCATACCTTCAGCCAGACTGGTGTACGCGCCCAGTACAACGGCACCTACGGAGTCTTGCTCCAGGTTGAGGGCCATACCGTAGACGCCGCCCGGAAACTCGATCATCTCGCCGTACATGACGTCGGCCAGACCGTGAATCCGCACGATGCCGTCAGATACGCTGACGACAGTGCCTTCGTTACGGGCTTGAGAGGTCACATCGAGCTTTTCGATGCGGCCCTTGATAATTTCACTAATTTCGGAAGGATTGAGTTGCTGCATTGCTCTGCTGCCCCTTCAAACTCAAGATTTCAATGCTTCGGCCAGTTTCGCGAGTTTGCCGCTAACTGAGCCATCGATAACCAGGTCGCCGGCGCGGATGACAACGCCCCCGATAAGGGAGCTGTCTTCCTCGACCTGCAGGCGCACTTCCCGGTTGAGTCGTGCACTGAGAACCTTGGCGAGTTTGTCTTGCTGTTCTTGGTTCAATGCGAATGCACTGGTGACTTCCACATCTACCGACTTCTCCTGCTCGGCCTTGTACAGGTCGAACAGGGCGGCGATCTCCGGCAACAGCGGGAGACGGTCGTTTTCGGCAACGACGTGGATGAAGTTCTGTGCCTTGTCATCAAACTTGTCGCCGCACACGTCAATGAACGTGGCGGCCTTTTCTGCGCTCGTCAGTCGCGGGGCCTTGAGCACGCGCTGCATGGTGCCGTCTTGCGACACCGCTGCTGCCAGGCCGAGCATGGCTGACCAATTGGCCAGTTGCTGGTGGGCCTGAGCGTGCTCGAAGGCCGCCTTAGCGTAAGGTCGGGCCAACGTGGTCAGTTCTGCCATGATCGCCCTCGCTTAGATTTCAGCAGCCAGTTGGTTAACCAGCTCTGCGTGCGCGTTTTGATCGATTGACTTGCCCAGGATCTTCGAAGCGCCGCCAACGGCCAGGCTGCCCACTTGGGCACGCAGCGCGTCTTTGACACTGTTCAGTTCCTGTTCGATCTCGGCCTGAGCCTGAGCCTTCACACGGTCAGCTTCGACGCGAGCCTGTTCACGGGCTTCGTCAACGATCTGGTTACCGCGCTTCTTGGCTTGCTCGATGATTTCAGCTGCCTGGGCTTTCGCTTCGCGCAGTTGCTGACCCGCTTTCTCTTGGGCCAACTCCAGGTCGCGAGCTGCACGGCTGGCAGCGTCCAGACCATCAGCGATCTTCTTTTGACGTTCGTGCAGAGCCGCGATGACCGGAGGCCATACGAACTTCATGCAGAACAGTACAAAAATCAGGAACGCAACGGACTGGCCAATCAGGGTCGCATTAATGTTCACGCCAACACCTCGCAGTTACGTTGTCCATCACACCAAATTACCCGGAAGATCCGAGTAATCAGCCAGCGATCTGACCAACGAACGGGTTCGCAAAGGTGAAGAACAGAGCGATACCAACACCGATCATGGTTACGGCGTCGAGCAGACCGGCAACGATGAACATTTTGACTTGCAGCATTGGAACCATTTCCGGCTGACGCGCAGCGCCTTCCAGGAACTTGCCGCCCAGCAGGCCGAAACCAATTGCGGTACCCAGTGCGCCCAGGCCGATCAACAGTGCAACAGCGATAGCGGTTAGACCAACTACAGTTTCCATCTTTCCTCCCGACTTTTACGTCGTATGGTTTAGGTTTTTTAGATTAAAGCGGTAAAACAAATCGTTTCAGAGGCCCCGTCAGGAGCCCCCTCCCGTTTGACCGGGAGGGACATCAGACCAGCCGAAGCTGCCCTTAATGGTTTTCTTCGTGCGCCATCGACAGGTAGACGATGGTCAGCATCATGAAGATGAACGCCTGCAGGGTGATGATCAGGATGTGGAACACAGCCCACGCCCACTGCAGCGCAACGCCCAGGCCGCTCAGCCACAGCAGGCCGGAGCCGAACATCACGGCGATCAGGATGAACACCAGCTCGCCGGCATACATGTTGCCGAACAGACGCAGTGCCAGAGAGATCGGTTTGGCGATCAGGGTCACGAACTCCAGCAGGAAGTTCACCGGGATCAGGAGCGCCTGAACCAGGATGTTCTTGCTGCCGAACGGGTGCAGGGTCAGCTCGCCGATGAAGCCGCCGATGCCCTTGACCTTGATGCTGTAGAAGATGATCAGTGCGAAAACCGAGAACGCCATGCCCAGGGTCGCGTTCGGGTCGGTGGTCGACACGGCGCGGAACGGGATGTGGTGGTCACCGGAGATCAGGATGGCCAGTTGAGGGATCCAGTCCACCGGCACCAGGTCGACGGCGTTCATCAGGAACACCCAGACGAAGATGGTCAGCGCCAGCGGTGCGATCACCGGGCTGCGGCCGTGGAAGCTGTCCTTCACGCTGCCGTCGACGAACTCGACCAGGACTTCAACGAAGTTCTGCAGCGCGCCCGGCTGACCGGAGGTCGCCTTCTTGGCCGCCATGCGGAACAGGAATACGAAGATCAGGCCCAGGGCAACCGACCAGCCGAGGGTATCGACGTGGAAAGCCCAGAAACCCATTTCCTTGGCTTCTGCCGCGGTGTGGGCAAAGCCCCAGCCGCCGTTGGGTAGCTGACCGAAGGTCAGGTTCTGCAAGTGGTGCTGGATATAGCCCGAAGCCGTTGTTTCTGCCATGGTTGCCTCAAACGCCCTAAGGTCTCGAAAGTCTTGTTCTCATCAGCAGGGGAGCGAACCAGCTGACCGACTGGGTCAGCACGAACGCGCCGAACACAGCGATCGGCGCCAATGGCTTCACACCTGCAAACACCAGTGCAAACAGCACTGCCGTCAAAATCAGTTTGCCTGCCTCGCCGGCGTAAAAGGACCGGACGATGGACTGGGCTGCTCGGGCGCCGGAAAACCGAAATGCCTTGTGAGCGAAATAAACATTGGGCAGCAAGGCTATCAGGCCTCCGCAAAGACCCGAGTATCCGGCAACGACTCCGCGCCATTGCCAAAGCGCCAAAGCGGCGATCAGCAGAATGACCAACTGAGCCATCAACACCGGAAAAACCGCCAGGCGATGGAAAGGCAAGCGGTTTGGCGTGCGGGTTTCCATCACTGTTGCTCTCCAATGGTCGGCTGCCGAAATTCAATAACTTGGCATAATTTGTGCCGACAAAATGCGCGCAGAGTATAGGGGCGGTTCTGCCCCTATTCAACTGTCAGGTAGTGATTTCCGACTGCGCGCTACAAGAGGAATTGTTTCAGCGGATGTGTGCAAGCACGCCCTGAAGCTCGTCGAGGGAGTTGTAGCCGATCACCAGCTGACCCTTGCCCTTCTTGCCGTGGCGGATCTGCACCGCAGAGCCTAGGCGCTCGGCCAGACGCTGTTCGAGGCGGGCGATGTCCGGGTCCGGTTTGGCCGGCTCCGCAGGCTGCGGTTTGCCGCTGAGCCATTGCCGAACCAGTGCCTCGGTTTGGCGCACGGTGAGGCTGCGTGCGACAACATGTCGCGCCCCTTCGACCTGCTGATTGTCCGGCAAACCGAGCAAGGCACGGGCGTGCCCCATTTCCAGGTCACCATGGGACAGCATGGTCTTGATCACTTCAGGCAAGGCGATCAGCCGCAGCAGGTTGGCCACCGTGACGCGGGACTTGCCCACCGCCTCGGCGACCTGTTGCTGGGTCAGCTGGAATTCCTGCTGCAGGCGCTGCAGGGCGATCGCTTCTTCGATCGGGTTCAGGTCTTCGCGCTGGATGTTCTCGATCAGCGCGATGGCGATGGCCGTTTCGTCCGGCACGTCGCGCACCATCGCCGGGATGGTTTCCTGCCCGGCCTGCTGGCTGGCGCGCCAGCGGCGCTCGCCGGCGATGATTTCGAAGCGGCCGCTGCCGATGGGGCGCACCACGATCGGCTGCATCACGCCCTGGGCCTTGATCGATTGCGCCAGCTCTTCGAGCGCTTGCGGATCCATGTCCCGGCGCGGTTGGTACTTGCCGCGCTGGAGCAGGTCCAGCGGCAGGTGCTGCAGTTCGCGCAGATCGGCCTGCGCCGCCTGCTCTTCCAGTGCGCTGACGCTCGGACCGCTCAGCAGTGCATCCAGTCCACGTCCGAGACCTCGTTTCTTGACGGCCATGGGGATTCCTTAAGTTGGCTGGGCGGCGGCGATGCGTGAATTCTTGCGCTGACGGCGAACCATCTCGCCGGCCAGGGCCAGGTAGGCCAGCGCACCGCGCGATTGCTTGTCGTAGGCCAGGGCCGGCATGCCGTAGCTCGGCGCTTCGGCCAGGCGCACGTTGCGCGGGATCACCGTGTCGTACAGCTGATCGCCGAAGTGCTCCTTGAGCTGCGCGGAGACGTCGTTCATCAGGCTCAGGCGCGGGTCGAACATGGTGCGCAGCAGCCCCTCGATCTTGAGGTTGGGGTTCAGCAGTTCAGCGATGCGCTTGATGTTATCCACAAGGTCGCTCAAGCCTTCGAGCGCGTAGTACTCGCACTGCATGGGGATGATCACGCCATCGGCGGCCACCAGCGCGTTGAGCGTCAGCATCGACAGCGACGGCGGGCAGTCGATCAGGATGTAGTCGTAGTTCTCGCGGATCGGCGCCAGGGCGCTGCGCAGACGGCTTTCCTTCATCTGCATTTCCAGGAGGACGACTTCCGCCGCGGTCAGGTCGCGGTTGGCCGGCAGCAGCTGATAACCGCCGTGCTCGGAAAAGTGCATGGCCTGGGCCAGGTCGCATTCGCCGATCAGCAAGTCGTAGACCGAGTTTTCCAGGCCATGTTTATCCACACCGCTACCCATGGTGGCGTTGCCCTGTGGATCGAGATCGATCAGCAGCACCCGGCGCTTGGTCGCGACCAGGGATGCTGCGAGGTTGATGCAGGTGGTGGTCTTGCCCACACCACCCTTCTGGTTCGCTATCGCGAATACCTTAGCCATTCTTGCTTGTGTTCCCAATCATGCCGTGCGGCGCAGTATCAGCAGATGGCGTTGGCCTTGGCAACCGGGTACGGCCAGGGCGTGTTCGCTATCGAGTTTGAAGTCTGCCGGCAATGCTACCAGCTCATCGGCCGGATGGACGCCCTTCATTGCCAACCAGCGGGTGTCGGCGTCGCCGAGGTGGCGGGTCCAGCCGGTGAAGTTCTCCATGCTGCTGAACGCCCGGGAAATGATCCCGTTGAACGGCTGCGCAGGCTGGAAGGCCTCGACCCGGCTGTGGACAACTTGCAGGTTATCCAGTTTGAGCTCGAGTTTGACCTGGGTCAGGAAGCGGGTCTTCTTGCCGTTGGCGTCCAGGCACGTCACTTGTGCGTCCGGATACAGGATCGACAACGGGATGCCCGGCATGCCGCCGCCGCTGCCCACATCCAGCCAACGGCCGTTTTCGATGAACGGCATCACGCTCAGGCTGTCGAGCAGGTGACGGGAAACCATCTCGTCCGGATCGCGCACGGCGGTCAGGTTGTAGGCCTGGTTCCATTTGATCAACAGGGCCAGGTAACCCAGCAGTTTCTCGTGCTGGGTTTCGCTGAGGTTGACACCGAGCGCACGGGCTCCTGTGGATAACTCTTCGGCGTGTTGCGAAGTGACCTTAGAACTCAAGCGCTTTGCTCCAACTGACGGCCCGCGCCGCGTTTTTTCAAATGAATCATCAACAGGGAAATCGCCGCCGGGGTGACGCCCGGAATCCGCGACGCCTGGCCCAGGGTCTCAGGGCGGGTCGCGCCGAGCTTGCCCTGGATCTCCTTGGAGAGACCGGAAATGCTCGCGTAATCGATATCCACAGGCAGTTTCGTGTCTTCGCTGGCGCGCAGGCGGGCGATCTCGTCCTGCTGCCGGTCGATGTAACCGGCGTACTTGGTCTTGATCTCGACCTGTTCGGCGACCTGTGGATCTTCGGCGCCCTGCCCGGTCACTTCGACCAGACCAGCGTAGTCGATTTCCGGACGGCTCAAGAGGTTGAGCAAGTTGTATTCGTGGGTCAGCGGCGTGCCGAACTTTTCGGCGATCGCATCGCCCTGGGGTGTGCCCGGGCGAACCCAGGTGCTTTTCAGCCGCTGCTCTTCCAGCTCGATGCCTTCGCGCTTCTTGCAGAACGCCGCCCAACGCGCGTCGTCGACCAGGCCGAGTTCGCGGCCTTTTTCGGTCAGGCGCAGGTCGGCGTTGTCCTCGCGAAGGATCAGGCGGTACTCGGCACGGGAAGTGAACATGCGGTACGGCTCTTGGGTGCCGAGGGTGATCAGGTCGTCGACCAGCACGCCGATGTACGCCTCGTCGCGGCGCGGGCACCAGGCTTCTTTGCCCTTGGCCCGCAGCGCGGCGTTGGCGCCGGCCAGCAGACCTTGGGCGCCGGCCTCTTCGTAGCCGGTGGTGCCGTTGATCTGGCCGGCGAAGAACAGGCCGCCGATGACTTTGGTCTCCAGGCTGTACTTCAGGTCGCGGGGGTCGAAGTAGTCGTACTCGATCGCATAGCCCGGCCGCACGATGTGCGCGTTCTCCATGCCGCGGATCGATTGCACGATCTGCAGCTGCACGTCGAACGGCAGGCTTGTGGATATCCCGTTCGGGTACAGCTCATGGGTGGTCAGGCCTTCAGGTTCGATGAACACCTGATGGCTTTCCTTGTCGGCGAAACGGTGGATCTTGTCTTCGATCGACGGGCAGTAGCGCGGGCCGATGCCCTCGATCTCGCCGGCGTCGGAGTACATCGGCGAACGGTCGAGGTTCGCCGCGATGATCTCGTGGGTGCGCGCGTTGGTGTGGGTGATCCAGCAGCTGACCTGCCGCGGATGCTGTTCCTTGTTGCCCAGGAACGACATGACCGGGATCGGCGTGTCGCCCGGCTGCTCGGTCATCACCGAGAAATCCACAGACCGGCCGTCGATGCGCGGCGGCGTACCGGTCTTCAGGCGGCCGACGCGCAGCGGCAGCTCACGCAGGCGACGGGCCAGGGCGATCGAGGGCGGATCGCCGGCGCGGCCGCCGGAATAATTCTGCAGGCCGATGTGGATAAGTCCGCCGAGGAACGTGCCGGTGGTCAGCACCACGGAATCGGCGAAGAAACGCAGACCCATTTGGGTGACGACACCGCGCACTTGTTCCTGCTCGACGATCAGGTCGTCGGCGGCCTGTTGGAATATCCACAGGTTGGGCTGGTTTTCCAGGATCTCGCGGACAGCGGCCTTGTACAGGATCCGGTCGGCTTGTGCGCGGGTCGCCCGCACCGCCGGGCCTTTGCGGCTGTTCAATACGCGGAACTGAATGCCGCCCAGATCGGTGGCCATGGCCATCGCGCCGCCGAGGGCGTCGATTTCCTTGACCAGATGGCTCTTGCCGATGCCGCCGATGGCCGGGTTGCAGCTCATGGCGCCGAGGGTTTCCACGTTGTGCGTCAGCAACAGGGTCTTTGCCCCCATGCGCGCTGACGCCAGTGCTGCCTCGGTACCGGCATGACCGCCGCCGATGACGATCACTTCAAAACGGGAAGGGAAATCCACCACGCACCTCGTGCCTGCTTAAGTAGGTATTTAAGGAAAAATTCGATCTCAGGTTTCTGGACCTGGTCGGCAAGTATAGGGACTTCGCCTTTCCTAAAGAACCCTTTGCACAAAATTTAACCAGCTGTGGAAAAATCGCGGACAAAAAAATTAAAAAGGAAAGAAATGTATAAAACCTTGTTTTTATGTTTATTCTTAGGCCCGCCCCTATCTGTGGATAACAGGCTGAACGCCTTTGTTTTCAATCTGTACAGAGATTCATAAGTCTGTGTCCATGTGCCACGGAGCCATTGGGATAACCGCCTTAAGCCTGTGGATGAAAGGGGTCGTTATCCACAGATGCGGTTATATCCAGTTTTCAGGCCCTGTTATCAACTGACCTCATCGGCAGTTATTCACAGGGCTTAATCCACAGAAATCAGACGAACGAGAAGGCTCCGGGCATGGAAAATCCGACCGGGCAGAACGTGTCTGGTCGACGTTTGAGAGAGGAATGATGGGAAGGAAGGGCAGACAGGCCGCGATTGGGCCTGTCTATGGGAGACGGCTGGATTACTTGCCGATGCAGAAGCTGGAGAAGATTCGTCCCAGCAGGTCGTCCGAACTGAACGCGCCGGTGATTTCCCCCAGGGATTGCTGGGCCTGGCGCAAGTCTTCGGCCAGCAGTTCACCGGCGCCGGCGAGGGTCAGTTGCGCGCGGCCGTGCTCCAGCGCCGCACTCGCGTGACGCAGGGCTTCGAGGTGCCGGCGTCGGGCGCTGAAGCTGCTTTCCGCCGTCTGTTCGTAGCCCATGCAGGCCTTGAGGTGTTCGCGCAGCAACTCAAGCCCCTCGCCCGCCGACTTCGCACTGAGGCTGATCGTGACATGGCCATCGTCGCTGACCTCCAGGGCGATCGCCTCCCCGGTCAGGTCAGCCTTGTTGCGGATCAGGGTCACGCGGGCCGGATCCGGCTTCGTTTCCAGGAATTCCGGCCACAGAGCGAACGGATCGGCGGCCTCCGGCGCGGTGGCGTCGACCACCAGCAGCACCCGGTCCGCTTCATTGATGGCTTTGAGGGCGCGTTCGACGCCGATCTTTTCCACATGGTCGTCGGTGTCGCGCAGGCCGGCGGTGTCCACGACATGCAACGGCATGCCGTCGATGTGGATATGTTCGCGCAGAATGTCCCGGGTCGTGCCGGCGATCTCGGTCACGATCGCCGCTTCCCGGCCGGCCAGCGCATTGAGCAGGCTGGATTTGCCGGCATTCGGCCGACCGGCGATCACGACGGTCATGCCGTCGCGCAACAATGCGCCCTGCCCGGCTTCACGGAGCACGGTGGACAAGTCGTCACGCACCTTGTCGAGCATGCTCAGCACATGGCCATCGGCGAGAAAGTCGATCTCTTCCTCGGGGAAGTCGATGGCGGCCTCCACATAGATGCGCAGGCCGATCAGTTGCTCGGTGAGTTCATGCACACGCTGGGAGAACGCACCCTGCAGGGAGCGCAACGCGTTGCGTGCGGCTTGTGCGGAACTGGCTTCGATCAGGTCGGCGATGGCTTCTGCCTGAGCCAGGTCGAGCTTGTCGTTGAGGAACGCGCGTTCGCTGAATTCGCCGGGGCGCGCCAGTCGGCAGCCCAGTTCCAGGCAGCGCTTGAGCAGCATGTCCAGCACGATCGGGCCGCCATGGCCCTGCAGTTCCAGCACGTCCTCGCCGGTGAAGGAATTGGGGCCCGGGAAATACAGCGCCAGTCCTTCGTCCAGCACCTCTCGGTCGGCGCTGAAGAACGGGCCGTAGTGGGCGAACCGGGGTTTCAGTTCGCGGCCGCTGATGGCTTTCGCCGCGGCACCGGCCAGCGGGCCGGAAATGCGGACGATGCCCACACCGCCGCGCCCCTGGGCAGTGGCGACGGCGGCGATGGTTTCACGAGGTGCGCTCATAAACCGGTATCCAGACAAAAGTGGCAGATAGCAAAACGCCCCACTAGGGGGCGTTTTGAGTGGTTATCCACAGAGTAAGTTACGCCTCGGCTTTTTTCGTCGCCGATTCGATCTTACGCGTGATGTACCACTGTTGGGCAATCGACAGGCAGTTGTTCACAACCCAGTACAGCACCAGACCGGCCGGGAACCACAGGAAGAAGAAGGTGAAGATGATCGGCATCATTTTCATCACCTTGGCCTGCATCGGATCCGGCGGCGTCGGGTTCAGCTTCTGCTGGATGAACATGGTGGCGCCCATGATGATCGGCAGGATGAAGAACGGATCCTTGATCGACAGGTCGGTGATCCACAGCATGAACGGCGCCTGGCGCATTTCCACGCTTTCGAGCAGTACCCAGTACAGCGAGAGGAAGACCGGCATCTGCACCAGGATCGGCAGGCAGCCGCCCAGCGGGTTGATCTTCTCTTTCTTGTACAGCTCCATCATGGCTTGCGACATTTTCTGCCGGTCGTCGCCATGCTGTTCCTTCAGTGCAGCCAGTTTCGGCGCCACGGCGCGCATGCGGGCCATGGACTTGTAGCTGGCGGCCGACAGCGGGAAGAACAGACCCTTGATCAGCATGGTCAGGAAGATGATCGACCAGCCCCAGTTGCCGACGATGCTGTGGATATGTTGCAGCAGCCAGAAGATCGGCTGGGCGATGAACCACAGGATGCCGTAGTCGACGGTCAGTTCCAGGCCTGGGGACAACTCTTTCAGGACCGCCTGGCTCTTTGGACCTGCGTACAGCACGGCGCTGGTTTCGACCTTGGCGCCTGGCGCAGCGGTCAATGTGGAGCCGGTGTAGCCGATGATGTAGTTGCCTTTGCTGTCCTTGCGGGTCTGGACGATGTTGCTTTCGCCCTTCGGAGCCACCCACGCGGTCACGAAGTAGTGCTGCAGCCAGGCGACCCAACCACCGTTGACGGTTTCCTTGAGCTGACCTTTGTCCATGTCCTTCATGGACACTTTCTTGTACGGCTCGGAACTTGTCCACAGGGCGGCGCCCAGGTAGGTCGCGGTGCCGGTGGCGGTTGTGGACGACGGATCGGCGCTGGCGTCACGCTTGAGCTGGGCGAACATCGCGCCAGTCCAGGGTTGTGCGCTCTGGTTGTCGATCAGGTAGGAAACGGTCACGTCGTACAGGCCGCGCTTCAGGGTGAAACGCTTGATGTAGTTGACGCCGTCCTTGCTGAACTTCAGGTCGACGACCAGTTGGTCCTGGCCGTCGGCCAGTTGATAAGTCTTCTTCTCCGACGCGTACAGCGGACGGCCGGCCGGGTTCGCGTCCGGGCCGTTGGTGCCGATCAGGCCGCTTTGCGCCAGGTAGATGCGCTCGCCGCCGTTGTCGAACAGCTGGAACGGCACGTCCGGACGGTCCTGGCGACGCGGATACAGTGGCAGGGTCAGTTGAGCGACGTCACCGCCCTGTGGATCGATCGCCAGATCGAGCACGTCGGTCTTGATCTGGATCAGGTCCTTGCTGACGGCGACCGGCGCTTCGGCGGGCGCGTTGCTGTCGCTCGCGGCGTGCGGAATGTCGTCGTTGGCGGAGGCGTTATTGCCGGTTGCGGTGTCCGGCAAGCCAGATGTGGTCGTGCTCGAGGCAACATTCTGAGTCGGCAGGGCAGTTTGACCGTAGTCCTGGTTCCATTTAAGGACCATGACGTAGGACACGATTGCCAGGGCGACGATCAGGACCGTGCGTTTGATATCCATGATTACTCGGCCATCGAAGAAGAACGGGAGGTAGGGACAGGTGGAACCGGGTCATAACCACCGGGATTCCACGGATGACAGCGACCTAAACGACGAAAGGTCAGCCAGCCACCGCGCAGAAGGCCATGATTTTCGATGGCTTCGTACGCGTAGCAAGAACAGCTGGGGTAAAAACGACAGTGACTGGCCATCAGCGGACTAATGGCATAGCGATAGAACCGGATCGGAACGAGCGCCAGTTTACGCATCTGGACTGTCAGCCCCCACAGTTTCGGTTTTGGCTGGAGATGCCGGCTTGTTGCGCGCCAGGCGTTTCCAGAGCTTGCCGAAATGTTGGATCAATTCGGGGTTTTCAACATCGCCCAAACCTTTGCGCGCGACGATGACGATGTCCCAGCCGACCAGTGAATCCTGGTTCAGACGGAACGACTCGCGCATCAGGCGTTTGAGGCGATTGCGCTCGACGGAGAGCTTTACGCTCTTTTTCCCGATGACCAGCCCGAGGCGGGGGTGATCGAGATCGTTGTTGCGCGCAAGGAGCAGGAGATTTTTCCCCGGAACCTTGCCGGTAGGGGAGTCAAAGACTGCCTTGAAGTGCCGGGGTGTAAGCAGACGCTTTTCCCGACTGAAGTCCTGACTCACCTCCAGTACCGGGATATCAAACGGTCAGACGCGCACGGCCTTTGGCGCGGCGACGCGACAGGACGGCACGACCGTTCTTGGTGGCCATGCGAGCACGGAAACCGTGGGTACGAGCGCGTTTGATAGTGCTTGGTTGGAAAGTACGTTTCATGTCGTGTTACCTGGTTCGTCCACAACGGCCGGAATGGCCCCTGTTTTAAGAGACCGGGGATTCTAGAGAAAGCAAGTCCTCAGGTCAATTTCCAACCAACGTTTCCTTATGGACAGATCGTCCTCGGCCTTCTGGCTTGAGAACCCGCTGGCAAACATAAAAATAAAGAAGCGAAGAATTTAAAGCTTTTCTGTAAAGCTTGTTAAAGCTAGTGTGGCCTTCCTTTGTGGATAACTACTCTGAGGCCTTATTCCATCTGATGTACAGAGAATGACAACTAGGCTGGAAAACCGTGGTCAGCCTGTGCCGCGAGGCCGGAAAACCTGTGTGTGCAATGGATGGTTATCCACAGGCCGGTTATCCACGCGCTTTTGCCCCCAGTTGTCCAGTGCCCTCATCGGCGGTTATCCACAGAGCTCCCTGGAGCACCGTCGGTCGCCTTTTTCCCGGTTAACGCATTGATAATTCGCCTCCATCGGGTCACCTGCGTGTGGATAAGTGGACGGCTGGCCGCTACAATGGCCGCTTGTTTTTGCCTTACCGGCTTTCAACTTAGGGGATCTCCGTGTCAGTGGAACTTTGGCAGCAGTGCGTGGAGCTTTTGCGCGAAGAGCTGCCTGCCCAGCAATTCAACACTTGGATCCGTCCACTGCAGGTCGAAGCCGAAGGCGACGAGTTGCGCGTCTATGCGCCCAACCGTTTTGTTCTGGACTGGGTCAACGAAAAGTACCTGGGACGCGTCCTCGAGCTGCTGGATGAGCACGGCAACGGCATGGCGCCGGCGCTTTCCTTATTAATAGGCAGCAAACGCAGCTCGGCCCCCCGCGCCGCGCCGAACGCCCCGTTGGCGGCCGCAGCGGCACAGGCCCAGGTGAATGCGGCGCCTGCCGCGCCCGCACCGGCCCCGGTGGCAGCGCCGGCCAAGCGTGCTGCGCAGAAGGCCGAAGCCGAAGAAGTCATCGAGGAGCCGTCGCGCGACAGTTTCGATCCGATGGCCGGCGCCGCTTCCCAGCAGGCCCCGGTGCGCACCGAACAGCGCACCGTGCAGGTCGAGGGCGCCCTCAAGCACACCAGCTACCTGAACCGCACCTTCACCTTCGAGAACTTCGTCGAAGGCAAGTCCAACCAGCTCGCCCGTGCGGCGGCCTGGCAGGTGGCGGACAACCCCAAGCACGGTTACAACCCGCTGTTCCTGTACGGCGGCGTCGGCCTGGGTAAGACCCACTTGATGCACGCGGTGGGCAACCACCTGTTGAAGAAGAACCCGAACGCCAAGGTCGTGTACCTGCATTCCGAGCGTTTCGTGGCCGACATGGTCAAGGCGCTGCAACTGAACGCGATCAACGAGTTCAAGCGGTTCTACCGCTCGGTGGACGCCCTGCTCATCGACGACATCCAGTTCTTCGCCCGCAAGGAACGCTCCCAGGAGGAATTTTTCCACACCTTCAACGCCTTGCTTGAAGGTGGCCAGCAGGTGATCCTCACCAGCGACCGCTATCCGAAGGAGATCGAAGGCCTCGAAGAGCGCCTGAAGTCCCGTTTCGGCTGGGGCCTGACCGTGGCGGTCGAGCCTCCGGAACTGGAGACCCGCGTCGCGATCCTGATGAAGAAGGCCGACCAGGCCAAGGTCGAGCTGCCCCACGATGCGGCGTTCTTCATCGCCCAGCGCATCCGTTCCAACGTCCGTGAGCTCGAAGGCGCGCTCAAGCGCGTGATCGCCCACTCGCACTTCATGGGCCGCGAGATCACCATCGAGCTGATCCGCGAATCCCTCAAGGATCTGTTGGCGCTGCAGGACAAGCTGGTCTCTGTGGATAACATTCAGCGCACCGTCGCCGAGTACTACAAGATCAAGATCTCCGATCTGCTGTCCAAGCGCCGTTCGCGCTCGGTGGCGCGCCCGCGTCAGGTCGCCATGGCGTTGTCCAAGGAACTGACCAACCACAGCCTGCCGGAAATCGGCGATGTGTTCGGCGGCCGCGACCACACCACCGTTCTGCACGCCTGCCGCAAGATCAACGAACTTAAGGAATCCGACGCGGACATCCGCGAGGACTACAAGAACCTGCTGCGTACACTGACCACTTGATGAACGCCAGCGCAGCTTATTGAGGCAAGGGACTAGACCATGCATTTCACCATTCAACGCGAAGCCCTGTTGAAACCCCTGCAACTGGTCGCAGGTGTCGTCGAACGCCGACAGACCTTGCCGGTGCTGTCCAACGTGCTGCTGGTCGTCGACGGCCAGCAGCTGTCGCTGACCGGCACGGACCTTGAAGTCGAGCTGGTCGGCCGCGTGCAGCTCGAAGAGCCTGCGGAAACCGGCTCCATCACCGTGCCTGCGCGCAAGCTGATGGACATCTGCAAGAGCCTGCCGAACGACGCGCTGATCGACATCAAGGTCGACGAGCAGAAACTGGTGGTGAAGGCCGGCCGCAGCCGCTTCACCCTGTCGACCCTGCCGGCCAACGATTTCCCGACCGTGGAAGAAGGCCCGGGCTCGCTGACCACCAGCCTTGAGCAAAGCAAGCTGCGTCGCCTGATCGAGCGCACCAGCTTCGCCATGGCCCAGCAGGACGTGCGCTACTACCTCAACGGCATGCTGCTGGAAGTGTCCACCGGCGTGATCCGCGCCGTGGCCACCGACGGTCACCGCCTGGCGATGTGCTCGATGCAGGCCGACATCGGCCAGCAGGACCGCCACCAGGTGATCGTGCCGCGCAAAGGCATCCTGGAACTGGCGCGCCTGCTCACCGAGCCGGACGGCAACGTCAGCATCGTGCTGGGCCAGCACCACATCCGCGCGACCACCGGCGAATTCACCTTCACCTCGAAACTGGTGGACGGCAAGTTCCCGGACTACGAGCGCGTCCTGCCCAAGGGTGGCGACAAGCTGGTGCTGGGCGACCGCCAGGCCCTGCGTGAGGCGTTCAGCCGTACCGCGATCCTGTCCAACGAGAAGTACCGCGGTATCCGTCTGCAACTGGCCAGCGGCCAGCTGAAGATCCAGGCCAACAACCCGGAGCAGGAAGAGGCGGAAGAAGAAGTGGGCGTGGAATACAACGGCAGCTCGCTGGAGATCGGCTTCAACGTCAGCTATCTGCTGGACGTGCTGGGCGTGATGACCACCGAGCAGGTTCGCCTGATCCTGTCCGACTCCAACAGCAGTGCGCTGGTGCAGGAATCCGACAACGACGATTCGGCTTACGTTGTCATGCCGATGCGTCTGTAATCAGCGCCAACTAGATGTCGCTCAGTCGCGTCTCGGTCACCGCGGTGCGCAATCTGCACCCGGTGACCTTCTCCCCCTCTCCCCGCATCAACATCCTTTACGGCGCCAACGGCAGCGGCAAAACCAGTGTCCTGGAAGCCATTCACCTGCTGGGGCTTGCCCGTTCGTTTCGCAGCACGCGGCTGTTGCCGGTCATTCAGCACGAACAGCTCAGCTGCACCGTGTTCGGCCAGGTCGAGCTGGCCGAAGGCGGACACAGCGCGCTGGGGATATCCCGCGACCGCCAGGGTGAGTTCCAGATCCGCATCGACGGGCAGAACGCCCGCAGCGCTGCGCAACTGGCGGAAATCCTGCCGCTGCAGTTGATCAACCCGGACAGTTTTCGCCTTCTGGAAGGCGCGCCGAAGATCCGCCGGCAGTTTCTGGACTGGGGCGTGTTCCACGTCGAACCGCGGTTCATGGCCACTTGGCAGCGTTTGCAGAAGGCCTTGCGCCAGAGAAACTCCTGGCTGCGGCATGGTACACTTGACGCCGTTTCGCAAGCGGTTTGGGACAGGGAACTGTGCCAGGCCAGCGCTGAAATCGATGAATACCGCCGCGCTTACATCAAAGCCTTGAAACCGGTCTTTGAACAGACCTTGAGCGAACTGGTTGAGCTCGAGGGTTTGACGCTCAGCTATTACCGGGGCTGGGACAAGGATCGGGAACTGAGCGCCGTGCTTGCCGGCTCCCTGCAACGGGATCAGCAGATGGGCCATACCCAGGCCGGGCCGCAACGCGCTGACCTGCGCCTTCGATTGGGTGCGCACAACGCCGCGGACATCTTGTCCCGGGGGCAGCAGAAGCTGGTGGTCTGCGCCTTGCGGATCGCCCAGGGGCACCTGGTGAGCCAGGCCCGTCGCGGGCAGTGTATTTATCTGGTGGATGACTTGCCGTCCGAGCTGGACGAGCAGCACCGCCGTGCGCTGTGCCGCTTGCTGGAAGACTTACGCTGCCAGGTCTTTATCACCTGTGTAGACCACGAATTTTTGAGGGAAGGCTGGCAGACGGAAACGCCAGTCGCTCTGTTCCACGTGGAACAGGGCCGTATCACCCAGACCCACGACCATCGGGAGTGAAGGCATTGAGCGAAGAAAATACGTACGACTCATCGAGCATTAAAGTGCTGAAAGGCCTGGATGCCGTGCGCAAACGTCCCGGTATGTACATTGGTGACACCGACGATGGCAGCGGTCTGCACCACATGGTGTTCGAGGTGGTCGACAACTCGATCGACGAAGCCCTCGCCGGCCATTGCGACGACATCGCCGTCATCATCCACCCAGATGAATCCATCACCGTGCGCGACAACGGTCGCGGCATCCCGGTGGATGTGCACAAGGAGGAAGGCGTTTCCGCCGCCGAGGTCATCATGACCGTCCTCCACGCCGGCGGTAAGTTCGACGACAACTCCTACAAGGTCTCCGGCGGCCTGCACGGTGTAGGTGTGTCGGTGGTGAACGCCCTGTCCGAAGAGCTGGTGCTGACCGTTCGCCGCAGCGGCAAGATCTGGGAGCAGACCTACGTGCACGGCGTGCCTCAGGCGCCGATGGCGATCGTGGGCGACAGCGAAACCACCGGTACCCAGATCCACTTCAAGGCTTCCAAGGAAACCTTCAAGAACATCCACTTCAGCTGGGACATCCTGGCCAAGCGCATTCGCGAACTGTCGTTCCTCAACTCCGGCGTCGGCATCGTCCTCAAGGACGAGCGCAGCGGCAAAGAGGAGCTGTTCAAGTACGAAGGCGGCCTGCGCGCATTCGTTGAATACCTGAACACCAACAAGACCGCGGTCAACCAGGTGTTCCACTTCAACATCCAGCGTGAGGACGGCATCGGCGTCGAAATCGCCCTGCAGTGGAACGACAGCTTCAACGAAAACCTTCTGTGCTTCACCAACAATATTCCGCAGCGCGACGGCGGCACCCACCTGGTGGGCTTCCGTTCCGCGCTGACCCGTAACCTGAACAACTACATCGAGCAGGAAGGCCTGGCCAAGAAGCACAAGGTCGCCACCACCGGTGACGACGCCCGTGAAGGCCTGACCGCAATCATCTCGGTGAAGGTGCCGGATCCGAAGTTCAGTTCCCAGACCAAGGACAAGCTGGTCTCTTCCGAAGTGAAGACCGCGGTCGAACAGGAAATGGGCAAGTACTTCTCCGACTTCCTGCTGGAGAACCCGAACGAAGCCAAGCTGGTCGTCGGCAAGATGCTCGACGCGGCCCGTGCCCGTGAAGCGGCGCGCAAGGCCCGTGAGATGACCCGCCGCAAAGGCGCGCTGGACATCGCCGGCCTGCCGGGCAAATTGGCCGACTGCCAGGAAAAGGATCCTGCGCTGTCCGAACTGTACCTCGTGGAAGGTGACTCCGCGGGCGGCTCTGCCAAGCAGGGGCGCAACCGCAAGACCCAGGCCATCCTGCCGCTCAAGGGCAAGATCCTGAACGTCGAGAAGGCCCGCTTCGACAAGATGATCTCGTCCCAGGAAGTGGGCACGCTGATCACCGCGCTTGGCTGCGGCATCGGCCGCGAAGAGTACAACATCGAAAAGCTGCGTTATCACAACATCATCATCATGACCGATGCTGACGTCGACGGTTCGCACATCCGCACCCTGCTGCTGACCTTCTTCTTCCGTCAGTTGCCTGAGCTGATCGAGCGCGGCTACATCTACATCGCCCAGCCGCCGCTGTACAAGGTCAAGAAGGGCAAGCAGGAGCAGTACATCAAGGACGACGACGCCATGGAAGAGTACATGACGCAGTCGGCCCTGGAAGACGCCAGCCTGCACCTGGACGAAGACGCCCCGGGCATTTCCGGCGAAGCGCTGGAGCGCCTGGTGAACGACTTCCGCATGGTGATGAAGACCCTCAAGCGCCTGTCGCGCCTGTACCCGCAGGAGCTGACCGAGCACTTCATCTACCTGCCGGCGGTGAGCCTGGAGATGCTGGGCAACCACGCCGCCATGCAGGAATGGCTGGCCAAGTACGAAGTGCGCCTGCGCACCGTCGAGAAGTCCGGCCTGGTCTACAAGGCCAGCCTGCGCGAAGACCGCGAGCGTGGCGTGTGGCTGCCGGAGGTCGAGCAGATCTCCCACGGCCTGTCGAACTACGTCACCTTCAACCGCGACTTCTTCGGCAGCAACGACTACAAGACCGTCGTTTCCCTCGGCGCCCAGCTGAGCACCCTGCTGGACGAGGGCGCGTACATCCAGCGCGGCGAACGCAAGAAGCCGGTCACCGAGTTCAAGGAAGCCCTGGACTGGCTGATGGCCGAAAGCACCAAGCGCCACACCATCCAGCGATACAAAGGTCTGGGTGAGATGAACCCGGATCAGCTGTGGGAAACCACCATGGACCCGACCGTGCGCCGCATGCTGAAAGTGACCATCGAAGATGCCATCGCCGCGGACCAGATCTTCAACACCCTGATGGGTGATGCGGTCGAGCCTCGTCGTGACTTCATCGAGAGCAATGCCCTGTCGGTGGCGAACCTGGATTTCTGATCTAGACGCGGTCTACGGCCAACAAATGAACAGCCCGGTGAGTCTTGGATTCACCGGGCTGTTCACATTTTGAATCAGTACAGGTTCCTCTGGAAACCGTATGTCCCCGCCCGACAATGTGTGCAGTTGTTAATACGCCATTGATCAGTCGATGTATCAGTGCGAGTCTCACGTGAGTTTTGAGCTGAGTCTGTTCCGGCTCTCCATGGGAGGATTGACCTTTGAGTGAGCAACACCAGTCTTTTGAGGAGATCAGGCATCTATCCGATGAGGATGGGGAATACTGGTCTGCACGAGAGCTTGCTCCCCTCTTGGAGTACCGGGAGTGGCGGAACTTCGAAAACGTCATCGGCAAAGCGGTACAGGCTTGCGAGCTCAGTCATCATCCAGTCGGCAACCATTTTGTTGAAACCACCAAAATGGTTTCTTTAGGGTCAGGGGCTCAGCGGGAGCTGAAGGATTTTCACCTTTCTCGCTATGCCTGCTATCTGACTGTCCAGAATGGCGATCCTGCGAAATCTGTCATCGCGGCGGGACAGACCTATTTCGCGGTTCAGACAAGACGCCAAGAACTCTCAGACGATGCCTCCTTTCAGGCGTTGAGGGATGATCAGAAGCGTTTGCTGCTGCGTAACGAGTTACGAGAACACAACAAGCAATTAGTTGAAGCTGCGCAGCAGGCTGGGGTCGAATCGGGTCTCGATTTCGCTGTCTTCCAGAATCATGGTTATCAGGGGCTTTATGGCGGCCTCGATCAAAGGGCCATTCATCAGCGGAAAGGTTTGAAAAAAAGTCAGAGAATACTGGATCACATGGGGTCGACCGAACTGGCCGCCAATCTGTTCCGTGCCACCCAGGCTGAGGAAAAGCTGCGTCGCGATAAGGTGCAAGGTAAGCAGCAGGCCAATCAGGTGCATCTGGAGGTTGGCAGAAAGGTACGGGAAACCATCGCTGACTTGGGTGGAACCATGCCTGAGGAACTTCCCGTACCGAAAAAGAGCATCCAACAAATCGAAGCAGCCGCGAAAAAGCTCCGTGGCAACTCCTCCGAAGAGTGAATGCTCACGGGTGCACTGGTGACTAAGTCCCCACACTCTCCAACCGATACCCATACCCATAGATCGTCAATAACTGCCAACCCCGGTCCGCCGTCAGCCCCAGCTTGTTGCGCAGGCGATAGATGTGGGTGTCCAGCGGTCGTGAAGACGACATTTCCTCATGGGGCCAGAAGCGTTCGTACAGGTAGTCCCGGGACAGCGGCCGGCCGAGGTTGCTGAACAGGCAGCGGGCCAGGCGGTATTCGCGTTCGGTCATGGCGATCGGTCTGCCGTCGCGGGTGACGGTCAGTTCGCCGTCGTCGAACACCAGATCGTTGAAGTGCAGCACTTCGCCGGCGGCCGGGCGTTGTTGGGCGTGGCGGCGCAGCACGGCCGACACCCGGGCTTTCAGTTCATTGGGACGGAACGGCTTGCTGACGTAGTCGTCGGCCCCGGCATTGAGCGCCTGGACGATGTCGTTTTCGCCGTCGCGGCTGGTGAGCATGATGGCGGCCGGCGGCGCTTCCATGTGCTCGCGGGTCCAGCGCAGCAATGACAGGCCGGTGAGGTCCGGCAGTTGCCAGTCGAGGATCAGCAGGTCGAAGGTTTCCCGGCGCAGTTGCCGCAGCAGCTCTTCGCCCCTCTCGAAGCTGTGCAGCGACCAGGGCTGTTCGCCGTTCTCGGCCATTTGCTGCAGGGTCTGCTCGACCCGGCGCAGTTCGGCCGGTTCGTCGTCCAGTATCGCAACGCGCATACGCGATCATTCCTTTTCGTTGGGCGGTGGGTCGGGACTGCAAAAGTCGGCGGCCCGGTGTTCCGGCGTCCGCTATGATTCCTTGAAATCATTCAGACACGCCCTCAGACCTTTGGCCGATGAAACCATTCAACCCGCCCTGCCCCGTTCCCCATGAATAACCCGCGCCGGCATGAAAGTCGGGTGCCGAGCCAAGTGCAGAGGCTGTTTCGGCGACTGGTGCGTGAGTGGTTGTGGATAAGTCTAGTGCTATTGCCGCTGACTGCGCTGCTGTCGTGGCGTTCGCAAATCAACCTGGATGACCCCTCGCCCGTCATGGGCGCGCTGCTGTCGGTGGCGCTGGTGACGAGCGTGCTGGGCTTGCTGCTGTGGCGTCCGCGCCTGGCGCTGTGGCTGACCTTGATCGGCATGGCCTGCGCGCTGCTGGCCAGCGTCGGGCTGGCGGAACTGCGCCATTGGTGGTCGCCGACGCCGGCGGTGCTGGGCATGCTGTTCGGTTATCTGATCTGGAACTGGCGGCGCCTGAGCGTGGTGCTGACGTACTTCGGCTGGGAGCTGGCGCGACTGGACAGCGAACCGAAGGTGTTCCCTGAGCGCCGCCGCGCCCGGTTTCAGGGCGCCGACCGTCTGCAGGGGCAGATCATGGCGCTGGAACAGGCCATGAGCCGCACCCGCGATACCCGACGTTTCATTGCCGATGGCCTGGAATACCTGCCGGTGGCCACCCTGATCAGCGATCCTCATGGCCAGATTCTGCTGGGCAACCGCAATGCGCGGAACCTGTTCGGCAGCGACCTGGTGGGGGACGACGTGCTCGATCAACTGGCCCGCCTCGGCTACCCGGAGCTGGACCAAGTGCCACGCCCGCTGCTGTCTGCCCTGCCCCTGCTGGAGTTCCGCGACCGCAAGGAACGCAGCCTGCGGCTGGAACGGGCGGCGTTGCTGCCGGTGGACGGCGACATGCCGATCGGCTGGCTGCTGAGCCTGACTGACCTCAGCGCCGAGCGTGCGGCGGAAGAGCAGCGCAGCGTGCTGTTGCGGTTTCTCTCCCACGATCTGCGCGCCCCGCATTCGGCGATCCTCGCCCTGCTGGACGTGCACCGGCACCAGGCCGGCGCGGACTCGCCCTTGTTCGAGCAGATCGAGCGCCAGGTGCGGCGGGCGCTGGATCTCACCGATGGCTTCGTGCTGCTGGCCCGCGCCGAATCCCAGGCCTATCAGTTCCAGCCGAGCCTGTTCGCGATGCTGGTGCTGGACGTGCTGGATCAGGCCCTGCCCATCGCCCAGCAAAAGCGCATCGAATTGCTTCACGACATAGACGAGCCTGCCCAGGAGCGCTTGGTCATGGCCGATCAGGGCCTGCTGACCCGGGCCCTGTTCAACTTGCTGGAGAACGCGATCAAGTACAGCGATCCGGGAACGGCAGTGCGCCTGCGGATCCGTTGTCACGAAGACTGGTTGTGCATCGAACTGACGGATCAGGGCAAGGGCATCGCCGCCGGGGAACTGCCTGAACTGTTCAGCCAGTACCGGCGTTTTTCCTCTGCCCAGGGCATCGACGGCGTCGGGTTGGGGCTTTCGATGGTCAAGGCGGTGGTGGATCACCACGGCGGGCGGATCGAGTGCCTGAGCGTGGTCGGTCAAGGCACTACGTTCCGTCTGGAGCTGCCGCTGTTGGCGGAAGAGCACGCATAAAAAAACCGGCTATATCAGCCGGTTCCTTTGCGCCCGGAAAAACTTATGCACCATTTCCGGGGTTTTATGAGCTTGGGAAATATATAAGTAAATCAACCAGTTAAAACTTGAATCCGCCACTTTTCAACGAACTCGTACACAGGTTATCCACAAAATCTCAGACCGTGGCCTCACCATTGGCGACAGGCGCCGGCGGCAGCGAGCCCATATCCCGTTGGGCCTGCTCGTTCCAGGCCTGGACCCGGTCGTTCAGCTCGGCGATGGCCCGAGGTCCTGCGCCTTCGGCGTACATCGGCTGACCGATGACCACGGTGATGACGCCCTGTTTCTTGCCCCAGCCGGTCTTGGGCCAGAACTTGCCGGCGTTGTGGGCGACCGGCAGCACCGGCAGCGACGCGTTCACCGCCAGGGCAGAACCGCCCCGTGAGAACTTGCCCATGGTGCCGTAGGGAACGCGGGTGCCTTCAGGGAAGATCAGTACCCACACGTTGTCCTTGAGCAGTTCGTCGCCCTTGGCCGCCACATGCTTGAGCGCGGCTTTCGGGTTGTCGCGGTCGATGGCGATGGGGCGCAGCATGGCCATCGCCCAGCCGAAGAACGGCACGTACAGCAGTTCGCGCTTGAGCACCTGGCTCAAGGGCTGGAAATAGGCGGAGAGAAAGAACGTCTCCCAGGTGCTCTGGTGGTTCGACTGAATCACGCAGGGCCGGTCAGGCACGTTTTCCGCGCCTTTGACTTCGTAGCGGATGCCGAGGAATACCTTGCTCAGCCACAAGGCGCAGCGGCACCAGTACACGTTGATGAAGCGATAGCGCGCCTTGAACGGCAGAAAGGGCGCGATGAAAAAGCTCAGGCTGCACCACAGCAGGGAACTGGTGCCCAGCAGCAGGTAAAAGAGAGCAATTCTGATGGCCTGCAGTATCGACATGGCGACGTTTACCGTTACGGGCGATGCCCGACTGTTCAAGCGCACTCCCGATCAATCCTTGGTCAGGAACGTCAGAAGCACTCTAGTTGTGGATAAGTTCTGCGGCAATCGCCGCCAGATCGTCAAAAATCAAGGTGCCGACCGGCAAGTTTTTGGCTTGGGTCTTTTCGCCCTTTCCGGTCTTCACCAGAACAGGCTGTGAATCGACGGCTTTGGCGGCCTCCAGGTCACCAAGGCTGTCGCCCACGAACCACACGCCGGCCAGGGGCACGCCGTAATGCTGCGCAACGGCCTTGAGCATGCCGGGTTTGGGTTTGCGGCAATCGCAGCCCTCGTCCGGCCCGTGCGGGCAATGCACGATCAGCCCGACTTCGCCGCCCTGCTCGGCCACGAGCGCGCGCAGGCGCGCGTGCATGGCCTCCAGGGTGGCGAGGTCGTAGTAGCCGCGGGCAATGCCCGACTGGTTGGTGGCCACCGCCACCGTCCAGCCGGCCTTGCTCAACTGCGCGATCGCTTCGATCGAGCCGGGCAACGGAATCCACTCCTCCACCGACTTGATGTAAGCGTCGGAGTCGTAATTGATCACTCCGTCCCGATCGAGAATCAGCAGTTTCAACGGCAATACCTCAACCCAGCAGCGAAATGTCGGCGACGCCGAGGAACAGGTTACGCAGGCGCGCCAGCAGCGCGTAGCGGTTGGCCCGTACGTTGGCGTCGTCGGCATTGACCATCACGGCCTCGAAGAACGCGTCCACCGGCTCGCGCAGGGCGGCCAGGCGCGCCAGCGATTCGCTGTACTGGCGCGAAGCGGCCATCGGCTGCACGGCCTGGTCGGCCTGCTGGATGGCGGAGTACAGGGAGAACTCGTTGGCGTTGTCGAAGTACTTGGCCTCGACCACGGTCGGCACCGAGCCTTCCACCTTGCTCAGCAGGTTCGACACACGTTTGTTCACCGCCGCCAGCGCCGCCGCTTCCGGCAGTTTGCGGAAGGACTGCACCGCTTGCACGCGCTGGTCGAAGTCCAGCGCCGAACCCGGCTTCAGGGCACGCACCGACAGGTAGGTGGCGACATCCACGCCTTCGTCTTCGTAACGGGCACGCAGACGGTCGAAGATGAACTCCAGCACCGAGTCGGCCAGCCCTGCCGCCTTGACCTTGGCGCCGAAGCCGTTCACCGCGAAGGCCACGGCATCGTTCAGGTCCAGGTCCAGTTGCTTCTCGATCAGAATCCGCAGCACGCCCAGGGCCGCACGGCGCAGGGCATACGGGTCCTTGCTGCCGGTCGGCAGCATGCCGATGCCGAAGATGCCGACCAGGGTGTCGAGCTTGTCGGCGATTGCCACGGCTGCACCGGTCAGGGTGGCCGGCAGTTCGGCGCCGGCGCCGCGCGGCATGTACTGCTCGTTCAGCGCCAGGGCGACGTCTTGCGGCTCGCCGTCATTGAGGGCGTAGTAGTAGCCGGCCACGCCTTGCATTTCCGGGAACTCGCCGACCATTTCGGTGGCCAGGTCGCATTTGGACAGCAAGCCTGCGCGGGCCGCCCACGACGCGTTGCCGCCGATGCGCGCAGCGATGTAGGCCGCCAGCTTGGAAACGCGTTCGGCCTTGTCGTAGACGCTGCCGAGCTTTTCCTGGAAAACCACGTTCTGCAGACGGTCGTTGAACGCTTCGAGCTTCTGCTTCTTGTCCTGCTTGAAGAAGAACTCGGCGTCGGTCAGGCGCGGGCGAACCACTTTCTCGTTGCCGGCGATGATCTGCTGCGCATCGGTGCTCTCGATGTTGGCCACGGTGATGAAGCGCGGCAGCAGCTTGCCGTCGGCGTCCAGCAGGCAGAAGTACTTCTGGTTGTCCTGCATGGTGGTGATCAGGGCTTCTTGCGGCACATCGAGGAAACGCTCCTCGAACGAGCACACCAGCGGCACCGGCCATTCGACCAGCGCGGTCACTTCGTCGAGCAGCGCCGGCGGCACGATCGCGGTGCCTTCCTGGCGGGTGGCCAGCTCTTCGGTGCGCTTGCTGATGATCTCGCGGCGCTCGTTGGCGTCGGCCAGCACGTAGGCGGCGCGCAGGTCGGCCAGGTAGCTCGACGGCGAGCCGATGCGCACGTTTTCCGGATGGTGGAAACGGTGGCCGCGGGACTCACGGCCGGCCTTCTGGGCCAGGATGGTGCAGTCGATGACCTGGTCGCCGAGCAGCATCACCAGCCATTGGGTCGGACGCACGAACTCTTCCTTGCGCGCAGCCCAACGCATGCGTTTGGGGATCGGCAGGTCGTTCAGCGAGTCTTCGACGATGGTCGGCAGCAGGCTGGCGGTCGGCTTGCCGGCGATGTTCTGGCTGTAGCGCAGCTTCGGACCGCTCTGGTCGATTTCGCTCAGCTCCACGCCGCACTTCTTGGCGAAGCCCAGGGCGGCCTGGGTCGGATTGCCTTCGGCGTCGAAGGCGGCCTGGCGCGGCGGGCCGTCGAGGTTGATGCTGCGGTCCGGCTGCTGGGTGTCCAGCGCGGAAATCAGCACGGCCAAACGGCGCGGCGCGGCGTAGACGGCCTTACCCCGGTAGTTCAGGCCGGCGGCCTGCAGGCCTTTCTCGATGCCGGCCAAAAACGCTTCGGCCAGGGTGTTCAGGGCTTTGGGTGGCAGTTCTTCGGTGCCCAGTTCAACCAGAAAATCTTGAGCACTCATTGTGCAGCCTCCAGCTTGGCCAGTACTTCGTCACGCAGGTCCGGGGTCGCCATCGGGAAGCCCAGCTTGGCGCGGGCCAGCAGGTAGGCTTGGGCGACGGAACGCGCCAGGGTGCGCACGCGCAGGATGTATTGCTGACGCGCGGTCACCGAGATCGCCCGGCGCGCATCCAGCAGGTTGAAGGTGTGCGAAGCCTTCAGCACCATTTCGTAGCTCGGCAGCGGCAGCGGCTGGTCGAGTTCGATCAGGCGCTTGGCTTCGCTTTCGTAGAAGTCGAACAGTTCGAACAGCTTGTCGACGTTGGCGTGCTCGAAGTTGTAGGTGGACTGTTCCACCTCGTTCTGGTGGAACACGTCGCCGTAGGTCACCTTGCCGAACGGGCCGTCGGCCCAGACCAGGTCGTAGACCGAGTCCACGCCTTGCAGGTACATGGCCAGGCGCTCAAGGCCGTAGGTGATTTCGCCGGTCACCGGGTAGCACTCGATGCCGCCCGCCTGCTGGAAGTAGGTGAACTGGGTCACTTCCATGCCGTTGAGCCAGACTTCCCAGCCCAGGCCCCAGGCGCCGAGGGTCGGCGATTCCCAGTTGTCTTCGACGAAACGGATGTCGTGCACCAGCGGGTCGAGGCCCACGTGCTTGAGGGAGCCCAGGTACAGCTCCTGGAAGTTTTCCGGGTTCGGCTTCAGCACCACCTGGAACTGGTAGTAGTGCTGCAGGCGGTTCGGGTTCTCGCCGTAGCGGCCGTCAGTCGGGCGGCGGCTTGGCTGCACGTAGGCGGCGTTCCAGGTTTCGGGACCGATGGCGCGCAGGAATGTAGCGGTGTGGAAAGTGCCGGCGCCTACTTCCATATCGTAGGGCTGAAGTACCACACAACCTTGCTCGGCCCAGTACTGCTGGAGCGCGAGGATCAAGTCTTGGAAGGTACGCACGGCTGGCGTAGGCTGGCTCACGAAATTCACCTGTTTCTTGGGCTGCGATTTAAAGAGCGGGAGTATACCCGATTCAGTCGCGCCACCACCCCCTGGAGCCTTATGCCACGCTGCTTTTGGTGCACCGAAGATCCGCTGTACATGGCTTACCACGATCAGGAGTGGGGAACGCCGCTGCGCGAGGCGCAGGGATTGTTCGAGTTGCTTTTGCTCGAAGGGTTCCAGGCCGGGCTGTCGTGGATCACCGTGCTGCGCAAGCGCGAACGCTACCGCCAGGTGCTGTTCGGCTTCGACGCGCAGCGGGTGGCGCAGATGAGCGACGCGTACATCGCCGAGCTGATGCTCGATCCGGGCATCATCCGCAATCGCCTCAAGCTCGAGGCCGCCCGGCGCAACGCCCGGGCCTGGCTGGCGCTGGAGGATCCGGCGGGGTTCCTCTGGTCGTTCGTCGACGGCGAGCCGGTGGTCAACCATTTCAAGGACCGCAGCGAGGTTCCCGCCATCACCCCGCAGGCCGAGGCCATGAGCAAAGGCCTGAAGAAGGCCGGCTTCACCTTCGTCGGCCCGACCATCTGCTACGCGCTGATGCAGGCCTCGGGCATGGTCATGGACCACACCCGGGACTGCGACCGCTACGCGCAGCTCGCCAACGCCGGTTAGAATGGCCGCCTCGCGCACAGCACAAGATCAGGAGTGACCTGTGGATAAGTTTAAAGGCGCCTTGCTGGTAGGCGCTCTGCGGCTGTTTGCCCTGCTTCCGTGGCGGGCCGTGCAGGCCGTGGGTTCGGCGATCGGCTGGATCATGTGGAAAACCCCTAACCGCTCCCGCGACGTGGTGCGGATCAACCTGGCCAAGTGTTTTCCCGCAATGGATCCGGCCGAGCGCGAGCGCCTGGTCGGCCAGAGCCTGAAGGACATCGGCAAGTCCCTGACCGAAAGCGCCTGCGCCTGGATCTGGCCGGCCCGGCGCTCCATCGAACTGGTGCGTGAAGTCGAAGGCCTGGACATCCTCAAGGACGCCTTGGCGTCCGGCAAGGGCGTGGTCGGCATCACCAGCCACCTGGGCAACTGGGAAGTGCTCAACCACTTCTACTGCAGCCAGTGCAAACCGATCATCTTCTACCGCCCGCCGAAGCTCAAGGCGGTGGACGAATTACTGCGCAAGCAGCGGGTGCAGTTGGGCAACCGCGTCGCCGCCTCCACCAAGGAAGGCATCCTCAGCGTCATCAAGGAAGTGCGCAAAGGCGGTGCAGTGGGCATCCCTGCCGACCCGGAACCGGCCGAATCCGCCGGGATCTTCGTGCCGTTCTTCGCCACCCAGGCCCTGACCAGCAAGTTCGTGCCGAACATGCTGGCCGGCGGCAAGGCGGTCGGCGTGTTCCTGCACGCCCTGCGGCTGCCCGACGGCTCCGGCTACAAGGTGATCCTCGAAGCCGCGCCCGAAGCCATGTACAGCACCGACACCGAGGTGTCCTGCGCGGCCATGAGCCAGGTGGTCGAGCGTTACGTCGCGGCCTACCCCAGCCAGTACATGTGGAGCATGAAACGCTTCAAGAAACGTCCGCCGGGCGAGGCCCGCTGGTATTGAGTCGATTGGCACGATCTGTGGATAACCTTCTTGGGCAAGGTTATCCACAACCGTTCATTCAAGGGCGCAGAAGATGTCCGAACACCGCAAATCGTTTCGCATCAAGATCACTCACGAAAGCTTCGGCGAATGCCTGGGCCAGACCCGCAACCTATCCACGACCGGGGTGTACGTCGAGCATCCGCGCCTGGCGTCGCTGCCCAAGGGCGCCGTGGTGTACGGCCAGGTCCAGGACTTGCCCACAGGCGCGCCGCGGGTGCGGATGGAAGTGGTGACGGTGGACGCCGAAGGCATCGGCCTGCGTTACCTGTAGCGTCGCGGGATCAGCGGGGCTGGCGGTCGAGCTTCTTGAGGAACACCGTCATTTCCTTTTCCGCCTGCTTGTCGCCGTGGGCGCGGGCGGCCTCCAGGCCCTGCTCCCAGGCCTGGCGCGCGGCGTCGGGCGAGCCCGCCGCGAGCTGCGCCTTGCCCAGCAGCTTCCACGCCGCCGAATACTTCGGATCGAACGTCACGCAGCGCTGCAGATGCTCCGCCGCCTTGGCGTTCTCCCCCAGATCCAGGTAACCCTTGCCCAGGCCGAAGCGCAGCAGTGCGTTATCCACACCCTTGGCGAGCATTTTCTCCAGGGATTCGATCATCGGTGGACTCCTTTTCCGGTTGTGTCAGTTGTCGGTCGGGGCCCGACAGACCGTTTTCGCGAGCCGGCCCGCTCCCACAGGGGCCGGCTGCGCAAGCCTCAGAAGAAGCTCAACCCCACATGGAACAGCTTCTCCACATCGCGGATGTGCTTTTTGTCCACAAGGAACAGGATCACATGGTCGCCGGCCTGAATCACCGTGTCGTCGTGGGCGATGATCACTTCTTCGTCGCGGATGATCGCGCCGATGGTGGTGCCCGGCGGCAGGGCGATGTGTTCGATGGCCTTGCCGATGACCTTGCTCGACTTCGCGTCGCCGTGGGCCACCGCCTCGATGGCCTCCGCCGCGCCCCGGCGCAGCGAATGCACGCTGACGATGTCGCCGCGGCGCACGTGGGCCAGCAGGGTGCCGATGGTCGCCAGCTGCGGGCTGATGGCGATGTCGATGTCGCCGCCCTGGATCAGGTCCACATAGGCCGGGTTGTTGATGATCGTCATCACCTTCTTCGCCCCGAGGCGCTTGGCCAGCAGCGACGACATGATGTTGGCCTCGTCGTCGTTGGTCAGGGCCAGGAAGATGTCGGCGTCGGCGATGTTCTCTTCCAGCAGCAGGTCGCGGTCCGAAGCGCTGCCCTGCAGCACCACGGTGCTGTCGAGGGTGTCGGAGAGGTAGCGGCAGCGCGCCGGGTTCATCTCGATGATCTTCACCTGATAGCGGCTTTCGATGGCTTCGGCCAGCCGTTCGCCGATCTGCCCGCCGCCGGCGATGACGATGCGCTTGTAGGTTTCGTCGAGGCGGCGCATTTCGCTCATCACCGCGCGGATGTCCTCCCGGGCGGCGATGAAGAAGACTTCGTCGTCGGCCTCGATCACCGTGTCGCCCTGGGGCAGGATCGGCCGGTCGCGGCGGAAGATCGCGGCGACCCGGGTCTCGACGTTCGGCATGTGCTCGCGCAACTGGCGCAGCTGCTGGCCCACCAGCGGCCCGCCGTAGTAGGCGCGCACGGCCACCAGTTGGGCCTGGCCTTCGGCGAAGTCGATCACCTGCAATGCGCCCGGATGCTGGATCAGGCGCTTGATGTAGTTGGTGACCACCTGCTCGGGGCTGATCAGCACGTCCACCGGAATCGCTTCGTTCTGGAACAGCTGCTCCTCGCGGGTCAGGTAGGCGGCCTCGCGCACCCGGGCGATCTTGGTCGGGGTGTGGAACAGGGTGTGGGCGACCTGGCAGGCGACCATGTTGGTCTCGTCGCTGTTGGTCACCGCCACCAGCATGTCGGCGTCGTCCGCGCCGGCCTGGCGCAGCACAGTGGGCAGCGAGCCGCGGCCCTGCACGGTGCGGATGTCGAGGCGGTCGCCGAGATCGCGCAAGCGCTCGCCGTCGGTGTCGACCACGGTGATGTCGTTGGCTTCGCTGGCCAGGTGTTCGGCCAGCGTGCCGCCGACCTGCCCCGCGCCGAGGATGATGATCTTCATCCAGTCACTCCGTTGAATCCGTTTAGCCGCGCGCGGCAGCGATCTTGATCAGCTTGGCGTAGTAGAACCCGTCGTGTCCGCCTTGCTGGGCCAGCAATTGACGGCCGTGGGGCTGCCTGATGCCGGCCGCCGTGGCCAGGTCCAGCTCCCGGGCGCCCGGGGTGCGCTCAAGGAACGCGGCGATGACCTCGGTGTTCTCGGTGGGCAAGGTCGAGCAGGTGGCGTAGAGCAGGATGCCGCCCACCTCCAGGGTTTTCCACATCGTGTCGAGCAGCTCGCCCTGCAGTTGCGCGAGGGCGGCGATGTCGTCGGCTTGGCGGGTGAGCTTGATGTCCGGATGGCGGCGGATCACGCCAGTGGCCGAGCACGGCGCGTCGAGCAGGATCCGCTGGAACGGCTTGCCGTCCCACCAGGCGGCGGTGTCGCGGCCGTCGGCGGCGATCAGTTCGGCGCTCAGGCCGAGGCGTTCGAGGTTTTCCTTCACCCGCACCAGCCGCTTGGCTTCCAGGTCCACCGCCACCACGCCGGCCAGCGCCGGTTCGGCTTCGAGGATATGGCAGGTCTTGCCGCCGGGGGCGCAGCAGGCGTCCAGCACCCGTTGGCCCGGCGCCAGGTCCAGCAGGTCGGCGGCCAGTTGCGCGGCTTCATCCTGGACGCTGACCCAGCCCTCGGCGAAGCCCGGCAGGCTGCGCACGTCGGCGGCGGCCTCAAGCACGATGCCGTCGCGGCTGAAGGCGCACGGCTGCGCGGCGATCCCGGCGTCGGTCAGCAGCGCGAGGTAGGCGTCGCGGCTGTGATGGCGGCGGTTGACCCGCAGGATCATCGGCGGGTGCGCGTTGTTGGCCTCGCAGATCGCTTCCCACTGCTCGGGCCAGAAGGCCTTCAGGGATTTCTGCAGCCAGCGCGGGTGGGCGGTGCGCACCACCGGGTCCCGCGCCAGTTCGGCGAACAGCGCTTCGCTTTCCCGTTGCGCCCGGCGCAGCACGGCGTTGAGCAGGCCTTTGGCCCAAGGCTTCTTCAGCTTGTCGGCGCAGCCGACGGTTTCGCCGATGGCCGCGTGGGCCGGCACCCGGGTGTAGAGCAATTGGTAGAGGCCTACCAGCATCAGGGCCTCGACGTCGGCGTCGGCGGCCTTGAACGGCTTCTGCAGCAGTTTTTCCGCCAGGGCCGACAGCCGCGGCTGCCAACGGGCGGTGCCGAACGCCAGATCCTGGGTGAAGCCGCGGTCGCGGTCCTCGACCTTGTCCAGTTGCGTGGGCAGGGAACTGTTGAGCGAGGCTTTTCCGCTGAGGACGGCGGCCAAGGCCTTGGCGGCTGCCAGACGTGGATTCATGGGGTGTCCGCCGTTTCGCCGAGGACGATGCCGACGGCGAATTTCTCGCGGCGGCTGTTGAACAGGTCGCTGAAGTTCAGCGCCTTGCCGCCGGGCAGTTGCAGGCGGGTCAGGCACAGCGCCTGCTCGCCGCAGGCGACGATCAGGCCGTCCTTGCTGGCGCCGAGGATGGTGCCGGGGGCGCCCTTGCCGTCGGCCAGGGTGGCCGCCAGCACTTTCAGCGCTTCGCCGTCGAGGGTGCTGTGAGTGATCGGCCACGGGTTGAAGGCGCGCACCAGGCGTTCCAGTTCGATGGCCGGACGGCGCCAGTCGATGCGGGCCTCGTCCTTGTTCAGCTTGTGGGCGTAGGTGGCGAGGCCGTCGTCCTGCACCTCGCCTTCCAGCGTCCCGGCGGCGAGGCCGGCGATCGCCTGTACCACGGCCGGCGGGCCCATTTCGGCGAGACGGTCGTGCAGGCTGCCGCCGGTGTCGTCGGCGCTGATCGGGGTGACGACCTTCAGCAGCATCGGCCCGGTGTCCAGGCCGGCCTCCATGCGCATCACGGTCACGCCGCTTTCGGCGTCGCCCGCTTCCACGGCGCGCTGGATCGGCGCCGCACCGCGCCAGCGCGGCAGCAAGGACGCGTGGCTGTTGATGCAGCCCAAACGCGGGATGTCCAGCACCGCTTGCGGCAGGATCAGGCCGTAGGCCACCACCACCATCAGGTCAGGCTTGAGGGCGGCCAGTTCGGCCTGGGCGTCGGCGTTGCGCAGGGTCGGCGGCTGCAGCACCGGGATATGGTTATCCACAGCCAGCTGCTTGACCGGGCTCGGCATCAGTTTTTGCCCGCGGCCGGCCGGACGGTCCGGTTGGGTGTAGACCGCCACGATCTCGTAAGGGCTGGCCAGCAGGGCCTTGAGGTGTTCGGCGGCGAATTCCGGGGTGCCGGCAAAAACGATGCGCAGTGGCTCAGTCATTCGGGGGTCTCTAAGTGCAAAGCGTCTTGAAAAAGAAAAAGGCTTGCCGCAGCAAGCCTTTGAAGGAGGGCATCAAGCGTTCTGGCGGTGGAGCTTTTCCAGCTTCTTCTTGATGCGGTCGCGTTTGAGCGTGGACAGGTAATCGACGAACAGCTTGCCGTTGAGGTGGTCGCATTCGTGCTGGATGCACACCGCGAGCAGGCCTTCGGCGATCAGTTCGTAAGGCTGGCCTTCGCGGTCCAGGGCCTTGATCTTGACCTTCTGCGGGCGGTCGACGTTTTCGTAGAAGCCCGGCACCGACAGGCACCCTTCCTGGTACTGATCCATTTCGTCGGTCAGCGGCTCGAACTCGGGGTTGATGAACACCCGGGGCTCGGTGCGGTCTTCGGAAAGGTCCATCACGACGATACGCTTGTGCACGTTGACCTGGGTCGCGGCGAGGCCGATGCCCGGCGCTTCATACATTGTTTCAAACATGTCATCGACCAGTTGACGCACTTCGTCGTCCACTACGGCCACAGGTTTGGCGATAGTGCGCAGGCGCGGGTCCGGAAATTCGAGGATGTTCAAAATGGCCATAGGCTTGATTGCTGCACGTGTGAGGTAAAGTCGGGTCGATGGCCTGGCGGGTCCGAGGATGCAGGCTACCGTTGTGAAGCGTAGCCCCTGGCTTTTGCAGTGCAGGCCGGGGCGAGCCACGGGGGCTCTGACGATTCACGCGAATGCACATGATAAAGGGATTCACCGCATGAGGAAAACACTGTTCGCCCTGCTGCTTCTGGCCTCGGCCGGCGCCGCGCACGGGCAAGTGCAGCTCAAGGAAGGTTTTCCACGGCAATACACGGTGGTTTCGGGGGACACCCTCTGGGACATCTCCGGCAAATACCTGCGCGAGCCCTGGCAATGGCCGCAGCTGTGGCACGCCAACCCGCAGATCGAAAACCCCAACCTGATCTATCCGGGCGACACGCTGACGCTCGACTACGTCAACGGCCAGCCGCGCCTGACCCTCAACCGCGGCGCCTCGCGCGGCACCATCAAGTTGTCGCCGCGGGTGCGCAGCAGCCCGGTGGCCGAGGCCATCCCGAGCATTCCGCTCAAATCCATCAACAGCTTCCTGCTCAGCAACCGGATCGTCGACAAGGCCGAGGATTTCGACAAGGCGCCGTACATCGTCGCCGGCGATGCCGAACGGGTGCTCAGCGGCACCGGCGACCGGATCTTCGCCCGCGGCCGCTTCGACATGAGCCGGCCGGTGTACGGGATCTTCCGCCAGGGCAAGGTCTACACCGACCCGCAGAGCAAGGAGTTCCTGGGGATCAACGCCGATGACGTCGGCGGCGGCGAGATCATCGCCACCGAAGGCGACGTGGCCACCCTCGCCCTGCAGCGCACCACCCAGGAAGTGCGCCTGGGCGACCGTCTGTTCAGCGGCGAGGAGCGCTCGATCAACTCGACCTTCATGCCCAGCGCGCCGCAGACCGA
Source organism: Pseudomonas sp. R25(2017) (assembly GCF_002112565.1). Taxonomy (NCBI): domain Bacteria; kingdom Pseudomonadati; phylum Pseudomonadota; class Gammaproteobacteria; order Pseudomonadales; family Pseudomonadaceae; genus Pseudomonas; species Pseudomonas sp. R25(2017). The sequence goes on from NZ_NEHZ01000004.1 coordinate 247,601, forward strand.
CATCAACGGCCTGATCATCGACGTGCCGCGGGGCGTCACCCAGATCGGCGCCATGGACGTGGTGACGCTGAACAAGGGCAAGCGCGACGGCCTGGCCGAAGGCAACGTGCTGGTGGTGATGAAGACCGGGGAAACCGTGCGCGACCGGATCACCGGCCAGCCGCTGAAGATCCCGGACGAGCGCGCCGGCCTGCTGATGGTGTTCCGCACCTACGACAAGCTCAGTTACGGCCTGGTGCTGAACGCCACGCGCTCGTTGGCGGTGCTGGACAAGGTGCGCAACCCTTAGTTGGCTTCACAAGTTACCAACAGAGTTATCCACAGCTTGTCCCGAATGGTTCGGGACGCCCGACGGTCAAGGATGATCCATGCAACTGTCTGCCTGTACGCCGGTTTCCCCGGCGGAACTGGAGGCGCGTCTGCGCCTCCACCGTATGCCGGACATCGGTCCCAAACGTTTCGCCAAACTGCTCGAAGCCTTCGGCTCGGCGTCCAAGGCCATCAGCGCTCCGGCCAGCGCCTGGCGGGCGCTGGGGTTGCCGGCGACCTGCGCCGAGGCCCGGCGTTGTCCGCAGGTGCGCGATGGCGCCAGCCACGCATTGCGCTGGCTAGAGCGGCCGGACCGGCATGTGCTGATGTGGGGCCAGCCCGATTACCCGGCGCTGCTGGCGCAGATTGCCGATCCGCCGCCGCTGCTGTTCGTGGCCGGCGACCCGCAGATCCTGGAGAGGCCGCAACTGGCGATGGTCGGCAGCCGCCGCGCGTCGCGCCCTGGAATGGACAGCGCCGCCGCGTTCTCGCGCAGCCTGGCCGGGGCCGGGTTCGTCATCACCAGCGGGTTGGCGTTGGGCATCGACGCGGCGGCGCACCAGGCCGCCGTGGACGTCGGCGGGCGCACCGTCGGCGTCTTGGGCACGGGGCTGGAAAATTTTTATCCACAGCGCAACCGACGGCTGGCCGACGCGATGATCGCCTCCGGCAGCGCAGTGGTGTCGGAGTTTCCGCTGGACACCGGCCCCGTCGCCAGCAACTTTCCCCGGCGCAACCGGATCATCAGCGGCCTGGCGCTCGGCGTGCTGGTGGTCGAGGCCAGCGTGGCCAGCGGTTCGCTGATCACCGCCCGGCTGGCGGCGGAACAGGGGCGCGAGGTCTTTGCGATACCTGGTTCGATCCATCATCCCGGCGCCCGGGGCTGCCATCAGCTGATCCGCGACGGCGCGGCGCTGGTGGAGACCATCGAGCACATCCTCGAAGCCCTGCGCGGCTGGCAGCGCGTGCCGTTGTCCACAGCCCCGTCGCCGGCCGATCACCCGTTGCTGCGGCTGCTGCATGCCGCGCCGCACACCAGCGAAGCCCTGGCCGAAAGCTGCGGCTGGGCGCTGCCCAAAGTGCTGGCGGCGCTGACCGAGCTGGAGATGGACGGCCGCGCCGTGTGCGAAAGCGGCCGCTGGCTGGCGCGGGTGAGCTGACGCTCGGGAGGCTGGGTTTTACGGGGAAGATCGGTAAACTGCGCGAAACCTGTTTGCGGAGAGTGTTTCATGGTCAACAGTTGGCGTGTGCAGCAAGCCGCACGAGAGATTCGCGCCGGGGCGGTGATTGCCTACCCAACCGAAGCCGTCTGGGGGCTGGGGTGCGACCCGTGGAACGAGGAGGCGGTGGATCGGCTGCTGGCGATCAAGAACCGGTCGGCGGACAAGGGGCTGATCCTGGTCGCCGACAACATCCGTCAGTTCGACTTCCTGTTCGAAGACTTCCCGCAGGAGTGGATCGACCGCATGGCCGCCACCTGGCCCGGGCCCAACACCTGGCTGGTGCCGCACCAGAACCTGCTGCCCGAGTGGATCACCGGCGTGCATGACACCGTGGCGCTGCGGGTCAGCGATCATCCGCAGGTGCGTGACCTGTGCGCGCTGGTGGGGCCGCTGGTGTCGACGTCGGCCAACCCCCAGGGGCGTCCGGCGGCGCGCACCCGGCTGCGGGTCGAGCAGTATTTCCGCGGCCAGGTCGACCTGGTGCTCGGCGGCATGCTCGGCGGGCGCAAGAACCCGAGCCTGATCCGCGACCTGGCGACCGGCAACGTGGTGCGCCCGGCCTGAGACAGGCTGCACCGCCATCGCCAGCAGGCTGGCTTCAGGGCAACAGGATGGTCGAGCCGGTGGTGCGGCGCGCCGCCAGGTCGGTCTGCGCCTTGGCGGCGTCCGCCAATGGATAGCGTTGGCCGATCTCCACCTTGAGCTTGCCGGCGGCGATCATCCCGAACAGCTCGTCGGCCATGCGCTGCAGGTTCTCGGCGTTGTTGGCGTAGGTCGCCAGGGTCGGGCGGGTCACGTACAGCGAACCTTTGGCCGCGAGGATCCCCAGGTTGACCCCCTCCACCGCGCCGGACGCATTGCCGAAGCTCACCACCAGCCCGCGCGGGGCCACGCTGTCGAGCGAGGCCGGCCAGGTGTCCTTGCCGACGCCGTCGTACACCACCGGGACCTTCTTCCCGTCGGTCAGTTCCAGCACCCGTTGCGCGACGTTCTCGTGGCTGTAGTCGATGGTCGCCCAGGCACCGTTGGCCTTGGCCAGTTCAGCCTTTTCCTTGGAGCTGACGGTGCCGATCAGCTTCACGCCCAAGGCCTTGGCCCACTGGCAGGCGAGCAGGCCGACGCCGCCGGCCGCCGCGTGGAACAGAATGGTTTCGCCGCCCTTGAGCTCGTAGGTCTGGCGCAGCAGGTACTGCACGGTCAGGCCCTTGAGCATCACGCCGGCGGCGGTCTCGAAACCGATGGCGTCCGGCAGGTGCACCAGGTTGGCTTCGGGCAGCACATGCACGTCACTGTAGGCCCCCAGCGGGCCGCTGCCGTAGGCCACGCGGTCGCCGACCTTGAACCGGGTCACCGCGCTGCCCACCGCCTCGACGATGCCCGCGCCTTCGGCGCCGAGCCCAGACGGCAGGGACGGCGGCGAATACAGACCGCTGCGGTAGTAGGTGTCGATGAAGTTCAGGCCGATGGCCTTGTTGCTCACGCGGACCTGCTGCGGGCCGGGCTCGACGGGCGAGTAGTCGACGTATTCGAGCACGTCGGGGCCGCCGTGGGCGCGGAACTGGATACGCTTGGCCATCTGCCTGCTCCTTGAGACATTCGGGAAGCCTGCTATCGAACCCCCAAGCTTGATCTTCGTCAACTGCGGCAGGTTCGCCTGCGATGGTATGCTGTGCGCCCATTTGCGCGGCGCCCCTTGTTTGCGGGGGCCGCGCGCAGTTTTGCCCGATCCAAGGTGATGCCATGACGACCCGCACCGACGCCGTAAAGGCGTATCTGCTCGACCTGCAAGACCGCATCTGCGCCGCGCTGGAGACCGAAGACGGCGGCACGCGCTTCGTCGAAGACGCCTGGTCCCGTCCGGCCGGCGGCGGCGGTCGCACCCGGGTGATCGAGAACGGCACGGTGATCGAAAAGGGCGGCGTCAACTTTTCCCACGTCTTCGGCAGCGGCCTGCCGCCGTCGGCCAGCGCCCACCGGCCGGAGCTGGCCGGACGCGGCTTCGAGGCCCTGGGCGTGTCGCTGGTGATCCATCCGCACAACCCGCACGTGCCGACGTCCCACGCCAACGTGCGCTTCTTCATCGCCGAAAAGGAAGGCGAAGAACCGGTCTGGTGGTTCGGCGGCGGCTTCGACCTGACCCCGTACTACGGCAACGAAGAAGACTGCGTCCACTGGCACCGCATCGCCGCCCAGGCCTGCGCGCCGTTCGGCCCGGACGTCTACCCGCGCTACAAGGCCTGGTGCGACACCTACTTCCACATCAAGCACCGCCACGAGCCGCGCGGCATCGGCGGCCTGTTCTTCGATGACCTGAACGAGTGGGACTTCGACACCAGCTTCGCCTTCATGCGCGCCATCGGCGATGCCTACATCGACGCCTACCTGCCGATCGTCCAGCGCCGCAAGCACGAGGCGTTCACCGCCAAGCAGCGTGAGTTCCAGGAATTCCGCCGCGGGCGCTACGTCGAGTTCAACCTGGTGTACGACCGCGGCACCCTGTTCGGCCTGCAGTCGGGCGGGCGCACCGAATCGATCCTGATGTCGCTGCCGCCACAGGTGCGCTGGGCCTACGACTGGAAAGCCGAGCCGGGCAGCGAAGAGGCGCGCCTGACCGACTACTTCCTGCAAGACCGCGACTGGCTGGCTCAGGCCTGAGGAGTGTCGATGGACCGTTACGTCGTTTTCGGCAACCCGATCGGCCACAGCAAATCGCCGATGATCCACTCGCTGTTCGCCGGGCAGACCGGCCAGCAGCTCGACTACAGCACCCTGCTGGCGCCGCTGGACGGCTTCAGCGACTGCGCCACGGCGTTCTTCCGGGAAGGACGCGGCGCCAACGTCACCGTACCGTTCAAGGAAGAGGCCTATCGCCTGGCCGACAGCCTGACCGCCCGCGCGCAACGGGCCGGTGCGGTGAACACCCTGAGCCGGCAGGCCGACGGCAGCCTGCTGGGCGACAACACCGACGGCGCCGGGCTGGTGCGCGACCTGACGGTCAACGCCGGTTTCAGCCTGACCGGCAAACGCATCCTGCTGCTGGGGGCCGGCGGCGCGGTGCGCGGCGCGTTGGAGCCGTTGTTGGCCGAGCGGCCAGCGTCGGTGATCATCGCCAACCGCACGGTGGACAAGGCCGAGCTGCTGGCCGAACTGTTCTGCGACCTTGGGCCGGTGTCGGCCAGCGGTTTCGACTGGCTGCAGGAGCCGGTGGACGTGATCATCAACGCCACCTCGGCCAGCCTCACCGGCGACGTGCCGCCGGTCGCCCCGAGCCTGATCGAGCCGGGCAAGACCCTGTGCTACGACATGATGTACGGCAAGGAACCCACCGCGTTCTGCCGCTGGGCCAGCGAACACGGCGCCGGGGTGGTCATGGACGGGCTGGGGATGCTCGCCGAGCAGGCGGCGGAAGCGTTTTTCCTGTGGCGCGGGGTGCGCCCCGACACCGCGCCGGTGCTGGCCGAACTGCGCCGCCAATTGGCGCAATGACCCTGAGGGAGCGAGCCTGCCCGCGATGAAGGCGTCACCTCCAGCATCGCTGCGACAGACAGACCGCCATCGCGAGCAGGTCCGCTCCCCCAGCGGGCTCTGCGGTCAATCCTCGAAGCGGATCGGGCACTTCTGCGGCCCTTCCAGCTTGAGCAACTCCTCCACCACCTGCGGCCGCGCCCGGCGCAACGTCAGGCAACGGTTCTGGCTCAGCAGGCGCCGGGCTTCCTGGTGCAGCATCTCCACCCCCGAGTAATCGATGAAGTTGATCTGCTGCGCCTCGATCACCACCCGGGCGCCGTGCAGGCGTTGCAGGCGCACCTGCAGGTAGTGGCTGGCGCCGAAGAAAATCGAGCCGCCGACCCGCAGCACATCGTCCTCGCCGTCGCGCCAATGCTGCACCCGCGGCTGCGAGGTGCGCTTGAGGTAGAAGAACAGCGACGCCAGCACCCCGGCGTAGATCGCCGTCTGCAGTTCCAGCAGCAGCGTGGCGGCGCAGGTCAGGGCCATCACCGCGAACTCGGCGCGGCTGACCCGCAGCAAGGCGCGGATGCCGCGATGGTCCACCAGCCCCCAGGCGATCAGCAGGATGCTGCCGGCCATGGCCGGGATCGGAATGTGCGCGATCAGCGCGGCGCCGAACAGCGCGAACAGCGCCACCCACACCGCCGAAAACACCCCGGCCAGCGGCGAGCAGGCGCCGGCCTCGTAGCTCAGCCCCGAGCGGGTGAACGACCCGGCGGACAGCGAACCGGAAAAGAACGCCCCGACGATGTTCGACAGCCCCTGGGCGCGGACTTCCTGGTTGGCGTCGAGCAACTGTTGCGAACGGGCGGCGATGGAGCGGGCGATCGACAGGCTGGTGACCAGCCCGAGCATGCCCACCGCCACCGCGCTGGGCAGCAGACGCAGGATCAGGTCCAGATCCAGCGGCAGCGCACTGAACGGCGGCAGGCTGCCGGTGAACGCGCTGACCAGGCGCACATGGCCGAACATCGCCGGCCACAGCCACACCAGCAGGCTGCCCAGCGCCAGGGTGATCAACAACGTCGGCCAGCGCGGCAGCAGGCGCTTGAGCATGGCGCCCACCCCCACGGTGGCCAGGCCCAGGGCCAGCGACGGCTTATCCACAGCCCCCAGGTGGCTCAGCAGATCCGTCAGGCTCGCCAGCGCCGTGGCCTTGGCGGGCAGGTCCAGGCCCAGCAGGTTCGGCAACTGGCCGACGGCGATCACCACCGCCGCGCCGAGGGTGAAGCCGAGCACCACCGAGTGCGACACGAAATTCACCAGGGCGCCGAAGCGCAGCAGGCCGAGCAGCCACTGGAAGATCCCGGCCAGGAAGGTCAGCAGCAGGATCAGGGTGACGTAGTCCTGCGAGGCGGGGACGGCCAACGGGCTGACGCTGGCGTACAGCACGATCGAGATCGCCGCCGTCGGTCCGCAGATCAGGTGCCAGGAGGAGCCCCACAGGCAGGCGATCAGCACCGGGACGATCGCCGCATACAGCCCGTACTCCGGCGGTAGCCCGGCGATCAGGGCGTAGGCGACCGACTGGGGCAGCGCGAGGATCGCGCCGCTGAGGCCGACGATCAGGTCGCGTCCGACGCTGGCGCGGGTTTGCCGGGGCAGCCAGGTCAGGAAGGGCAGCAGTGAGCGGCGGCTGGGGAGGGCCATGGATCCTCTCGGACGGGATTTTGCGCAAGGGTATCAGGCACACACCCTCACGGGTGGCTTGCAGTTTTAGCTTGTGGCTTGTGACGAGGGCGCTTGCTCCCGCTGGAGTGCGCAGCCCGGCGGGAGCAAGCGCCCTCGCCACAGCGTTCAGAGCCGGGCCTTGACCGCAGGCAGTGCGTCTTTGCCGTCCACGGTCTTCACCCCGTCCAGCCATTTCTCCAGCACCGCCGGGTTGGCCTTGATCCACGCCTTGGCCGCGTCGGCGTTGCTGATCTTCTTGTTCACCACCTCGGCCATGATGCTGTTCTCCATCTGCTGGGTGAACGACAGGTTGGTCAGCAGCCGGCCCACGTTCGGGCAGGCTTCGGCGTAGCCTTTGCGCGTCAGGGTATGCACACTGCCGGTGTCGCCGAAGTACTTCTCGCCGCCCTTGAGGTAATGCATTTTCAGCTGCACGTTCATCGGGTGCGGCGTCCAGCCGAGGAAGGTGACGAATTTCTGCTTCTTCACCGCCCGCGACACTTCGGCGAGCATCGCCTGTTCGCTGGACTCGATCAGCTTCCACTGGCCCATGCCGAAGTCGTCCTTCTTGATCATCTCCTGCAAGGAAATGTTGGCCGGCGCGCCGGAGCCGATGCCGTAGATCTTCTTGTCGAACTTGTCGGCGTACTTGTTCAGGTCGGCGAAGTCATGCACGCCGGCGTCCCACACGTAGTCGGGCACGGCCAGGGTGAACTCGGTGCCGTCGAGGTTCTTCGCCAGTTGGGTGACGTCGCCGGTGGCCACGAACTTGTCGTAGAACCCCTGCTGCGCCGGCATCCAGTTGCCGAGGAACACGTCGACCTGGCCGTCCTTCAGGCCGCCGAAGGTGATCGGCACCGCGAGGGTGTCGACCTTGGGCTTGTAGCCCATGCCGTCCAGCAGGAACCCGGTGATGGCGTTGGTGGCGGCGATGTCGCTCCAGCCGGGGTCGGCCATCTTCACGGTTTCGCAGCTTGCCTCGGCCCAGGCCTGGGCGCTGCCCAGGCTGATCAGGCCGACCGTCACGATTGTGGATAACTTGACCATGGACTTCCCCTTTGCGTTATTGGTTTTGGCAGGGTTGTGGATAACGGGCCTTGCGCTCCAGGTCATCGAGGTCGATGTGGTTGCGCATGTACTGCTGGCTGGCGTCCACCAGCGGCTGGTGATCCCAGCTCTTGAGCGTGCCGAGGGTCAGCGCCCCGGCGACGAAGCGCCGCCGCCGCTGGCTGGCGAGCACGTCCCGGTGGATCGCCGGGATGTCCCAGCGGGCCCGCGCCTCGGCGAGAAAATCGTCGAACAGCTGGCGATGCTGCGGCGATGCGCTGAGTTCTTCCAGCTCGTGCGGATCATTGTCCACATCGAACAGCAGGCAAGGGTCGTCTTCACTGTAGATAAATTTGTAGGCGCCGCGCCGGATCATCATCAACGGGCTCACGGTGCCTTCGGCCATGTATTCGCCGAACACTTCGTCGTGCCCGCCCTGCCCTTGCAGGTGCGGCACCAGTGACCGGCCGTCCAGCGGCAGGCCCGGTTCCAGGCTGCCGCCGGCCAATTGGACGAAGGTCGGCAGCAGGTCGGCGGTGGACACGGCGGCGCTGACCCGGCGGGCGCCGAATTGGCCGGGGGCGCTGATCAGCAGCGGCACCCGGGCGGCCATCTCGAACCAGTGCATCTTGTACCAGAGCCCGCGCTCGCCGAGCATGTCGCCGTGGTCGCCGGAGAACACGATGACGGTGTCGTCGGCCAGCCCGGTTTCCTCCAAGGTCTGCAGGAGCTTGCCGACGTTGTCGTCGATGTAGCTGCACGCGCCGAAGTAGGCCCGGCGCGCGTCGCGGATCTTATCCACAGGCAGCGGCTTGTCCCACAGGTCGTAGACCTTGAGCAGTCGCTGGGAATGCGGGTCGAGCGAATGTTGCTCCGGGGTGACCGGAAGCGGGATGTCGGCATCGTCGTACAAGTCCCAGAACGCCTTGGGAATCGTGTACGGGTCGTGCGGGTGGGTCATCGACACGGTCAGGCAGAACGGCCGGTCGCCGTCCTCGCGGACGTGGTCGTACAGGTACTGGCGGGCCTTGAACACCACTTCTTCGTCGAAATCGAGCTGGTTGGTGCGCACGCACGGCCCGGCCTGCAGCACCGAGGACATGTTGTGGTACCAGCTGGGGCGCACGTCTGGCTCGTCCCAGTTCACCGCCCAGCCGTAGTCGGCGGGGTAGATGTCGCTGGTCAGGCGTTCTTCGTAGCCGTGCAGTTGGTCCGGGCCGCAGAAGTGCATCTTGCCCGACAGCGCGGTGCGGTAGCCGAGGCGGCGCAGGTAATGGGCGTAGGTCGGGACGTCGGCGGGGAAATCGGCGGCGTTGTCGTAGGCGCCGATCTTGCTGGGCAATTGGCCGCTGACCAGGGTGAAGCGCGACGGCGCGCACAGCGGGCTGTTGCAGTAGGCGGCGTCGAACACCACGCCCTGCTCGGCGAGACGGCTGAGGTTCGGCAGCTTGACGGGCGACGGGCCGTAGAACGGCAGCATGGGCGCGGCCATCTGATCGGCCATGATGAAAAGAATGTTCTTGCGCTTCATGTGATCGCGGCATTCCATAGTGGAGAGTTATGCGACATTGCTGCGATTGAGCATGGATTCCATGCCCGGTTCGGTAAAGCCCGTGCCGAACAATGACTAGGATAAGCATCGCTTATGTATGAAGCCCTTGGCGACCTTTCGCTGGACCTGTTGCGCGCCTTCGAGGCGGCGGCCCGTCACCGCAGTTTCACCGCTGCGGCGGTGGAGCTGGGCACCACGCAGCCGGCCGTCAGCCAGCAGATCAAGCGGCTGGAGGAGCAGCTCGGCGCGCGGTTGTTCGACCGGATCTACCGGGGCATCGGCCTGACCGAGGTCGGTGCGTTGCTGTTCGAGCAGGTTGCCCTCGGTTTGCAGAACATCGACGCAGGATTGAGCGCGATCAGCGCACAACAGCAGCATGAGGTGTTGCAGGTCGCCACCGATTTCGCCTTCGCCGCCTACTGGCTGATGCCGCGCCTGCACCGCTTCCACGCGGCTAACCCGCAGGTGGACGTGAGCCTGGTCACCAGCGAGCGCAGCCACAACATGCTGCGCACCGACATCGACGTGGCGGTGCTGTTCGGCGACGGACGCTTCAAGCAGGGCGAAAGCCACTGGCTGTTCAGCGAAGAAGTGTTCCCGGTGTGTAGCCCGCAACTGCTCAAGGACCGCGCCCTTCCCCTGTCGCCCCAGGCGTTGCTGGAGTTTCCGCTGCTGCACCTGCGGGGCGAGAACAGCAGCCGCTGGTTCGACTGGAGCGGACTGTTCCGCGAGCTCGGCCTCACCACCCCGCCGGCGCCGGGGCAATTGCGTTTCGACAACTACACGCTGCTGATCCAGGCGGCCATCGGCGGCCAGGGCGTGGCCATCGGCTGGCGCCACCTTGTGGATAACTTGCTGAGCCAGGGCTTGCTGTGCCGGCCCATCGCCGAGACCACCCTGTCGCGGCTCGGCTATTACGTGGTGCTGCCGCCGCGCAAACGACGTGGGGCATTGATCCAACGGTTCGTCGACTGGCTGATGGCCGAGCAGGCCGGCAGCGCCCAGTCGTTGAACGGGTTGGCTTTGCCGTCGGTGGCGGTGTGAGCGGCTTTCAATTTCGATGCAGAGGATTGCAGATGCAACAGATCAAGGGTTATCACGCCCACATCTACTACGATGCCGGCACGATCGAGCAGGCCCGGGCCCTGTGCGAGCAGGCCGCGCAACGGTTTCCCCTGAAAATGGGCCGGATGCACGAGCGCCCGGTCGGCCCGCACCCGGACTGGAGCTGCCAACTGGCGTTCGGCCCCGAGCTCTTGGGGGATGTGTTGCCTTGGCTGGCGCTCAACCGCAAGGGGCTGGTGGTGTTCCTGCACCCGGACACCGGCGACGACCTGCTCGACCACACCGAGCACGCGATCTGGATGGGTGCGGTGCGGCCGCTGAACCTGTCCATTTTTTGATCAGAGGGTTTCTTCCGGCTCTTGCGGCAGGTGCTCGTCCAGGTGCAGCCACGGCAGCCGGCTGTCGGTCCAGATGTGCCGGTCGGCCGGCGCCTGTTCCGGGTGGTCGAGGGTGGCGACGGTGACGTCGATGCTCTCGGGGCTCAGCCGCGTCGCCAGCGCCAGCTGCGCCCCGCACTGCGGGCAGAAGAACCGCGTGCAGGTGTCCGACGACGCATAGTGCACCGGCGTGCCGGCCAGCCAGCGGAAATCCGCCGCCGGCGCCGTCAGCCACGTGGTGACGATGCCGCCGCTGACCCGTCGGCAGATCGAGCAATGGCAGTGGGCGATGTCATGCAGGGGCCCGCTGATCTGATAGCGGATGTGTCCGCAGTGGCATCCGCCGTGGTGCAGTTCGTTCATGGCCTTTCCCTCCCGTGCCCGGATCCGTTGACTCTAGCCGCTTCCGACGGCCGGTTGGCCGTTCGCCCAAAGCTTTCGCCGGCGAAAGCTGGCTGAAAGCTTCCCCGATTAGGATCGCCCCCACTGCCGGCACCAGACCGGCTGGCCAATGCGTGCGCAACCTCGCCCGCCCGGCCCAATTAACAACAACAATGGTGATTCTGATGTCCTCTGCAACCCGCCTCCTCGCTGTCACTCCGCCCGTACGTTCCGTGCTTCCCGTTCTGCGCTGATCCCCCAAGGTCCGCCCATTCCCTAGCCGCGCTACGCCTGGAGTATTCCCATGCTGACTTTCCTTGGCTTCGCCATGGTCATCACGTTCATGTTCCTGATCATGACCAAGCGCCTGTCCGCGCTGATCGCCCTGATCATCATCCCGATCCTGTTCGCGCTGTTCGGCGGCTTTGCGCCGAAGATCGGCCCGATGATGCTCGAAGGCATCACCAAGCTTGCGCCGACCGGCGTGATGCTGATGTTCGCCATCCTGTATTTCGCCCTGATGATCGACTCCGGCCTGTTCGACCCGGCCGTGCGCAAGATCCTCAAGCTGGTCAAGGGCGACCCGCTGAAGGTGTCGGTCGGCACCGCCGTCCTGGCGCTCGTCGTGTCCCTGGACGGCGACGGCGCGACCACCTACATGATCTGCGTGGCCGCCATGCTGCCGCTGTACAGCCGCATCGGCATGAGCCCGCGGATCATGGCCGGCCTGATCATCCTCGCCGGCGGCGTGATGAACATGACCCCGTGGGGAGGCCCGACCGCCCGTGCCGCCAGTGCGCTGCACGTGGATCCGTCGGACATCTTCGTGCCGATGATCCCGGCCATGGCCGCCGGCGTGGTGGCGATCCTGGTCATCGCCTACTTCTACGGCAAGCGTGAGCGAGCGCGCCTGGGCGAGCTGCACCTGGTCGGCGACGAGATCGACCACAGCGAAATCAGCGTCTCGCAGTTCCCGGACGCCCGCCGTCCGAAGCTGATCTGGTTCAACGGCCTGCTGACCCTGGCCCTGATGTGCACCCTGATCGCCGGCCTGCTGCCGCTGCCGGTGCTGTTCATGGTCGCGTTCAGCATCGCGATGATCGTCAACTACCCTTGCCTGCAGCAGCAGAAGGACCGTGTCGCGGCCCACGCCGGCAGCGTGCTGTCAGTGGTCAGCCTGATCTTCGCGGCGGGCATCTTCACCGGTATCCTGTCGGGCACCGGCATGGTCGACGCCATGTCCAAGAGCCTGTTGGCGGTGATCCCGGATTTCCTGGGCCCTTACCTGGCGGTGATCACGGCGCTGGTGAGCATGCCGTTCACGTTCTTCATGTCGAACGACGCGTTCTATTACGGCGTGCTGCCGGTGCTGTCCGAAGCGGCCAGCCATTACGGCATCACCGCGGTGGAAATGGCCCGTGCCTCGATCGTCGGCCAGCCCGTCCACCTGCTCAGCCCGCTGGTGCCGTCCACCTACCTGCTGGTGGCCCTGGCCGGGATCGAGTTCGGCGACCACCAGCGCTTCACGCTCAAGTGGGCAGTGCTGGTCTGCCTGTGCATACTGGCGGCCGCGTTGCTGTTGGGGACTTTTCCGCTGTTCAGCACTCTGTAACTGCAACGGCACCAATCTTCCACGCCGCCAGCTCCATGCTGGCGTCGTGGTTTAACACTCGCTCAAAGGAATACACATGGAATGGCTGACCAACCCTGAGATCTGGGTTGCCTTCTTCACCCTGACCGCCCTGGAGATCGTCCTGGGGATCGACAACATCATCATGATTTCGATCCTGGTCAGCCGCATGCCCAAGCACATGCAGGCCCGCACCCGGATCTTCGGCCTGGGCCTGGCCATGATCACCCGGATCCTGTTGCTGCTGTCGATCACCTGGGTCATGCGCCTGACCGCCGACCTGTTTGTGGTGTTCGGCCAGGGCATTTCCGGCCGCGACCTGATCCTGTTCTTCGGCGGTCTGTTCCTGCTGTGGAAAAGCTCCCAGGAGATGTACCACGCGCTGGAGGGCGAAGACGAAAGCGACGACGCGCCTTCGGGCAAGGGCGGCAATTTCTTCTACACGATCATCCAGATCGCGATCATCGACATCGTGTTCTCCCTGGACTCGGTCATCACCGCCGTGGGCATGGTCTCCCACGTGCCGGTCATGGTCGCTGCGATCGTCGTGGCCGTGCTGGTGATGATGCTGGCCTCGGGCAAGATCAGCGAGTTCATCGACAAGCACCCGTCGCTGAAGATGCTCGCGCTGTCGTTCCTGCTGGTGGTCGGCACCGTGCTGATCGCCGAAGCGTTCGACGTGCATGTGCCTAAGGGCTACGTCTACTTCGCCATGGCGTTCTCGCTGGCCGTCGAAGCGATCAACATCAAGATGCGCGGCGCGATCGCGAGGAAGAAACAGCAGCAGGAACCGGTGAAGCTGCGCAAGGACGTGCCGGGCCAGTAACCCGTCAGGTCACGCGCAATACCCTGTGGGAGCGGGTTTGCCCGCGATGGCGGTCTGTCAGTCGACCCAACGGTCGAACGTGACGGCCCCATCGCGAGCAGGCTCGCTCCCACTGTTTTTGCGGTGGGGCCGGGTTCGGGTTTCATGACGCTTTTGTTTCAATCGACGCTTGGGCTGTGCGATGCTGGCGCCCAGACCGTTAGCCGACTACAGCTTAAACACAACTCGTAGAAAACGCGCGGCACCGTCCACTTGCCCCTCTGGGGCGCCGTCATCACAGGGGGCCTGCAATGCTCACCCTGCTCAATCTGCTTTCCGCCGTGGCCCTGCTGATCTGGGGCACGCACATCGTCCGCACCGGGATCCTGCGGGTCTACGGCTCCAACCTGCGCCACGTCATCGGCCAGAACATGTCCAAGCGCTGGCTGGCCTTCATCGCCGGCATCGTCGTGACCGCGATGGTGCAGAGCAGCAACGCCACCGCCATGCTCGTCACCTCCTTCGTCGGCCAGGGCCTGATGGCGCTGACCCCGGCCCTGGCCACCATGCTCGGCGCCGACGTCGGTACGGCGCTGATGGCACGGGTGCTGACCTTCGACCTGTCGTGGCTGTCGCCGCTGCTGATCTTCATCGGGGTGATCTTCTTCCTGTCGCGCAAGCAGACGCGGCTGGGCCAGATGGGCCGGGTCGCCATCGGCCTGGGGCTGATCATTCTGGCGCTGCAGCTGATCGTCGAGGCGGCCACGCCGATCACCCATGCCCAAGGGGTGAAGGTGATCTTCGCCTCGCTGACCGGAGACATCCTGCTCGACGCCCTGGTCGGTGCGTTGTTCGCGATGGTTTCCTATTCCAGCCTCGCCGCCGTGCTGCTGACCGCGACCCTGGCCGGCGCCAACGTGATCAGCCTGCCGGTGGCGATCGGCTTGGTGATCGGCGCCAACATCGGCAGCGGCGTGCTGGCGTTCATGAGCGCCAGCATGCAGAACGCCGCCGGCCGGCAGGTGGCGCTGGGCAGCCTGCTGTACAAGCTGATCGGGCTGCTGCTGATCATTCCGGTGCTCGACCCGTTGGTGCACTGGCTGGACAGCCTGGATTTCAGCGCCCAGGAAATGGTCATCGGCTTCCACCTGCTCTACAACACCGTGCGCTGCCTGGTGCTGTTGCCCAGCGTCGGGCCGATGGCGCGGCTGTGCGCCTGGCTGCTGCCGGAGCGCGAACAGGCCAACGGCACCGCCCGGCCCCGCCACCTCGATCCGACGGCGCTGACCACGCCGAGCCTGGCCCTGGCCAACGCCGCCCGGGAAACCCTGCGCATGGGCGACCTGATCGACAACATGCTCGACGCCGCCCTCGATGCGCTGCGCGGCAAGCAGACCGCCGTGACCCAGGAAGTGCGCCGGCTGACCGATGACGTCGAGGCGCTGTACAGCGCGATCAAGCTGTACCTGGCGCAGATGCCCCGGGAAGACCTGGGCGAACAGGACAGCCGGCGCTGGGCGGAAATCATCGAACTGGCGATCAACCTCAAGCTGGCCGCCGACCTGATCGAACGCATGCTGCGCAAGGTGCAGCAGCAAAAGACGTCCCAACGCCGTTCGTTCTCCGAGGACGGGCTGGAGGAACTGGCCGGGCTGCAGGCTCAGCTGATCGCCAACCTGCGGCTGGGGCTGTCGGTGTTCCTCAGCGGCGACAAGGAAAGCGCGCGCCAACTGCTGCGGGAGAAGCGCCGGTTCCGCGCCCAGGAGCGGCGCCTGGCCCACGCCCACGTCAGCCGCCTGCAGCGCAAGATCGTGCAGAGCATCGAAACCAGCTCGCTGCACCTGGAACTGATCGCGGACATGAAACGGCTCAATTCACTGTTCTGCGGCAGCGCCTATGTGGTACTGGAGACGTCGGACACCGGCGCGCTGGCGGCGGACGACATGACGGACATCACGCATTCGCCTTGAACGTCTGCAACCGTGGCCAGTCAGTTACAGTGATCCGGCCTTCAGGCCCTCATTGGTACCCCATCCCCCTGCGGGAGCCAGCCTGCTGGCGGTGAGGGCCTTTCAGGCACCCCGGATCCCCCTTTCAGCCGTACGGAAACTCGTTATGCGTCGCCTGCTGTTCGCCTGCCTGCTGCTCGGTTCCCTGCCCGCCCTGGCCCTGGATCGCTTCCAGGTCGAAGGCTACGCCCTGCCCAACGGCCTGCAGGTGCTGCTCAAGCCCGGCACCGAGCGCGGGCATGTGGCGATCCGGCTGGTGGTCGGGGTCGGCATCGACGATTTCGGCTGCGACGAAAAGGAACTGCCGCACCTGCTCGAACACCTGCTGTTCAGCGGCACCGACGCCACCGGTGAAGGCGGCCTCGAGGAGCGCATGCAGGCCCTGGGCGGTGAATGGAACGCCTTCACCAGCAACGCCGACACCACGTTCGTCATCGAGGCGCCGGCGAAGAACCAGCGCAAGGTGCTCGACCTGCTGCTGGACCTGCTGACCCGCACGCGCATCGACGACAACGCGATCGACGCGGCCAAGCGTGTGGTCGAGCGCGAGGACGGCGGCCACTACACGCACCTGCGGCGCTGGCTCGACCGCCAGGACCTGGGCCACAGCGCGAGCAATCAACTGGCGGTGGAACTGGGGCTCAAATGCCCGCAGCGGGCCGAGGTCGACGGCCTGACCCGCGAGCAGCTGCAGAAGGTGCGCAAGGCCTGGTACGCGCCCAACAACATGACCCTGATCGTGGTCGGCGAGCTCGACCGGCTGCTGCCGGCCTATCTGGAACGGGCCTGGGGCGCGCTGGAGCCGGTCGACCCCAGCGAGCACCGGACGCTGCCGGACATCAGCAGCAGCGCCGCCCACGAGCGCACGCTGATGCGCGGCTTCATCGGCAACGGCGCCAAGCTGCACTGGCTGGTGCCCGAACCGGTGCTGGACGACCAGTACGACGAAACCTTCGACCTGCTCAAGAACTACCTGGACTGGGCGCTGTACCGCCGCTTGCGCCTGGACCACGCGCTGTCCTACGGGCCGTGGGCCGAGCGCGAGGTGTTCGGCGGCGTCGGCTTCATGAGCCTCAACGCCGATGTGGATCGCGACGACATCGCCCAGGCCGAACGCGAACTGGAGGGGCTCAAGGCCGACCTGCTCAGGGACGGCCTGGATCCCGACACCTTCGCCCGCCTCAAGCAGGCGGCCATCGCCCACCAGGCCTGGGCCGTGCAGGGCAACAGCGCGCTGGCCGACTATTACTGGAGCGCCTTGGGCGACTACGAGGACGGCCGCTTCGCCGACCCCGCCCGGGAGCTGCAAGGGGTGACGCTTGCGGCGGCGAACAAGGCGATGCGCGAACTGCTGCTGCAGCCCGGCTACCTGCGGATCGAGAAGCCGCTGCTCGGCGACGACCAGGTGCTGTGGCTGCTGGGCGGCGGCCTGGGCGCCCTGCTGCTGATCGTGCTGGGCTGGCGCCTGCGCCACCGCAAGCCTGACAACCGCTGATCCTGTAGGAGCCAGCCTGCTGGCGATCGCGGTGTGTCATGCAACGGTGATGGGGCTGACACGAAGCCATCGCCGGCAGGCCGGCTCCCACAGGGGCCTGTCCGCTGATTTTACTGATCGGCAGCCTCGCCACGGCGCCCGGCGGGCGGTACTCTGTCGCAGTTTTTCCTCGACCGCCGCGAACTGCCCCCATGCTCAAACTGACCCAGCTGATCCAGCGCATCCTCGAACTGATGAAGCGCTATCCCGGGGTCATTGCGCTCGGCGGTTTCATCTCGGGGGCCGGCAGCTTCATCCTGGTGGACCGCCAGCAAGGGCTGGCCAGCTGGATCGCCACGATCATGCTGCTGAGCTGGATCTGGCTGATGCTGGAAAACAGCCTCACCCAGCTGTTCACCCGGATCTTCAAGCGCGAGATCCCCGAACCGCTGCTGCGCTACGCCACGCAGATGATCCACCAGGAAAGCCTGTTCTTCGTCCTGCCGTTCTTTTTCATCACCACGACCTGGAACAGCGGCCAACTGGTGTTCACCGGCCTGCTGAGCATCGCCGCGTTCATTTCGATCACCGACCCGCTCTACTACAAATGGCTGGCGCGGCGGCGCTGGGCGTTTCTGGCGCTGCACACCCTGACCCTGTTCGCCGCCCTCCTCACCGCGCTGCCGGTGATCCTGCACCTGACCACCTCGCAGAGCTTCAAATGGGCGCTGGGCATCGCCGTGGCGCTGTCGTTCCCCAGCCTGGCGTCGATCTTCCCGATCCGCACCGTGCGCAACGCGCTGGCCATCCTCAGCATCACCCTGGGCATCGGCGCCGTCGGCTGGGTGCTGCGTTCGTGGGTGCCGCCGGCCACGCTGTGGATGACGGACGTGGCGATCAGCACCCAACTGCAGGACCGCACCCCCGGCGACAGCCTCGAAGAGGTCAGCGTCGAGCAGATCCGCAACGGCGGGCTCTACGCCTACACCGCGATCAGCGCGCCGCGGGGGCTGGACGAGCGGATCTATCACGTGTGGCAGTTCAACGGCAAAGAGGTCGACCGCATCGCCCTCGACATCCACGGCGGGCGCAAGGAAGGCTACCGGGCGTGGACGCACAAGCAGAACTTCCCGGCCGACCCGGCGGGCAAATGGCAGGTGCGGGTGTTGACCGAGGACGGCCAGGTGATCGGCGTGCTGCGTTTCACCGTCCCGGACAGCACACCGGCCAAAGAAAAGTAATCGGGTTCGTGCTATTACGTAGGTTCCCGTAACAGCCGCACACGCACGGAGCCTATGACCAGCAGCCCGATGGCCGGCAACGCCCGGCTGGACACCACGCTCACCCCTGCCCGCCTGCGGGTCACGGGCGACTGGACGCTGGCCCACTACGCCGGGCTCAAGCACCTGTGCCAAACGCTGCGCGGCCAGTACGGCGCCGACACCCCCATCGACCTCAACGGCCTCGGCGCCCTCGACACCGCCGGCGCCTCGTTGCTGGTGGAACTGCTCGGTTCCGAACGCCTGGGCCAGTCCGCCGAACACCCCGACTGCACCCTCTCCAACGCCGACCGTGCGTTGCTGCAGACGGTGTACCGCTCGCTGACCGACTTCTGCGTGCCGGTCAAGGAACCGGAAATCAGCGTCAGCGTGCAACTGCTGACCCGCATCGGCCGCGCGGTGGACACGGTCTGGCAAGACACCCTGCAACTGCTGGGCTTCATCGGCCTGATCCTGGAAACCATCGCCCGCAGCCTGCTTAGGCCCAAGCGCTGGCGGATCACCCCGGTGGTGGCGCATATCGAGCAGACCGGCCTCGACGCCGCGCCCATCGTCGCCCTGCTGACCTTCCTGGTAGGCGCCGTGGTGGCGTTCCTCGGGGCGACGGTGCTGGCCGGTTTCGGCGCGAGCATCTTCACCGTGGATCTGGTGGCGTTCTCCTTCCTGCGCGAATTCGGCGTGTTGCTGACCGCGATCCTGATGGCCGGCCGCACTGCCAGCGCCTTCACCGCGCAGATCGGTTCGATGAAGGCCAACGAAGAGATCGACGCGATCCGCACCCTCGGGCTCGACCCGATGGAACTGCTGGTGGTGCCCCGGGTGCTGGCGCTGCTGGTGGCCCTGCCGATGCTGACGTTCCTGGCGATGCTCTGCGGCATCGTCGGCGGCGGTGTGGTCTGCGCGGTGTCGCTGGGGATTTCCCCGGCGATGTTCCTGTCGCTGCTGCAGACCGACATCGGCGTACAGCACTTCCTGGTGGGGCTGGTGAAGGCGCCGGTCTTCGCGTTCATCATCGCGGCGATCGGCTGCCTCGAAGGCTTCAAGGTCAGCGGCAGCGCCGAATCGGTCGGCGCCCACACCACCTCCAGCGTGGTGCAGTCGATTTTCGTGGTCATCGTGTTCGACGCGGTGGCCGCCCTGTTCTTCATGGAGATGAGCTGGTGAGCCGTCCACCCCGCGCGCCCGCCGAGGCGGTCATCGAAGTTCGTGGCCTGTGCAACCGTTTCGGCCGCCAGAGCGTGCATGAGAACCTGGACCTGGACCTGTACAAGGGCGAGATCCTGGCCGTGGTCGGCGGCTCCGGCAGCGGCAAGTCGGTGCTGCTGCGCAGCATCGTCGGCCTGCGCCGGCCCAGCGAAGGCAACGTCACGGTGTTCGGCCAGAACCTGCCGAGCCTGCCGGAGCACGAGCGCTCGCTGATCGAGCGGCGTTTCGGCGTGCTGTTCCAGAAGGGCGCGCTGTTCTCCTCGCTGACCGTGACCGAGAACGTCGCCCTGCCCCTGATCGAGCACGCGGGCCTGAGCCGCGACGACGCCGAACACCTGGCGGCGGTGAAGCTGGCGCTGGCCGGGCTGCCGCTGTCGGCGGCGGACAAGTACCCCGCATCCCTGTCCGGCGGCATGATCAAGCGCGCGGCGCTGGCCCGGGCGCTGGCGCTGGATCCGGACATCCTGTTCCTCGACGAGCCCACCGCCGGGCTCGACCCGATCGGCGCCGCCGCGTTCGACCAACTGATCCTGACCCTGCGCGACGCCCTGGGCCTGAGCGTGTTTCTGGTGACCCACGACCTGGACACGCTCTACACCATCACCGACCGCGTGGCGGTGCTGGCGCAGAAGAAGGTGCTGGTGGCCGGGCCGATCGACCAGGTCTCGGAAACCGACGACGCGTGGATCCACGAATACTTCCACGGCCCCCGGGGCCGCTCGGCGCTCGGCGCCGCTTCACAGCTCAACGAGGTCTGACATGGAAACCCGAGCCCATCATGTGTTGATCGGCCTGTTCACCGTGATCGTGGTGGCGGGCGCCCTGCTCTTCGGCCTGTTTTTGGCCAAGTCCAGCGTCGACACCGAGTTCAAGGATTACGAAGTGGTGTTCAACGAGGCGGTCAGCGGCCTGTCCAAGGGCAGCGCGGTGCAGTACAGCGGGATCAAGGTCGGCGACGTGGTCAGCCTCAGGCTTGATCCGGAAGACCCGCGCCGGGTGCTGGCGCGGATCCGCCTGGGCGGCGACACCCCGATCAAGGAAGACACCCTGGCCAAGCTGGCCCTGACCGGCATCACCGGCACCTCGATCATCCAGCTCAGCGGCGGCACGCCGCAGAGCCCGAACCTCAAGGGCCGCGACGGCAAGCTGCCGACCATCGTCGCCACACCCTCGCCCATCTCCCGCCTGCTCAATGACAGCAACGACCTGATGACCGGGGTCAACGAGCTGCTGCACAACGCCAACCAGATGTTTTCGGCGCAGAACGTCGAGCGCATCAGCAACACCCTCGCCCACCTGGAACAGACCACCGGCGCGATCAACGACCAGCGCGGCGACCTGCGCCAGGCCATGCAGCAACTGGCGGCGGTGGGCAAACAGGCCGGCAGCATGCTCGAACAGACGTCGGCGCTGATGCGCAACGCCAACGGCCTGCTCAACGATCAGGGCAAGCAGGCTCTGGGCAGCGCCGAGCAGGCGATGAAATCCCTGGAGCAAAGCAGCGCCACGATCAACGGCCTGCTGAGCAAGAACCAGACGTCCCTGGACAGTGGCCTGCAAGGCCTCAACGGCCTGGCGCCGGCGGTGCGGGAACTGCGCGAAACCTTGAGCTCGCTGCGCGCCATCTCCCAACGCCTGGAGGCCAACCCCAGCGGCTACCTGCTGGGCAACGACAAGAACAAGGAATTCACCCCATGAAGCCGACCCGCCTCGCCCTTTTCGCCGGTTTCGTGCTGGCCGCTTCGTGTTCGATCCTGCCCAAGCCGGAGCCGCTGGACGTCTACCGCCTGCCCGCCGCCCAGGCTCCCGCCCCGACCGGCCCGGCGGCCGTCCAGCACTGGTCGCTGCGCCTGAACAAACTGCAGGCCAGCGAAGCGCTGAACCGGCCGGGCATCGCCGTGATCCCTCAGGGCGACGTGATCAGCACCTACAAGGCCTCGCGCTGGAGCGACCCGGCGCCGGTGCTGCTGCGCAACCGCCTGCTCGACGGTTTCCAGCGTGACGGCCGGGTGTCGCTGCTGAGCACCGACGACAGCAACTTCCAGGCGGACCTGGAGCTGGGCGGCAGCCTGCAAGCGTTTCAGACGGAATATGAGGGCAACGGCGCCAGCGTCGTGGTGCGCCTGGATGCGTTGCTGGTGCGTGGCTACGACCAGCGCATCCTCGCCAGCCGCCGCTTCGAGGAACGCCAGCCGCTGAGCGATGTAAAGGTGCCGGCGGCAGTCGCCGGGTTCGGCCAGGCCAGCGACCGCCTGACCGCGAAGGTGGTGGCGTGGGCGGTGGAGCAAGGCCAGCGATTCGCATCGCAACCCCGGCCTTGAGCACCGCACAGAATCCTCTGGGAGCCAGCCCTGCTGGCGATGGCGGCCTGTCGGCCTACGGGCAATCGCCGGCAGTCCGGCTTTCGTCTCAGATCGGCGATCAGCCGAAGAACCAGTAGCACACGCCGATGGCGCCGAGCACGCCGGCCAACTCCGCCAGCAGCGCACACCCCACCGCGTGCCTCGCCCGCTGGATGCCCACCGCGCCGAAGTACACCGCCAGCACGTAGAACGTGGTCTCGGTGCTGCCCTGGATCGTCGCCGCCACCAGCGCCGGGAAGCTGTCCACGCCGGAGGTCTTCATGGTCTCGATCAGCATCGCCCGCGCGGCGCTGCCGGAGAACGGCTTGACCATCGCCGTCGGCAGCGCATCGACGAAACGGGTGTCCCAGCCGGCCCACTGCACCAGGTGGCGGATCCCGTCGAGGCCGAAGTCCAGCGCCCCGGAGGCCCGCAGCACGCCGATGGCGCAAAGCATGGCCACCAGGTACGGCAACAGGTTCTTGGCCACGTCGAAGCCCTCTTTGGCCCCTTCGACGAACGCTTCGTACACCTTCACCTTGCGCAGCGCGCCGATCACCAGAAACAGCATGATCAAGCCGAACAGCGTCAGATTGCCGAGGATCGACGACAATCCGGCCAACGCCGTGGCGGACATCGTCGCCAGCAGCGCCATGAAGCCGCCGAGGATCAGCGCGCCGGGCAGCAGGTAGGCCAGCACCACCGGATCCCAGATACGCAGGCGCTGCATGACCGCCACCGAGAGAAAGCCGACGATGGTCGAGCAACTGGTGGCCAGCAGGATCGGCAGGAACACCAGGGTCGGGTCTGGCGCGCCTTGCTGGGCGCGGTACATGAAAATGGTGACCGGCAGCAGGGTCAGGGATGAGGCGTTGAGCACCAGGAACAGGATCTGCGCGTTGCTGGCCACGGTGGCGCTGGGGTTGAGCTCCTGCAGGGCCTTCATGGCCTTGAGGCCGATGGGGGTGGCGGCGTTGTCCAGGCCCAGGCCGTTGGCGGCGAAGTTGAGGGTGATCAGGCCGATGGCCGGATGGCCCGGCGGCACTTCCGGCATCAGGCGCAGGAACAGTGGGCCCAGGGCCTTGGCCAGCCATTCGACGATGCCGGCCTTCTCGGCGATGCGCAGGAAGCCCAGCCACAGGGTGAGGGTGCCGAACAGCAGCACCATGACCTCGACCGACAGCTTGGCCATGGCGAAGATGCTTTCGACCATCGCCGCGAAGATCCCGGCGTTGCCGCCCACCAGCCACTGCGCCAGCGCCGACACGGCCGCCACGATGAAGAAGCCAAGCCACAGGCCGTTAAGCATCAGTCAAATTCCCCCGGAAGATGCGGCGAATGATAGCGGGGCTGCCGAAAACGACAAACCCCGGAAATGATCCGGGGTTTGTTTGTGCGGCCGCTGACTGCAGGAAGCCAGCAGGGCGTGTGTCAGTTCTTGGTGGCCTGGGCCGCCGGAACCTTGTCCTTGCTGCGCCAGTGCGGCAGGGAGTTCCAGTAGCGCTGGCCCTTGGCGTCGTCGTACATGCCTTCCCAACGGGCGATGACCAGCACGGCCAGGGCGTTGCCGATCACGTTCAGGGCGGTGCGCGCCATGTCCATGATGCGGTCGACGCCGGCGATGAACGCCAGGCCTTCCAGCGGAATGCCGACGCTGCCCAGGGTGGCCAGCAGCACCACGAAGGACACGCCCGGCACGCCGGCGATGCCTTTGGAGGTGACCATCAGGGTCAGCACCAGCAGCAGCTGCTGGCTGATCGACAGGTCGATGCCGTACAGCTGGGCGATGAAGATCGCCGCGATGCTCTGGTACAGGGTCGAGCCGTCAAGGTTGAACGAGTAGCCGGTCGGCACCACGAAGCTGCAGATGGCCTTCGGCGCGCCGTAGGCTTCCATCTTCTCGATCACGCGCGGCAGCACGGTTTCGGACGAAGCGGTGGAGTAGGCCAGCACCAGCTCATCCTTGAAGATGCGCATCAGCTTGATCACCGAGAAGCCGAACAGGCGAGCGATCAGGCCCAGCACCACGAAGCCGAAGAACGCGATGGCGACGTAAACCAGGATCACCAGCTTGGCCAGCGGCAGCAGCGAGGCGAAACCGAAGTTGGCCACGGTCACCGCGATCAGGGCGAACACGCCGATCGGGGCGTAGTTCATGATCATGTGGGTGACTTTGAACATGCTTTCCGAGACGCCCTGGAACATCTTCACCAGCGGTTCGCGCAGGTCCGACTGCAGGCTCGACAGACCGAGGCCGAACAGCACGGAGAAGAAGATGATCGGCAGCATCTCGCCGCGGGCCATGGCCGCGAAGATGTTCGACGGGATCAGGTTGAGGATGGTCTCGATGAACGCGTGTTCATGCTGTACTTCGGCGGCGGTGGCCTTGTACTTGGAGATGTCCACGGTGCCCAGGGTGCTCATGTCGATGCCGGCACCCGGATGGAACACGTTGGCCAGCAGCAGGCCGACGACGATGGCGATGGTGGTGACGATCTCGAAGTAGATGATGGTCTTCAGACCGATGCGCCCGAGCTTCTTGGCGTCGCCCACGCCGGCGATGCCGACGATAAGGGAGGAAATGACGATCGGGATCACGATCATCTTGATCAGACGGATAAAGATATCGCCTGCCGGTTGCAGGACGTTGCTGATCCACCAGGCCTTTTCGGCGCTGAAGTGGTTGAGCAACGCGCCAATGGCAATCCCCAATACGAGACCGATCAGGATTTGCCAGGCGAGGCTGAGCTTTGCCTTCTTCATTATTTTTACCCTTACTTGCGTTTGACTCAGGCACATGCAGGAACTGGAACGCGCTCGGCGCAAAAGTCTGTGCATCTGCCTCCGTATAAGGTGCTCCGGAGCGCATGATTACGCTCTCCGGCAGGCGAAAAAAGGCGCAACTATTCCGATGCGGGGTTGCGCCGTCTAATGCCGTAAGCGACTACCCTATGCCGAATCGGCATGAGATTTTTCAATTGAAACTGGCGTCCCAAGCGGTTCGATTGCGACATTCAAGCAGGCATAAGCGCCGTGAACCGGCCATTTCAGCGTAGCTGGCTTGTTTTTACGGTGTCCTGAATCGGAAGAAAATTTGGGAAAAAACCTACAACGGAAAACGAAAAGGCCCGATGTGAAATCGGGTTCTTTATCGATATACGGTCGCCGCGAAACACGGCGAAACGGTTTTCGCCACAGTCTGAACGATTCAACGGTGAGCAGGACGCTCTAGATCAACGTTTGGCGCGTTCGAAGCTTTCGGCAAGTCCGTCGGACCTCGGACGGGCCGGCGAACTTGCGCGCAGCTTCATTGCCCTGGCCCGGCCCTCATCGCAGGCACTCCCTGTACCCGTAGGTCACTCCGACCCTGCAACAGTCAGAACGTCCCGGCCCCTTGGCCATGCGCCGGCCTTCCTCGGGCGGGCGCAATGAAGGGCAGCTTGGCGCTGCCCTCATGTTCAATACCAGTTCGGATCCTTCCTCAGCGTTTCGGTCAGCAGTCCCTGCATGCCTTCATCGGGCTTGCCCAGGAATCGGTAAGTGGCATGCCGCGTCGGCGACTTGTCCGCCGGCAGCCCCTCCGGCACATCGACCAGCAGGGCGTAGGCCTGCTTCTTGTCGAAGCTGAAGGCGACGATCAGGCGGTGGTTCAGGCAGGTCTGCTCGGTCTCGCACAGCGGCCCCACCAGGTACTGGTCGCCATCCTCTTCGACGGCATTCATTTGCTGCTGCGGCGCTCCGGAGAGGTTCATCACCCATTCCGGCAGGCGTTCCTCTTTCTTCACCACTTTTTGCCAGGTGTCCCGGTATTGGGGGTCGGCATTGAGCAGCTCGTTGACGCGCGTCTGGCCATCATTGGCCGCCATCGCCATGGCGCAGCCGCCCATGAGCAGGGCGGCCGCCAGTGTCTTCACGACGCTCATGGTCAGCCTCGGCCGCGGCGGCCGAAGATGAAGGACGCGATGAACATCACCAGGAACACGACAAAGAGAATCTTGGCGATGCCCGTGGCAGTGCCCGCGATACCACCGAAGCCCAGCACGGCGGCGATGATGGCAATGATCAGGAAGGTGATTGCCCAGCTCAACATGATGATTCTCCTCACTTCTGTTTTAAGGGTGTTGCCCGTCTCGGCGTTCGACGCCCAGATTCATTCAAAAGATCCAGCGTTCTTCGCGGGGCGCCTGATCCAGCGGTTGCGGCTGGTCGACGTCGACCATGCGCAGCGCGACGTCCTCGGCCTGGCGGCTGGCGACCGCGCTGAAATGGGTCTGTACGGGGTGTTGGATCGAGATCAGGGGTTCAGGCGTCTGGCTCTGTTCCCAGCGCAGGTATTGCTGGCACGCGATCAGGGTGACCAACAGCGCGAGCAGGCCGAACAGGCCTTGCTGGATCTGCAGGGACGAGAGGCGAGCGGTGGTGGCGCTTGGGCGAGTCATCCTGGTGTCCTCACTCTTATTCGTTGGGGCGATCGATGTCTGCCCGGTCTGAGGGAGTCTTTGCAGAGCGCATGCCAGCTTTTTTTGATCAAAAATAATCAATAAAATCAATAACTTATAAAATCAATCAAGGAAAATGACGACGCATCCTGCACGATGCCGCCTGTCACCGTCGTGCGAATTGCACGACCGCTCCGACAGACATTTCATTCTTTTTGAATGGATGGCGGGGCGCGGATGTCAGAAATGAGGCGGGAGGTAATGGCGAAATCCGTGATCGACCGCAAAAGTCAGAAAAATCAGCGGATTAGCCGTAAGGGCAGGAGGGAGCTACCCTGCCATGACTGGAATCGATCAGAATCGACCATGCAACTTGCCCGATTTTTCCGGGACTAAACCAAGACATTCACTTATGGAGCGTAGGAAAAATGGAATCAGCCACTGAGCATCAAGGCCGCATTCTGCTGGTGGACGATGAATCCGCCATCCTGCGAACGTTCCGCTATTGCCTCGAAGACGAGGGCTATACGGTGGCCACCGCCACCAGCGCCGCCCAGGCCGATGCGCTGCTGCAGCGGCAGGTGTTCGACTTGTGCTTTCTGGATCTGCGCCTGGGCGAGGACAACGGTCTGGACGTCCTGGCGCAGATGCGCGTTCAGGCGCCGTGGATGCGGGTGGTGATCGTCACCGCCCATTCGGCGGTCGACACCGCGGTGGATGCGATCCAGGCCGGCGCCGCCGATTACCTGGTCAAGCCGTGCAGCCCCGATCAGTTGCGCTTGGCCACGGCCAAGCAACTGGAAGTGCGCCGGCTCTCGGCACGCCTGGAAGCCCTCGAAGGCGAAATCCGCCAGTCGAAGGACGGCCTCGACTCCCACAGCCCGGCAATGAAGGTGGTGCTGGAGACCGCGCGCCAAGTGGCGGGCACCGATGCCAACATCCTGATCCTGGGCGAGTCCGGCACCGGCAAGGGCGAGCTGGCCCGGGCCATCCATGGCTGGAGCAAGCGCGAGAAGAAGTCCTGCGTCACGGTCAACTGCCCGTCGCTGAACGCCGAACTGATGGAAAGCGAACTGTTCGGGCACAGCCGCGGCGCGTTCACCGGCGCCAGCGAGAGCACGCTCGGGCGAGTCAACCAGGCCGACGGCGGCACGCTGTTTCTCGACGAGATCGGCGATTTTCCCCTGACCTTGCAGCCGAAACTGCTGCGTTTCATTCAAGACAAGGAATACGAGCGGGTAGGGGATCCGGTCACTCGGCGCGCCGATGTGAGGATCTTGGCAGCCACCAACCTCAACCTGGAAGACATGGTGCGTGACGGGCGTTTCCGCGAGGATCTGCTGTACCGCCTGAACGTCATCACCCTGCACCTGCCGCCGCTGCGTGAACGAAGCGAGGACATCCTCACCCTGGCCGAGCGTTTCCTGGCCCGTTTCGTCAAGGAATACGCGCGTCCGGCCCGGGTGTTCAGCGACGAGGCCCGCGAGGCGATGCTCAGCTACCGCTGGCCGGGCAACATCCGGGAGCTGCGCAACGTGGTCGAGCGCGCCAGCATCATTTGCCCTCAGGAGCGGGTGGAAATCAGCCACTTGGGCATGGCCGAGCAACCGGCCGCCAATACGCCGCGGATCGGCGCCGCCCTGAGCCTCGACGAACTGGAGCGGGCCCACATCGGCGCGGTGCTGGCCACCGCCGGCACCCTCGACCAGGCGGCCAAGACACTGGGCATCGACGCCTCGACCCTGTACCGCAAGCGCAAGCAATACAACCTGTGAGCGGGTGACGATGAAGCTGGCAATGAAGTTGCGTACCCGGTTGTTCTTGAGCATTTCCGCGCTGATCACCGTGGCCCTGCTGGGGCTGCTGCTGGGCCTGGTCAGCGTCATGCAGATGGCCGGCAGCCAGGAAGCGCTGGTGCGCAACAACTTTGTCACCCTTGACCTGGGGCTCAAGCTGCGCCAGACCCTGGGCGACCAATTGATCATGATGCTGTCGGCAAAGCCCGACCCTGCGGCGTTCGAAGCCTCGCGACAGCATTACCGCGAACTGCTGGAGGAGGGCATCGCCCACGAAGCCCAAGGCGACGACAACCCGTACGGGTTCATGCAGGCCAAGGACGATTACCAGCGTTTCATGGAGGCTTATGACCGGTCGGCCACCTCCTTGAGCGACAGCGGTGAGTTGCGCGAACGCTTCAACACTCTGCGCAACGGTTTGGTCACCGAACACAAGCGCGCCCTCGACAACATCAATGCGGTGCAGCAGGCCGCCCGCCAACGGGCGTTGCTGATCGCCGGCCTGCTCGGGCTGGTGGGCCTGGCGGTGCTGATCATCGGTTTTGTGACCGCCCACGGGATCGCCCGGCGTTTCGGCGCCCCCATCGAGGCCCTGGCCAAAGCGGCCGACAGCATCGGCCAAGGCAATTTCGAGGTGACCCTGCCGATTTCCCCCGCCCTGGAAATGAACCAGCTGACCCGGCGTTTCGGCCTGATGGCCGAAGCCCTGCGCGAGCACCAGGCCACCAACGTCGACGAGCTGCTGGCCGGCCAGCAGCGCTTGCAGGCGGTGCTCGACAGCATCGATGACGGCCTGCTGATGATCGACCGCGAAGGGCGCCTGGAACACCTCAACCCGGTGGCCCAGCGGCAGTTGGGCTGGGACAGCGACCGGTGCGGGCAAGGATTGGGCGCGGCGCTGGGCCGGCCCGAACTGGATGTCCAGTTGCAATCGGTGCTGCGGGGCGGCTCGCTGGAGCGGGCACCGGAGGATCTGAGTGTCGAAGTCGACGGCGAGGCGCGGCTGCTGACGTTCAGCCTGACCCCGGTCAGCCACACCCAGGGCCATATCCTCGGGGCGGTGATGGTGCTGCACGATGTGACCGAGCAGCGCGCGTTCGAACGGGTCCGCAGTGAATTCGTCCTGCGCGCGTCCCATGAGCTGCGCACGCCGGTGACCGGCATGCACATGGCGTTCGGCCTGTTCCGCGAGCGGGCGAAGTTCGCCGAGGACTCTCGGGAATCCGATCTGCTGGACACGGTCAACGAAGAGATGCAGCGCCTGATGCAACTGATCAACGACCTGCTCAACTTCTCGCGCTACCAGAGCGGTCTGCAGAAGCTGTCGCTGGCGCCGTGCTCGATCGGGGATCTGTTGGAGCAGGCGCAATCGCGTTTTGCCGGCGCGGCGGCCGAGAAGGGCGTCACCCTGAGCGTCGAGGTGCAGGAGCCGTTGCCGCGGCTGCAGGCCGATCAGGCGCAGCTGGACCGGGTGCTGGACAACCTGATCGACAATGCCTTGCGCCACACCGCCCGGGACGGGCTGATCCGCCTTCAGGCCCGGCGCCACGGCGAGCGGGTGATCATCAGCGTCGAGGACAACGGCGAAGGCATCGCCTACGGTCAGCAGGGACGGATTTTCGAACCGTTCGTTCAGGTCGGGCGCAAGAAGGGCGGCGCGGGGCTGGGCCTGGCGCTGTGCAAGGAAATCGTCCAGCTGCACGGCGGCCGGATGGGCGTCTATTCGCGGCCGGGGCAGGGCACGCAGTTCTACATGGCGTTGGCGGTCTAGGCTTCGTCGTCGATCCGGCGCCCGGCCAGGCGCCGGCCGCGGGTGATCAGCTCGATGAACTGCACCGCGCTCAGGGCGTGGGCGAACAGCCAGCCCTGGCCGAACTTCACGCCTTCGCTGCTGAGCAGCGCCGCCTGGGACTCGAGCTCGATGCCCTCGGCGATCACCTTCAGATCCAGCGCCTGCGCCATGTGAATGATGTGCGGCGCGACCCCGCTGCTGGCGGCGTCGTGACCGAGGGCATCGATGAACGCCTTGTCGATCTTCAGGCAGTCCACCGGCAGGGTCTGCAGGTAGGCGAGGCTGCAATAGCCGGTGCCGAAATCGTCGATCAGCACCTGATGCCCCACATCGCGCAGCGCTTGCAGGTTCTCCCGCGCCACCACCACGTCGATCAGGCCGCGTTCGGTGACCTCGAACGCGATCTGCCGCGCCGCGACCCGGTGCAGGGCCAGCAGCCGGGCCATGACCTGGCCGATGCGCGGCACCATCACATCGCAGGCCGCCAAGTTCACCGAGATGTACAGTTGCGGATTGGCCCGCAGCAGCTGGCCCAGCTGCTCCAGCAGGCGCTGCAGGACGAAGTCGGTCATCTGCCGGATCTGCCCGGTGTTCTCCGCCATCGGGATGAACAGGTCGGGGCTGGTCAGCGTGCCGTCCGGCCGGCGCCAGCGCAGCAGGGCCTCGGCGCCGACGCAGTTGCGGCTGTCGAGGTCGAAGATCGGCTGGTACAGCACCTGCAGCTCGCCCCGGCGGATCGCGCCGTGCAGCTCGGCGTCCAGCGACTGCCGCTGGCGCACCAGCCAGAACACCAGCAGGCCGACGAAGGCGCCGAGCATCAGGCACAGCGGCACCATCCACCACCAGAGCTCCGGGATGTGCATGCCGGTGCGCGGGGTGATCAGCACCAGCTGGTACTCCGGGTTGTCGGTGGGCATGCGATAGATCAGGCGCGTCTGGGTCACCTGCAGCGCGTCCGGGTTCTTCGGCGGCCAATGGTCGGTGGGCGGCCAGGCCTGCGGCACGCCGAGCACCGGAATCGCCCGCGACCCGTGATCGAGCACCACCAGCAGGCTGCTGCCGGGCGACAGGTCGACCATGTCGGTCAGGTGCCCGCGGGAGGTGGCCACGCGGAAGTTGCCGCGGCCGAGCATCAGGGCGGCGCGGTTTTCGTCGGGTTCGGTGGTGGTGTTGAGCCAGTAGCTGTAGGTCGGGCCCTTGATGTCCGGCGGGCGCACCACCGAGAGGGCATCCTGGCGCGGACGGTTGGAGCAGATCCGCGAAGCGTCCATGTAGGCGGCTTCGTAGACGAAGCGGTAATTGAACGTGACCTGCTGCAGGGTGGCGATCATTTCCTCGTCGCAGCTGCGCAGGGGTTGGGCCTCCAGGTCGTCGAGGCTTTCGCGCAGCTGGCCGAACAGTTGCTCGAGGCGGGCGAGGAAGCGTGCGCCCTGGGCGTTCATCTCCTGGCTCTCGTTCTGTTCGACCTGGCGCACCGCCACGAACAGCCCGCCGGTGATCAAAAGGCTTGCGCTGAGGACAGCCGCGAGCATCGCCAAAAACCACGGGCGATAAAACCAGCCACGCAACGTCTCTCGGGTAGCTACCATCATGGATATCCGAAGAATTACCAATGAGTTATAGCTGCTGATTGCGATTTCGCCCTGACCGTCGGGCGGGCGTCATTATTTTGTCTGGTTCAGCACCACCAGCAACGCTGCCGTTTGCGCGTCCGGCGTGCCGTCGAAGCGCGAAGGGCGGTAATGCATCTGGAACGCCGCGAGCACGTGGCGGGTCGCCACATCCAGCTCGCCGGTCTGCGGGGTGGCGTAACCCAGCCGCGCCAATTGCATCTGGAACCAGCCGATGTCCGGCAGCTGCGCATTGAACTGCGCCTGCCGCTGGGCGACCGCCTGCTCGTTCGGCCACAGGCCCAGCCCTTCGGCGGCCAGGCGCTTCCAGGGGAAGAGCGGGCCCGGATCGAGCTTGCGCAGCGGCGCGATGTCGCTGTGGCCGATGATGTGGCGCGGGCTGATGCCGTTGCGTTTGCTGATGTCCTTGAGCAGCACGATCAGCGACTGCACCTGGGCTTCGCTGTACGGATACCACACACGGCCGTTCGGGGTGTCCCGGAAGCCGGGGTTGACGATTTCTATGCCGATCGAGCTTGAGTTCAGCCAGGTGCGGCCCTGCCACTCGCTTTCGCCGGCGTGCCAGGCGCGCAGGTTTTCGTCCATCAGTTTGTAGATGGTCGCCTTCTTGTCGTCGCCGATCAGGTAATGGCTGCTGACTTCGCCGTGGGTCAGCAGTTGCAGCGAGCGCTCCAGCGAGGCAGTGGTGTAGTGCACCACCACGTATTGGATGCGGCTGTCGTGGTTGGCTGAAGGGTGGCTGGTGTCGAATCGCGGGCCGCTGGCGCAACCGGCCAGCACGAGCAGCGACACGAGGAGAGCAAGGAATTTCATGGTTTAGGGCAGTACACGCAAGACAATAATGCAACAGTGTAACGTACTGCCCGGCCCGCAGACGGCCATCGGCCCGATTTAAACAAAATGGAACAATTGCCTCAGCCGGCCTCCACCCGGTTGCGTCCGGCGTTTTTTGCCCGGTACAGCGCCTGATCGGCTCTTTTGAGCACCTGATCGCTGCGTTCTCCCGGTCTGAACGACGCCAATCCCATGGAAATGGTGATCGTGACCCGCTCCCCCTTGAAGTGGAACGGGCACGCCTCGATGGCCGCGCGCAAGGTCTCCAGCAACCGGGCGCCGACCGCCGGGGTGGTGGCCGGCAGCAGCAGGACAAATTCCTCGCCACCGAAGCGGGCGATGAAATCGGTGCCGCGCAGGCGTTTGCGCAGCACCGTGGCGATGATCTTCAGCACCTTGTCGCCGGCCAGGTGGCCGTAGTTGTCGTTGATCCGCTTGAAGTGGTCGAGGTCGAGCATGGCCAGGCTCAAGGTGTTGCCGTGTTGCTGCCACTGGGTCATTTCCTGCTCGAGCCGCTCGCTCCAGGCGGCGCGGTTAGGCAGGCCGGTGAGGGGATCGATCAGGGCCTTCTGGCGTTGCTCTTCGAGGTGCTCGCGGTAGCCGAGCGCTTCTTGCTCCATGTGGGCCACGCGCTCGGCCAGGCTCTTGAGGCGTGCGGCGACTTCCTGCTCGCGGGCGTCGCGCTGCTTCTGGTGCTGATCCATGGTGCCGAGCAGGCCTTCCAGGTGGTTTTCCAGCACTTGCTTGAGGTCGTCCAGGTCGGCGGCTTCCTGCACGCTGTTCTGCAGGCCGTCGACCTGCTCACGGATCTGCGTGTCCATGGCCCGGGCGGCGGAGCTGTTGTCGGCGTGCCCCTCGCTGGCGGCCTTGAGGTTGCTCTGGAACGCTTCGAGGCGTTCGTTGAGCTGTTGCAGGTACACCTCGAATTCGTGTTGGCCGCTGTCGGTGATGGCCAGCATCAACGTCGCCAGATCGTCGAGGATCGGCAACAGTTCGTACCAGTTCAAGCCGTTCTTCAACCGATCGCGCATTGCCTCGGCTTGCGGGCGATGGCGCTCGGGCAGCGTCAGGTCGTCCAGCAGGCCGATCAGGGTGTCTTCGATGTGCCGAGCCACCGAGCTGTAGGACGGCTCAGGGGAATCCGGCAGGGCGTAGAGGATGTCGTGCTCGGCCTGTTCGGGGTCGATGGCCGCCAATGCCAGGGCGATGGGCTCGGGCAGGGGCAGGCTGTCGAGGATCATCGCGGCGGTGTTTTCGCCGGGTTGGATCAGCTCGTCCGGATTGACCGCGACCGGCGCGGGCATTGGTGCAGCCGGAACCGGTTCGGGGGTGGCCGGTTCGGTGATCGCCGCAACGGGTGCCTGGGGCGTGCGCTCGGCGACCGGTGGCTGCGGCGTGAAGGCGAATACTTCCGGCTCCGGCTCCGGCTCCGGCTCCGGCGGGCTGGCCGGGCTCGGCAGCGGTGCGGGCGCCGTCGCTTCGGTGGCGAGGCTGGCCCCCGGCAGGTGGCCGGCGGGTGCGGCCTCTTCAGGCTCGGCGACTGGGCTGGGGGCGGTCTCTTGCCGCAGGTCGGCCGGTGGGGCGTGCGTCGGTTCGGTGTGCTCGGAAGCCGGAGCCGTCGGTATCGGCAGCACCGGCTCCGGCTGCTCGTCATTGTCGCGATGGCCGAACAGGCGCTGCAGCAGTCCGGGCCGGCCCGGTTCCGCCGGCGTCTCCAACTGGCTCAGGGCCTTGCCCTGCAAGCCGCTGAGTTCGCTGAGCAGCAGCGGCATTTCCCGGGCCTGTCCGACCCGGTCGTCGAGTTGTTTGGCGAACTTCTTCAGCGGCCGGGCGACGTCCCGCGGCAGCGGCAAGGCCTGCAACTGGGTGACCAGCGCATTCAGCGCGGTGCTGACCTGGTTGATCCGCGTCTCCCGGCGCTGCTCGGAGTCGAGCACGGCTTTTTCCAGGCGCGGCAGCAGGGCGGCGAGGCCGGCGTCCATGTCGTCGGTGCGCACCACATCACGCATCTCTTTCATGCACTGGTCGACCACCCGGTCGGTGCCTTCGGCCGCCAGGGTGCTGCGCACCAGGCCGCGGCGCAGCAGGTCGAGCCGGGCGTCCCAACGACGTTCGAGCTTTTCCTGCTGTTCGATGCTTTTGAGGTATTTCTCTTTCCAGCGCTGGGCTTCGTCGCTCATTCAGGGCTTCCGCGAAGGGCAGGACTCAACGCGGGCAATGCATCGGCCGTGAGCGAACCCGGCAGACGAATCTCTACCGCGACCGGCAGGTGATCGGAAATCGGTTGCGGCAGCACTTCGACCTTTTCCAGGGTCAGGGTCGGGCTGAGCAGGATATGGTCCAGGCAGCGCTGGGGGCGCCAACTGGGGAAAGTCGCTTCAAGCTGCGGGGCCAGCAGGCCGAGGTCGCGCAGCGGAGAGTGCTGCAGCAGGTCGCTGGCGTGGGTGTTCATGTCGCCCATCAGCACCTGGTGCCTGTAGTCGCCGATCAGGTCGCGGATGTACGCCAGTTGCAGCGTGCGTGCGCGGGGGCCGAGGGCCAGGTGCATCATCACCACCACCAGCGCCTCCGGGCCTTCGCCGAAGCGCAGCAGGATGGCGCCGCGGCCCTTGGGCCCGGGCAGCGGATGGTCTTCGATCGCCCACGGCCGCAAGCGGCTGAGCACGCCGTTGCTGTGCTGGGCCAGGCGGCCGAGGTTGCGGTTGAGCTGTTGGTACCAGTAGGGGAAAGCGCCGAGCTGGGCCAGGTGCTCGACCTGATTGACGTAGCCCGAGCGCAGGCTGCCGCCGTCGGCTTCCTGCAGGGCCACCAGATCGAAATCGCCGAGCAGGCTGCCGATCTTCTGCAGGTTGCCGGAGCGCCCGTTGTGCGGCAGCAGGTGCTGCCAGCTGCGGGTCAGGTAGTGCCGGTAGCGCTCGGTGGAGATGCCGACCTGGATGTTGAAGCTGAGCAAGCGCAGACGGCTGTCTGCGGGCAGGCCCGTGGACTCCAGGTGATGCTCGTTGACCTGCGGATCGTGCAGGCCGACGAGGCGTTCGGCTCTCCAGCGGCGCATGGCGGTCGCCGCGCTTAGTTGGCGGCGGCCTTGTTGGACGCTCGCTCTTTGGCGACCAGTTGGTCAGCCAGTTTCAGGGCCTCTTCGGCACCACCGGCAGAGCCGATGTCGAAGCGGTACTTGCCGTTGACGATCATGGTCGGAACGCCGGAGATTTCATATTTCTTGGCCAGTTCACGAGCCTTGACGATCTGGCCCTTGATGGCGAAGGAGTCGAAGGTGGCGAGGAACTTGTCCTTGTCCACGCCCTGGGTGGCGAGGAAGTCGGCCATGTCGTTCTTGTCGGTCAGCTTCTTGTGTTCCTTCTGGATGGCGTTGAACACGGCGGCGTGGACGTTGTGCTCGACGCCCATGGCTTCCAGGGTCAGGAACATCTGGCCGTGGGCGTCCCACGGGCCGCCGAACATGGCCGGGATGCGCACGAAGTTGACGTCGGCCGGCAGCTTCTCGACCCATGGGTTGATCACCGGCTCGAACGCGTAGCAGTGCGGGCAGCCGTACCAGAACAGCTCCACCACTTCGATCTTGCCAGGCACGGCGACCGGCACCGGATTGCTCAGTTCGACGTAAGGGGCGGCAGGGGCCTCGGCGGCCTGGGCGGTCACGCCGAACAGGCTGGCAGCGACGAGGGCGGCGCTGATGATCAGATTACGCATGCTTTACTCCTGGGCAAATGGGTCGCCTCGCGCAGCCTGTCTGCGGACAGGTCGTGGCGGGCATGAGTCCTGTAGTGTAACGGCAGCGGCCACAAAAAAGGGCGGCCAAGGCCACCCTTTTTATACTTGCTTGAGCGGATTAATCGAGCGTTAACGTAGCGGGGGATTCCCTTGCGCGCAACGCCCGGATCACGCCGGCAAGCCTGGCCTCAGTGCAGGCCTTGAATGTAGCTGGAGACGGCGGCGATGTCCTCGTCGCTCAGCTTGCGGGCGATGGTGCGCATGGTCATGGCGTCGCCGTCGTTGGTGCGTCCGGCTTCTTCCTTGCGGAAATCGGTCAGCTGCTTGGTGATGTACTGGGCGTGCTGGCCACCCAGGTGCGGGAACCCGGCGGCCGCGTTGCCGGCGCCGTTCGGGGAGTGGCAGCCGGTGCAGGCCGGCAGGCCTTTTTCAAGGTTGCCGCCACGGAACAGCGCTTCGCCGCGGGCCACGATCTTGGGATCGGCGGCGCCGACGCTGCCTTTCTGGCTGGCGAAGTAGGCGGCGATGTCGGAAAGGTCCTGATCGCTCAGGTTGGTCAGCAGGCCGGTCATTTCCAGGACGGTGCGCTTGCCCGACTTGATGTCGTGCAGTTGCTTGGTCAGGTAGCGTTCGCCCTGGCCCGCCAGTTTCGGAAAGTTTGGCGCCATGCTGTTGCCATCCGGGCCATGGCAGGCACCGCATACGGCGGCTTTGGCCTGGCCTGCGGCGGCATCGCCTGCAGCATGGGCGAAGCCTGAGATTCCCACGGTCAACAGCAGACTCACGATCAGTTTGTTCATCAGCTAATCCAACTACGGCTAAGGGTTAAGAGTTATGGACCGGGCTTACTCGCTCATCCAGAGGATGATGGCTCGGTAATCCTCGGTACTGCAGTCCATGCACAAACCACGCGGCGGCATCGCCTTGAAACCCTGGGTCACGTGTTGCACCAGCGTCTCCATGCCCTTGGCCAATCTCGGCGTCCAGGCTTCCCGATCGCCCTTGCGGGGCGCCGTAGGGAGCTGGCCGGAATGACAGGCACCACAGACACGGTTGTACACGGCTTCCGGATCCTGTGCGGCCTGAATGCTGTGAAGCGGCATCAGAAGCCCGGCAGCCAGCAGCCATTTCGTCATAAAACGACCTTTTCAGGGTTGAGAGCGTTCTGCGTTCTGTTGCGCAATCAAGGTCTGTCGCTCTCGTGAACTTCATCCTACGCTGGGACAAAGCGCACACAAAATCTGCGGCATTATATACTGGCGTCACTGAAACGGAAGCGACCTCGCTTGCCGCGCCCATTCCCGGCGCCGTCCACATCGGAAATCCCATGCAGCTCAAGAACCCCATCCTCGGCCTGTGCCAACAGTCCACCTTCATGCTCAGCGCCGCCAAAGTCGATCAATGCCCCAGCGACCAGGGCTACGAAGTGGCCTTCGCCGGCCGCTCCAACGCCGGCAAGTCCAGCGCGCTGAACACCCTGACCCACGCCAGCCTGGCGCGCACCTCGAAAACCCCGGGCCGCACGCAGCTGTTGAATTTCTTCAAGCTAGACGATGAACGCCGTCTGGTCGACCTGCCGGGCTACGGTTATGCGAAAGTGCCGATCCCGCTCAAGCAGCACTGGCAGCGTCACCTCGAGGCTTACCTGGGCGGTCGCGAGAGTCTGATGGGGGTGATCCTGCTGATGGACATCCGCCACCCGTTGACCGACTTCGACCGGCTGATGCTCGACTGGGCCGTCGCCGCCGGCATGCCGATGCACATCCTGCTGACCAAGGCGGACAAGCTGACCTACGGCGCCGCCAAGAACACGCTGCTCAAGGTGCAGTCGGAGATCCGCAAGGGGTGGGGCGATACGGTCTCGATCCAGCTGTTCTCCGCGCCCAAGCGCATGGGCCTGGAAGAGGCCTACACCGTGCTGGCGGGCTGGATGGAGCTTGCGGACAAGGGCGCCGAAGCGGCGGCCGAGTAAATCGCGGGCAAAAAAAGCCCCGGACTTCATATGGGGAGGGAGAAGTTCCGGGGTTCAAGTTCCGAACCGCTAGGGCGGGGTTCAGATATCTGCCAACACTTAACACAACATAGGAGCATCGAAGGGCTTCACCAGCCATTCAGTAACTCTGAGTGGCCCTTCGCAAGATTAGTTCAGATTTTTTTCAAAAAGCTTTGGAATAATTCCAAGAGCGATCGGAACTAAGCCCGTTCCCGGGCCTTCGCCGCGACGCCATGCCGCAGCGAAGGCCCGTCCCAGACGGCTCAGTGAGCCTCGTCCCAGTTGTTGCCGATACCCACTTCGACCAGCAGCGGAACATCCAGTTTCGCCGCGCCGCTCATGTGCGTGCGGATTTCTTCGCTGACCTGACCGACGAGATCCTCGCGGACCTCCAGCACCAGTTCGTCGTGGACCTGCAGGATCACCTTGGCATCCAGTCCCGACGCCTGCAGCCAGTTGTCCACCGCCACCATGGCCTTCTTGATGATGTCCGCCGCCGTGCCCTGCATCGGGGCGTTGATCGCCGTGCGTTCGGCGGCGGCGCGTTCCTGCGGCTTGTTGGAGTTAATCTCCGGCAGGTACAGGCGGCGGCCGAAGAAAGTCTCCACGTAGCCCTGGTCGGCCGCCTGCTTGCGGGTGCGCTCCATGTATTCGCGCACGCCGGGGTAACGGGCGAAGTAGGTGTCGATGTAAGCCTTGGCGGTCTTGGTGTCGACGCCGATGTCCTTGCCCAGCTTCTGCGCGCCCATGCCGTAGATCAGCCCGAAGTTGATCGCCTTGGCGCTGCGGCGCTGATCGGAGGTCACTTCGTTGAGTTCGACCTTGAACACTTCGGCGGCGGTGGCGGTGTGCACGTCCAGGTTGTTGCGGAACGCGTTCATCAGGCCTTCGTCGCGGGACAGGTGGGCCATGATCCGCAGTTCGATCTGCGAGTAGTCCGCCGCCAGCAGCTTGTAGCCGGCCGGCGCGACGAACGCCTGGCGGATCCTGCGGCCTTCGGCGGTGCGCACCGGGATGTTCTGCAGGTTCGGGTCGCTGGAGGACAGCCGTCCGGTGGACGCCACCGCCTGATGGTAGGAGGTGTGGATGCGTCCGGTGCGCGGGTTGATCTGTTCCGGCAGGCGGTCGGTGTAGGTGCTTTTCAGCTTGCTCATGGAGCGGTACTCCATCAGCACCTTCGGCAACCGGTAGTCGTCCTCCGCGAGCCGCGCCAGCACGTCTTCGGCGGTGGAGGGCTGCCCGGTGGCGGTCTTCTTCAGCACCGGCAGGCCGAGCTTCTCGTAAAGGATCACGCCCAGCTGCTTCGGCGAGCCCAGGTTGAATTCCTCACCGGCGATCTCGAACGCTTCGCGCTCCAGAGCGACCATCTTGTCGCCCAGCTCGATGCTCTGCACGCCGAGCAGGGCGGCGTCGACGAACGCGCCCTGACGCTCGATGCGCGCCAGCACCGGCACCAGCGGGATCTCGATGTCGGTCAGCACGCTGGCCAGGCTCGGGATGGCGTTGAGCTTTTCGATCAGGGCCTGGTGCAGGCGCAGGGTCACGTCGGCGTCTTCGGCGGCGTACGGGCCGGCCTGTTCCAGGGCGATCTGGTCGAAGGTCAGTTGCTTGGCGCCCTTGCCGGCGATGTCCTGGAAGCTCACGGTGGTGTGGTCCAGGTACTTCTGCGCCAGGCTGTCCATGTCGTGGCGGGTGGCGGTGGAGTTCAGCACGTAGGATTCGAGCATCGTGTCGAAGGCGATCCCGCGCACGGTGATGCCGTTGGCCGGGTCGCCGCCGATGGCGCAGTTGGCGAGGATGTTCATGTCGAACTTGGCGTGCTGGCCGACCTTGAGCTTGTTCGGATCCTCCAAGATCGGCTTGAGCGCGCGCAGCACGGTGTCGCGGTCGAGCTGATCCGGTACGCCGATGTAGGAATGGGTCAGCGGAACGTAGGCCGCTTCGTTGGCCTGCACGGCGAACGACAGGCCGACCAGTTGCGCCTGTTGCGCGTCGATGCCGGTGGTTTCGGTGTCGAAAGCGAACAGTTCGGCGCTTTTGAGCTTTTCCAGCCAGACATCGAAACGCGCCTGGTCGAGGACGGTCTCGTAGCGGGTTGCGCCGGTCGCTTGCGGCGCTTCGGCTTCGGCGGCGCTGAACAGGTCGGCGGCCGGCTCAAGCTCGGCCGCGGCCTTGAGTTCGACGCGCTTGGCGTCGCGCTCCAGGTCGTTGATCCAGCCCTTGAACTCCATCAGCGTGTAAAGCTCAAGGAGCTTGGCCGGATCCTCGGCGCCCATGTGCAGGTCGTCGAGAGTGATGTCCAGCGGCACGTCGACCTTGATGGTCGCCAACTGATAGGAGAGGAACGCCATCTCCTTGTGCTCTTCGAGCTTGGCCGGCAGGGTCTTGGCGCCGCGGATCGGCAGGGTCGGCACGATGTCGAGCTGCGCGTAGAGTTCGGTCAGGCCGCCGTTGACGCCCACCAGCAGGCCTGAAGCGGTTTTCGGACCGATGCCGGGCACACCGGGGATGTTGTCGGAGGAGTCGCCCATCAGGGCCAGATAATCGATGATCTGCTCCGGTGCGACACCGAACTTCTCCTTAACGCCCTCCACGTCCATCGAACTGCCGGACATGGTGTTGACCAAGGTAATGTGCCCGTCGACCAGTTGCGCCATGTCCTTGTCGCCGGTGGAGATGATCACCGGCCGGTCGGCGGCCGCGCTGCTGCGGGCCAGGGTGCCGATCACATCGTCGGCCTCGACGCCTTCGACGCACAGCAGCGGGAAGCCGAGGGCGATCACGCTCTGGTGCAGCGGCTCGATCTGCACGCGCATGTCATCGGGCATGCTCGGCCGGTTGGCCTTGTATTCGGCGTACATTTCGTCGCGGAACGTCCCGCCCTTGGCGTCGAAGACGACGGCGAACGGGCTGTCCGGGTATTGCTTGCGCAGGCTCTTGAGCATGTTCAGCACGCCTTTGACCGCGCCGGTCGGCATGCCTTTGGAGGTGGTCAGCGGCGGCAGCGCATGAAAGGCGCGGTAAAGGTAGGACGAACCGTCCACCAGGACGAGGGGGGCTTGGCTCATGTGCAGGATCAACCTTTTCGGCGGGTCCGGCGCTAGAATAGCGGGACCGTTGACGACAAAGGGACAAGGTTATCATGCGTACGTTAAATCGCTTGCTGCTGGTCAGTCTGATCGCTGTCTCACCGATGGCCGCGATCGCGGCGGATGATGCGCCGTCGGCGGATCCGGAGGTCACCATTCGCACGGAGGGCGACAGGACGATCCAGGAGTACCGCCAGAACGGTTTCCTGTATGCGATCAAAGTCACCGTGAAGGGCGCGCCGCCGTACTTTCTGGTGCGTGCCGACGGTACCGACGCGAACTTCATCCGTTCGGACCAGCCGGATATGCTGATTCCGTCATGGAAGATCTTTGAATGGAAGTAGTTCCTTAATTTCACCCGGCGCCGGCCCGACCCCGGCGCCAGAACTGAGCAGTTTTTGACCATGTCTGTGTTCACCCCCCTGGCTCGGCCCGAGCTGGAAACCTTTCTCGCCCCTTACGGGCTCGGCCGTCTGCTCGATTTCCAGGGGATCGCCGCCGGCAGCGAAAACACCAATTTCTTCATCAGCCTGGAACAGGGCGAGTTCGTCCTGACCCTGGTCGAGCGCGGCCCGGTGCAGGAGATGCCGTTCTTCATCGACCTGCTCGACGTGCTGCATAAGGCCGACCTGCCGGTGCCGTACGCCTTGCGCACCACCGACGGCGAGGCCCTGCGCGAGCTCAAGGGCAAGCCGGCGCTGC
Source organism: Pseudomonas sp. R25(2017) (assembly GCF_002112565.1). NCBI lineage: Bacteria > Pseudomonadati > Pseudomonadota > Gammaproteobacteria > Pseudomonadales > Pseudomonadaceae > Pseudomonas > Pseudomonas sp. R25(2017). The sequence continues at coordinate 289,490 of NZ_NEHZ01000004.1, forward strand.
TGCAGCCGCGCCTGGCCGGCAAGCACATCAAGCAGGCCAACGCCCAGCACTGCGCGCAGGTCGGCGAGCTGCAGGCCCATCTGCACCTGGCGACCCAGGGCGCCAACATGATCAAGCGCAAGACCGACCGCGGCCTGGACTGGATGCTGGAGGAGGGGACGCAGTTCCTGTCGCATCTGGGCGACGAGCCGCGGGCGCTGCTGCAAAAGGCGCTGGACGAAATCACCGTGCAGAAAGAGAAGATCCTCGCGTTGCCGCGGGCGAACATCCACGCCGACCTGTTCCGCGACAACGCCATGTTCGAAGGCACGCACCTGACCGGGCTGATCGACTTCTACAACGCCTGCTCGGGGCCGATGCTCTACGACGTGGCCATCGCCTTGAACGACTGGTGCTCCGACGACGCCGGGCAGATCGACGGCCAGCGGGCGCGGGCGTTTCTGGGGGCCTACGCGGCGCTGCGTCCGTTCACGGCGGCGGAAGCCGAACTGTGGCCGGTGATGCTGCGGGTGGCGTGCGTGCGGTTCTGGCTGTCGCGTTTGATCGCGGCGGAGTCGTTCGCCGGGCAGGACGTGCTGATCCACGATCCGAAGGAATTCGAGCAGCGCCTGGCGCAGCGCCAGGCCATCAGCGTCCAGTTGCCGTTCGCGCTCTGACCGGGTGGCGGGCGAACGTGCTCGCATCGGGTGCCATGCCCCTTCAAGGTTCCGGGCAGTCGACGGAACCTTGAGCGCTAAACGGAAGCAAGATCCCTCGCCACAGGATCGCTTACAGCGACTCCAGGCAACCCGCCAGGTCGTTGCCCAGCTTTTCCAGCACTTGCTCGTAACCCTGGGCGGTCGCCGGGGTGTAGCCGCCGAGCGCATCCAGTTCCGCCAGTTTCACCGGCAGCCCGGCCACCAGGGTTTCCGCCAGGCGTGGGCGCAGCGGCGGTTCGCTGAACACGCAGGTCTTGCCGACTTCCTGCAGCCGCGCCCGCATCGCCGCCACGTGCTGTGCGCCCGGCTGCACCTCCGCCGCGACGCTGAACACGCCGGCGTGCTTGAGGCCGTAGGCGTCTTCGAAGTAGTCGAAGGCTTCGTGGAACACGAAGTAGGGTTTGCCTTCGATGCCGGCCAGACGTTTCTTCAGGCGCGCGTCCAGCGCATCGAGGCGCCCGTCGAACGCCTTGGCGTTGCTTTGGTAGCGCTGGGCGTTGGCCGGGTCGGCGGCGCTCAGGTCGGCGGCCATCTTGTCGGCGATCACCCGTGCGTTCACCGGAGACAGCCACAAATGCGCGTCCAGGGTACCCGGACGGTGGTCGTGGTCATGCTCGTCGGCCTCTTCGGCGTGCGAGTGGCTGTCCTCGGCGAAGCGGCGCAGCTTCAGGCCAGGCAGATCCTGCACGGCGACGCTCGGCAGCGTGCGGCCGTTCAGCACCCGGGGCAGGAAACCTTCCATGTCCGGGCCGATCCAGTACAGCAGATCCACCGACTGCACCTTGCGCACGTCTGACGGGCGCAGGGCGTAGTGGTGCGGCGAGGCGCCGGGCGGCAGCAGCACTTCGGGAATCGCCACGCCGTCCTGCACGGCGGCGGCGATCAGTTGCAGCGGCTTGATGCTGGTGAGCACCTTGACCTCGGCCTGGGCCGTGCCGATCAGCAGGAAACCGGTGACGAATGCGACAAAAACAGAAAAAAGTCGGGACACGATGACCACTCAAGGAGGCGAGAACGGGTAACATAATAACGTCTCTAGCCAAACTCGTCGCCGCTCATGCCCATTACACCGATTGCCAGCCGCCCCCACGACCACTCTCATTGCGTGCACAGCGCTTTGTCCGAGGCCGACGCCCTGTGCGCACGCAAGGGCCTGCGCCTGACCGCGCTGCGTCGGCGGGTGCTGGAACTGGTCTGGCAGAGCCACAAGCCGCTGGGCGCCTACGACATCCTCGCGGTGCTGAGCGAGCAGGACGGCCGTCGCGCCGCGCCGCCGACCGTGTACCGGGCGCTGGATTTCCTGCTGGAGAACGGCCTGGTGCACCGCATCTCCTCGCTCAACGCCTTCATCGGCTGCGTCCACCCGGAGCACGCGCATCAGGGCCAGTTCCTGATCTGCCGCCAATGCCACGCCGCCATCGAGCTTGAGCAGAAGGCCATCAGCGACGCGATCATCCACAGCGCCAAGGATGTCGGCTTCGTCGTCGAGGCCCAGACCGTGGAAGTGGTCGGCCTCTGCTCCGGCTGCCGGGGGGCTTGATGAGCGACACGCTGATCCGTCTCGAGCAGGTCGCGGTCCGGTTCGCCGGGCAGAGCGTGCTGGACAACATTCACCTGAGCGTCGAGCCGGGGCAGATCGTCACCCTGATCGGCCCCAACGGCGCCGGCAAGACCACCCTGGTGCGCGCCGTGCTCGGGTTGCTCAAGCCGGACAGCGGCCGCGTCTGGCGCAAGCCGAAGCTGCGGGTCGGCTACATGCCGCAGAAGCTGCATGTCGATCCGACCTTGCCGCTGTCGGTGCTGCGTTTTCTGCGTCTGGTGCCGGGCGTCGACCGCACACGGGCCCTGGCGGCACTCAGGGAGGTCGGCGCCGAGCACGTCATCGACAGCCCGGTGCAGAGCGTTTCCGGCGGTGAGATGCAGCGCGTGCTGCTCGCCCGGGCGCTGCTGCGCGAACCCGAGCTGCTGGTGCTCGACGAGCCGGTGCAGGGCGTCGACGTGGCCGGCCAGGCCGAGCTGTACAGCCTGATCACGCGGCTGCGCGACCGCCACGGCTGCGGCGTGCTGATGGTCTCCCATGACCTGCACCTGGTGATGAGCACCACCGACCAGGTGGTCTGCCTCAACCGCCACGTCTGCTGTTCCGGGCATCCGGAGCAGGTCAGCGGCGACCCGGCCTTCGTCGAGCTGTTCGGCAACAACGCGCCGAGCCTGGCGATCTATCACCACCATCACGACCACGCCCACGACCTGCACGGTTCGGTGGTCAAGGCGGCCCCGGCGGGCCAACCCCATGTTCACGGAGATGGCTGCAAGCATGGCTGATTTTCTGTTCTACGCCCTGCTTGCAGGTCTGGCGCTGGCGGTGGTCGCAGGGCCGTTGGGCTCGTTCGTGGTCTGGCGGCGCATGGCCTACTTCGGCGACACCCTGTCCCACGCCGCCCTGCTGGGCGTGGCCCTGGGATTTCTGCTGGATGTCAGTCCGACCGTGGCGGTCACCGTCGGCTGCCTGCTGCTGGCGGTGGTGCTGGTGACGCTGCAGCAGCGCCAGCCGCTGGCCTCCGACACGCTGCTGGGAATTCTCGCGCCGAGCACGCTCTCCCTTGGCCTGGTGGTACTAAGCTTCATGCATGAAGTGCGGATCGACCTGATGGCCTATCTGTTCGGTGACCTGCTGGCGATCAGCCCCACCGACCTGGCCTGGATCCTCGGCGGCAGCGCGGCGGTGCTGGCGTTGCTGGTGACGCTGTGGCGGCCGTTGCTGGCGATCACCGTGCACGAAGAGCTGGCCAAGGTCGAAGGCCTGCCGGTGGCCGGGCTGCGCATGGCGCTGATGCTGCTGATCGCGGTGGTGATCGCGGTGGCGATGAAGATCGTCGGCGTGCTGTTGATCACCTCGCTGCTGATCATCCCGGCGGCTGCGGCACAGCGTCACGCCCGCTCCCCGGAGCAGATGGCGCTGGGTGCGAGCCTGTTGGGCATGCTGGCCGTGTGCGGCGGGCTGGCGCTGTCCTGGTTCAAGGACACCCCGGCCGGCCCTTCGATCGTTGTGACGGCGGCCGCACTGTTTCTGCTCAGTTTTGTCCTGCCCCGTCGAGGGGTGTAGACTTGCTCGCTTTTTGCGCAATTAGAGAGTCGCAGGAATGAAGCCGTTCGCCTCCCGTTATCTGCTCCTTGTCGCATTTTCCGTGCTGCTGGGCGCTTGCCAAAGCACGCCGCCGGTGGCCGAAGCCCCCGACGCGCGGGCCACGGCCATCGCACAACTGGAGCAAAGCCTGGCCAGCAGCGAACTGGCCACCGCCGAAGACCAATTGGCGGCCTTGCAGGCAGAAACCCCCAACGACCAGTCCCTTGAGCAGTACCAGAGGCAACTGGCCGAAGCCTACCTGCGCCGCAGCCAGATCGTGCTGCAGAAGGGCGACGTGAACGCCGCCGCCATGGCCCTGAGCCGTGCCCGGGCCCTGATGCCCAAGGCCCCGGCGCTGACCGGCGGCGTCAACGGCGCCATCACCGAAGCCCGCAAGGCCGAGCTGGAAAAGGCTGAAGCGGCGCTGCAGGCGGCGGAGTCCAAGCCCAAGGCGCGGGTGATCGACCCGACAGCGGAAAGCACCACGGTGGCGCTGAACATCACCGATAGCCGCAAATTGCGTCGGCAACTGGATGCGATCGCCGCCGATGTGGTGAATTACGACTGCGCAGTGACCCTGCAGGCCCCGCGCACCGCCGACTACCCGTGGCTGGCGACCTTGCTGACCAAGCGCGTGAAGAAGCTGGATCCGGGCTTCGACCTGCAGATCCGCAAGCAGACCGTGCGCACCGTACCGGCGCAGATGGTCTTGAGCCCGCGCAAGCCTTAAGCGCCAAGTCCGGAGTCCATCGCCAGCAGGCTGGCCTCCCACAGGGATCTGCGGCGTTCCGAATCCTGGAGCCAGCCTGCTGGCGATGGCGTCCTCATGGGCACCGGGGAACCCTTATGCAGGAACCGCCTTCGCCTTGGCTTCCCGTTCCCAGACCCGGTGCTGCCCGATCGCGGCAAAGAACGCCTGGGTCAGCGCCCCGGCGTCTTTGCCCGTCACCAGTCCCGCGTCCTTTTCCAGCTTCAGCATGTCCAGCAATTGTTCGGCCTCGCCCTGCAAGGCGATTGCCTTCAGGTGCTTGTACGCCTCCAGCAGGTAGTGCAACGCCACCCCGTCACCGCCCAAGGCCTTGACCGACGCCGCACCGCCCGGCACGAACACCGCGTCGAAGGCCACCGACGGCATGCCTTCCATCGACGCGTCCACCGCCAGGGTCTTGCCGTTGGCGGCCTTGAGCGGCGCCGAGGTCGGGCCGAGCAGCTTCCCGTGGGCGCCTTCGGCCCTGAGTGCTTTCTTCATGGCGTCGATGGCTGCACTATCGACGCCGTTCGCGGCCAGAATCGCCACTTTTCGGGTTTTTATGTTTTCCGGCAGCAAGTTGGCCTGACTCAGCGCGGGCGAGCGCTCCAGCGAGGACTTGCGCACCGCCACCGTGCCTTTGGCCGGCGCCGGCAGGCCCAGGTTTTCCGCGACGCGCCTGGCCAGCTCCAGGTCGATGTTGGCGAGGATGTCGTTGACCTCCCGCGCCCGGATGGTCGCGCGCTCCACCTTGCCCAGTTCGAAGCTGTAGGCCGCGATGATGTGCTCCTGCTCGTGGGGGCTCATGCTGTTGAAGAACAGCCGGGCCTGGGAGAAGTGATCGCCGAAGGATTCGCTGCGCTGGCGGATCTTGTTTGCGTCGATGCGCTCCGGATAACTCTCGAAACCGCCGTCCTGCGCGGCGGGCGGGGTTTCCTTCGGCCAGCCGCCGTCGATCGAATTCGGCTCGTAAGAGGCGCGGCCTTTGTCGATGGTCGAACGGTGCTGGGCGTCGCGTTGGCCGTTGTGGAACGGCGCCAGCGGACGGTTGATCGGCAGCTCGTGAAAGTTCGGCCCGCCGAGTCGGCTGATCTGCGTATCGGTGTAGGAAAACAGACGCCCCTGCAGCAGCGGATCGTTGGAGAAGTCAATCCCCGGCACGATGTGGCCGGGGCAGAACGCGACCTGCTCGGTCTCGGCGAAGAAGTTGTCCGGGTTGCGGTTGAGGGTCATCTTGCCCAGCGGCGTGATCGGCACGATCTCCTCGGGAATCAGTTTGGTGGGGTCGAGCAGGTCGAACTCGAAGTCGTGCTCGTGCTGTTCCTCGATGACCTGCACCCCTAGTTCCCACTCCGGGTAGTCCCCGGTCTCGATGGCTTCCCAGAGGTCGCGGCGATGGTGGTCGGTGTCCTTGCCGGCGAGCTTCTGGGCCTCGTCCCACACCAGCGAGCAGGTGCCGGCGGTGGGGCGCCAGTGGAACTTGACGAAGCGCGAGGTGCCCTCGGCGTTGACCAGCCGGAAGGTGTGCACGCCGAAGCCCTGCATGCTGCGCAGGCTTTTCGGGATCGCCCGGTCGGACATGGCCCAGATCACCATGTGCGCCGACTCGGGCACCAGCGAAACGAAATCCCAGAAGGTGTCGTGGGCCGAGCCGCCGGTGGGGATTTCGTTGTGCGGCTCGGGTTTCACCGCGTGGACGAAATCGGGGAACTTCACCGCGTCCTGAATGAAGAAGACCGGCATGTTGTTGCCCACCAGGTCGAAGTTGCCTTCCTCGGTGAAGAACTTCACGGCGAAGCCGCGCACGTCGCGCACCGTGTCGCCGGAGCCGCGCGGCCCCTGCACGGTGGAAAAACGGACGAACACCGGTGTTTTCTTCGCCGGATCCTGCAGGAAACCGGCCTTGGTCAGCGCCGAATGGTTCCCGTAGCTCTGGAAAAAGCCGTGGGCGCCGGCGCCGCGAGCGTGGACGATGCGTTCCGGGATGCGCTCATGGTCGAAGTGCGTGATCTTCTCACGCATGATGAAGTCTTCCAGCAGCGACGGCCCGCGGTCGCCGGCCTTGAGGGTGTTCTGGTTGTCGGCGACCTTGACGCCCTGGTTGGTGCGCAGGGCCTGGCCGGTGGCGTCGGAGCGGAACGGCTCCAGACGGTCGAGCTTGGCGTTGGTGTTGGCGCGGTCGGGGGTGTCCGTTCCGGCCAGTCGGCTCTTCTCGGCAGCGGGTTTTTTGGTGCTCATCAGGCTTGAACTCCTCGTTTGGGTCGGGGCCCGTCAGGTTTTCCGGCGCGGTGCCGATAGCCATGGGGCATTTCCAGGGGTTATTCGAGTGACTGACCGAGACGCCGGACCGTTCCTTTTTTATGACCTTTGATCGCGTTATTGCCAAAAGAAAGGTTGTTTGCGAAATAAATGCTAAGAACCTCTATACGGACAGGCTAAAATGCGCGCCCGGCTAACCGCTGACCCTTTTCAACGCGCCCCACAAGGTTCGCTACGTGATCGAGTTTCAAAACGTCCATAAGACTTACCGCGTCGCCGGTAAGGACATCACTGCGCTGCACCCGACCCGTCTGTCGATTGAGAACGGTCAGGTGTTCGGCCTGATTGGCCATTCCGGCGCGGGCAAAAGCACCCTGCTGCGTCTGATCAATCGCCTGGAGGACGCCAGCGGCGGCAAGATCATCGTCGACGGCGAAGAGATCACCGCGCTGGACGCCAACGGCCTGCGCCGTTTCCGGCAGCAGGTCGGGATGATCTTCCAGCACTTCAACCTGCTGGCGTCCAAGACCGTGGCCGACAACGTCGCGTTGCCGCTGACCCTGGCCGGCGAACTGTCGCGCAGCGAGATCGACCGCCGCGTGGCCGAACTGCTGGCCCGGGTCGGTCTGTCCGACCATGCCAAGAAGTACCCGGCGCAACTGTCCGGCGGCCAGAAGCAGCGCGTCGGCATCGCCCGCGCCCTGGCGACCAAGCCGAAGATCCTGTTGTGCGACGAGGCCACCAGCGCCCTCGATCCGCAGACCACCGCCTCGGTGCTGCAACTGCTGGCCGAGATCAACCGCGAGCTGAAACTGACCATCGTCCTGATCACCCACGAGATGGACGTGATCCGCCGCGTCTGCGACCAGGTGGCGGTGATGGACGCCGGCACGATCGTCGAGCAAGGCCCGGTGGCGGACGTGTTCCTGCATCCGAAGCACCCGACGACCAAGCGTTTCGTCCAGGAAGACGAGCAGATCGACGAAAACGAACAACGCGATGACTTCGCCCACGTGCCGGGCCGCATCGTGCGCCTGACGTTCCAGGGCGACGCGACCTACGCGCCGCTGCTCGGCACCGTCGCCCGGGAGACCGGGGTGGACTACAGCATCCTGGCCGGCCGCATCGACCGCATCAAAGACGTTCCCTACGGGCAATTGACCCTCGCCGTCACCGGCGGCGACATGGACGCGGCGTTCGCCCGCTTCACCGCCGCCGACGTTCACATGGAGGTGCTCCGCTGATGGAACTGCTCAAGTCCCTGTTCGAAAACATCGACTGGCTGGAAATCTGGCTGGCCACCGGCGACACCCTGATGATGCTCGGCGGCTCGCTGCTGTTCACCGTCCTGCTGGGCCTGCCGCTCGGCGTGCTGCTGTTCCTGTGCAGCCCGCGCCAATTGCTGGAGAACCGCGGCGTCTACGCGATCATGTCGCTGGTGGTGAACATCCTGCGTTCGCTGCCGTTCATCATCCTGCTGATCGTGATGATCCCGTTCACCGTGCTGATCACCGGCACGTCGCTGGGCGTGGCCGGTGCGATTCCGCCTTTGGTGGTGGGCGCGACGCCGTTCTTCGCGCGGCTGGTGGAAACCGCCCTGCGCGAGGTGGACCGCGGCATCATCGAAGCCACCCAGTCGATGGGCGCGACCACCCGGCAGATCATCGTCAACGCGCTGCTGCCGGAGGCCCGTCCGGGCATCTTCGCGGCGATTACGGTGACAGCGATTACACTGGTGTCCTACACGGCGATGGCCGGTGTGGTCGGCGCCGGCGGCCTGGGCGACCTGGCGATCCGTTTCGGCTACCAGCGCTTCCAGACCGACGTGATGGTCGTGACTGTGGTGCTGCTGCTGATCCTGGTGCAAGTGCTGCAAATGGTGGGCGACCGGCTGGTCGTCCACTTCTCGCGCAAATAATCGATCCTGTCACAGAAAAACATGAGCCGGCCTTCCCCGGCAGGCGCCAAGGCGCCGCCGGCGGATACCCACAAGGAGTTAGCTGAATGAAAAGACTGTTCGTTGCCCTCGCTGCCGCCGCCGCTTTCTCGGCCCACGCCGCCGAAACCCTGACCGTGGCCGCGACCCCGGTGCCCCACGCCGAGATCCTCGAGTTCGTGAAACCGGCGCTGGCCAAGGAAGGCGTGGACCTGAAGGTGAAGGTGTTCACCGACTACATTCAGCCGAACGTGCAGGTGGCCGAGAAGCGCCTGGACGCCAACTTCTTCCAGCACCAGCCGTACCTCGATGAGTTCAACAAGGCCAAGGGCACCAGCCTGGTGGCCGTGGCCGGCGTGCACCTGGAACCCCTGGGCGCCTACTCCAGCAAGTTCAAGAAGCTCGACGAGCTGCCGAGCGGCGCCAACGTGGTGATCCCGAACGACGCCACCAACGGCGGCCGTGCGCTGCTGCTGCTGGACAAGGCCGGCGTGATCAAGCTCAAGGACTCGAAGAACATCCTGTCCACCGTCAAGGACATCGCCGAGAACCCGAAAGACCTGAAGATCCGTGAACTGGAAGCCGCGACCATCCCGCGCGTGCTGACCCAGGTCGACCTGGCGCTGATCAACACCAACTACGCGCTGGAAGCCAAGCTCGATCCGTCCAAGGACGCGCTGGTGATCGAAGGCAACGACTCGCCGTACGTGAACATCCTGGTGTCCCGCGGGGACAACAAGGACAGCGACGCGATGAAGAAACTGGCCGCCGCCCTGCACAGCCCGGAGGTGAAGCAATTCATCACCGAGAAGTACAAGGGGGCGGTGCTGCCGGCGTTCTGATCGCTGCGGCAATGAAAAAGGGACGCCTCGGGCGTCCCTTTTTTTGTGCCTGCTTCAAGGCCGGTTGAGCATCACCGGCAACTGCGCCACTAGCTTGGCGTTGTTCAGCGGCGCGCGGATGAAGCCGCGCTGGGTGCCGTCCGGGCCGATCACCGCGAGGTTGCCGCTGTGGTCGACGGTGTAGTTCGGCTTGCTGGTGTCAGCCGGGATGAACGGGATGCTCACCGCGTTGGCGACCTTCTGCAGTTCCTCCACCGACTTGGGCGTCAGGCCGATGAACTGCGGATCGAAATAGCCCAGGTACTGCTTGAGCTGTTTCGGGTTGTCGCGGTTGGGGTCGACGCTGACCAGGACGATCTGCAGCTTGTCGACCGCGTCCTTGGGCAGTTCGCTCTTGATCTGGCGCAGTTGGGCGAGGGTGGTCGGGCAGATGTCCGGGCAGAAGGTGTAGCCGAAGAACAGCAGGCTCCATTTGCCCTTGAGCTCGTTGACCGTGACGGCCTTGCCGTCCTGGTCGGTCATGGTCACGTCCGGCAGGCTGCGGCTCTGCGGCAGCAGGATGATGCCGGCGTCGATCAGCGCGGTGGGGTCGCCCTGGCCCTTGCCGCTCAGCACCTTGTTGACGGTCAGGCCGAGGATCAGCGCGATCACGGCGACGAGGATGAAGACGGTTTTCTGGGTTCGAGTCATAGGTTCAACAATAGGTAGTGGTCTACGAGCAGGGCGATGAACAGCAGGAACAAGTAATAAATAGAGTACTTGAAGGTGTTGATCGCCGCGTGCGGCCGAGTGCCACGGTACAGCACAACGGCCCATTGCAGAAACCGGGCGCCCAGCCCCAGCGCGCAGATCAGGTACAGCAGCCCGCTCATGTGGATCACGTAAGGCAGGAGGCTGACCGCCAGCAGGGCGAAGGTGTACAGCAGGATGTGCACCTTGGTGTAGTGCTCGCCGTGGGTGACCGGCAGCATCGGGATGTCGGCCTTGGCGTATTCCTCCTTGCGGTGGATGGCCAGGGCCCAGAAGTGCGGCGGCGTCCAGGCGAAGATGATCAGCACCAGCAGCAGGGGTTCGGCGCTGACGTGGCCGGTGGCGGCGGTCCAGCCCAGCAGCGGCGGGGCGGCGCCGGCGAGGCCGCCGATGACGATGTTCTGCGGGGTCGCCCGTTTCAGGAAACCGGTGTAGACCACCGCGTAGCCGAGCAGTGAGGCCAGGGTCAGCCAGGCGGTCAGGGCATTGGTGAAGGCCAGCAGCAGGGCCTGGCCGGCCAGCGCCAGCGCCAGGGCGAACGTCAGTGCCGCCAGTGGCGCCACCCGGCCTTCGGCCAGCGGCCGCTTGTGGGTGCGGGCCATCACCGCGTCGATGCGCCGGTCCACCACATGGTTGACCGCCGCCGCGCCGCCGGCGCACAGCGCGATGCCCAGGTTGCCGAACACCAGCACGGTCCACGGCACGCCGGCCCGGGTCGCCAGGAACATGCCCACCAGCGAGGTGATGAGCATCAGCACCACCACCTTCGGTTTGGTCAGCTCCAGGTAGTCGCGCCACAGCGCTTGGGCAGGGCGTTCGCCGATCAGAATCGCCATGGCGTCTCTCCTTTGAGGGTGACCGGCGCGGCAGGGTGCCTGCGCGGGCTCAGGCGCCAGCCGGCCGGCATCGGCCGTTTGATCCGCACCAGGGCGGTGCGCGCGTGATAGTTGACCAGCACCATCGTCAGCAGCAGCGCGGCGCCGCCGGCGTTGTGCGCCACGGCCACCGGCAGCGGCAGATGGAACAGCACGTTGCTGACGCCCAGGGTGATCTGCGCGGCGAGGGCGGCCAGCACCAGCCCGGCGAGGCGGGTCATGCCCACCGCCTTCAGTTGCCAGGCCAGCCCCAGCAGCACCAGGGTCACCAGCAGGGCACCGATGCGGTGGGTCAGGTGGATGGCGGTGCGGGCGTCGCTGTCCAGTTGCCCGCCCAGGTAGTTGGGGCCGATGTGCTGGGTCAGGTGGAAGCCGTTGGCGAAGTCCGCCGGCGGCAGCCATTGGCCGTGGCAGGTGGGGAAGTCGATGCAGGCCACCGCCGCGTAGTTGGAGCTGACCCAGCCGCCGAGGGCGATCTGGCCGATCACCAGCACCAGGCCTGCGGTCGCCCAATATTGCAGGCGGCGCGGCACGCTCAGGGCCGGCAGCACGCCGGACAGCCGCAACGTCAGCAGGAACAACAGGCTCAAGGTCGCGAAGCCGCCCAGCAGGTGCCCGGTGACCACTTGCGGCCACAGTTTCAGCGTTACCGTCCACATGCCGAACGCCGCCTGGGCGAACACCACCGCCAGCAGGAACAGCGGCAGCTTCAGCGGTTGCCCCGGGTGCCGGCGATCGACCCACGCCCGCCCGGCCAACACCGCGATGAGCATGCCCAGGGTGCCGGCGAAATAGCGGTGGATCATCTCGTTCCAGCCCTTGTGCGCCTCCACCGGCGAGTCCGGGAAGTGCAGCTCGGCATGGGCCAGCTGGGCTTCGCTCTTGGGCACGCTGATGAAGCCGTAGCAGCCCGGCCAGTCGGGGCAGCCGAGGCCGGCGTGGGTCAGGCGGGTGTAGGCGCCGAGCAGCACCACGATCAGCGCCAGCAGGGTGGCGAACAGCGCAAGGCGAAATCCGGGTTTGGCCATGACGATGTCCCTATCCGATGTTCGACAGTTTCAGCAGGTGGCGCAGATCGTTGAGCAGATCCTTGCCGTTGACGTCCGGGCCGTAGCGCAGCACCAGGTTGCCGTGGGGGTCGATGATCCACAGCTGCGGCGCGGACGCGTCCCCGGCGGTCTTGCGCAGGCCGGCGGTGTCCAGCGGGTAGCGCTGAAGTTGCGGGTAGTCGCGGGCCAGCCGGGCTTCGTAGTCGGCGCCCAGCGGCTGCGCGGCGGCGAGGGCGTGGCTGGCTCGCCCGGCGTCGCGGCCCAGGCCGATCTGGATCTGCCGCGCCAGGTACACCAATTGCTGGCAGTCCGCGGCGCAATCGCCGGGGGCGGTCACCAGCATCTGCCAGCGCTCCTCGTCGGCCGTCACGCCGAGGTCGGCGCGGGTCTGGCCGTTGCCGATCAGCTCGCCGTGGTAGCTGCGGCCTTCCGGCACCCAGAACTGCAGTTTGTACATGCCGGTGGCGAGGATCATCGGGCCGACCACGCCCAGCACGATCAGCAGCAGCTGGATGCGTCCGCGGCGGCGACCGGCCGCCGGCTTGGCTTCAGACATGCTGGGTGGATTCATGGCCGCTCCCATGGTGTTTCTCCTTTGCGTTGTGCCAGCCGAGATACAGGTAAAGGCCGAGCAGGGCGGTGGCCATGGCGAACCACTGCACGGCATAGCCGAGGTGTTTTTCCGGGCCCATCGCCACCACCGGCCAGTCGGTGACGTAGCTGGCGGGGCCGGGTTCTGCGCGCACTTCATAGGCGAAGCCGTCGCGGTCGAGGGTTTTCCACAGCCGCGCCGGCTCGACGGCGGTGACGGTCTGCGGCCAGGCGTCGCTGACCGGATCGGCATGCAGCTGGAAGGTCGCCCCGGGGGCGACGTAGACCCAGGCATCCATGTCCACCGCGTCGGCCGGGGTCGTGAACTGTGGGGCAAGGCGCCGATCCGGCCACGGCAGCCAGCCGCGGTTGACCAGCAGCCACTGGCCGGTGCGCCGGTCCTGGAACGGCTGCAGCAGCTCGACGCCCACCTTGCCGTCGCGCTGGCGGTTGTCGAGCAGCAGGCTGTGGTCGGCATCGAAGCGGCCGTGCAGGTGCACCCGGCGGAAGGCCGGATCGGCGCTGTGCAGCAGTTCGGCGGCGGCCATCGGTTCGGCGGCGCGGCGTTCGGCGTAGCTGGCGAGCAAGGCGGTCTTCTCAGCGCCGCGGCCCAGCTGCCAGACACCCAGCGACACCATCAGCGGCAGCAGCAGAACCACCGCCACCGTCGGCACGACGCCGGGCCGGAAGCGCTTCATGGCCGTGCCCCGGAGCCGGTGCGTGCGACCGCTATACTCAATTGCATCGCCTGTCCCCCCGGAGTCTTGCCATGATGCTCAAGGCAGCCATCGTCCTGATGCTGATCGCCACGGTGATCAGCCTGTTCAGCGGCCTGTTCTTTCTGGTCAAGGACGACAGCGGCTCGAACCGTCTGGTGATCGCCTTGAGCGTTCGGGTCACCCTGGCCGCCGCCACCGTCGGCCTGATCGCCTGGGGCTTCTGGAGCGGCCAACTGGTCTCGCATGCGCCCTGGTGAGCCTCAGAGCACGTAGACGAACACGAACAGGCCGATCCACACCACGTCCACGAAGTGCCAGTACCAGCTCGCCGCCTCGAAGCCGAACTGGTGCTCGGCGTCGAAATGCCCGCGCATGATGCGCACCAGCATCACGAACAGGATGATCGTGCCGATGGTCACGTGGGCGCCGTGGAAACCGGTGAGCATGAAGAACGTCGCGCCGTAGATGCCCGAACCCAGGGTCAGGCCCAGTTCGTGGTAGGCGTGCATGTACTCCTCGGCCTGCAGCGCGAGGAACCCGCAGCCCAGCAGCACGGTGACCGCCAGCCACAGCTTCAGCGCGCCGCGGTGGCCCTTTTTCAGGGCATGGTGGGCGATGGTCACGGTGACGCTGGAGCTCACCAGCAAGATGGTGTTGATCAGCGGCAGGCCCCAGGGGCTGATGACTTCCTTGGGCGGCGGGAACAGCTTGGAGTCCGGGTTGTTCAGCAGCGGCCAGACGAACTCGAAGTTCGGCCACAGCATGTGGGCGATGCCCTTGGTGCCTTCGCCGCCCAGCGCCGGCCCCGACACGTGCCGCACGTAGAACAGCGCGCCGAAGAAGGCGATGAAGAACATCACCTCCGAGAAAATGAACCAGCTCATGCCCCAGCGGAACGAGCGGTCCAGCTGCGGGCTGTACAGCCCCGCACGGCTTTCCTTGATCACCGCGCCGAACCAGCCGAACAGCATGTACGCCAGCAGCAGGCCGCCGATGAAGAAGATCAGCGGGCCGTGGGATTCCGGGCGCGCCGCCTTCAGGTCGTTGAACCAGGTCGCCAGGCCATACACCGTGGTGACCATGCCGACGGTCGCCACGATCGGCCACTTGCTCTGGGCCGGAACGTAATAGTGCTCATGAGTCGCCATTTATTGTTCTCCTTATCGGGCACGCTTAACCGCCAGTGCTTGCGGCCACCGGTGGATGACGGGCGGTGATGTCGAACAGCGTGTAGGACAGCGTCAGGTGCTTCACATCCTTGGGCATGTCGCGGTCAACGATGAAGCGCACGGGCATCTCGATCTGCTGACCGGGCTGCAGCACCTGCTGGGTGAAACAGAAGCATTCGGTCTTGTGGAAATACGCCGCCGCGTTGCTCGGCGCGATGCTCGGCACGGCCTGGGCGCTCATCGGCTTGTCGGTGGGGTTGCGGGCGATGAAGATCATCTCGTTGACCGCACCGGGGTTGGCTGTCAGCTCGTCATGCTTGGGGTAGAAGTCCCACGGCATGTCGGCGGTGTTGGTCGACAGGAACTGCACGCGCACCTGGCGCGAGGTGTCGACGGTCTGCTCGCCCTCGTATTGCCCGGCGGTCTTGCCGTTGATGCCGAAGGCCTTGCACATCACGTCGTACAGCGGCACCAGGGCGAAGCCGAAGACAAACATCGCCACCACCACGCTCAGCAGGCGGGTGACCAGTTTTTTCATCGAGACCGAGTCAGCCATGGTTCCAGCTCCTCACCGAGCCCCCTGCAGGCGCGAGCCTGTTCGCGAAGCGGACGACCCGGTGCTGCAGGCACAGCGCGTCATCGTTCTTCGCGAGCAGGCTCGCGCCTGCATGGCGGCCGGTGTTCATTTGACTTCCGGCGGCGTGGTGAAGGTGTGGTACGGCGCCGGCGACGGCACGCTCCACTCCAGCCCTTCGGCGCCGTCCCAAGGCTTGGCCGGCGCCGGCGCGCCGCCGCGGATGGTCTTGATCACGATGAACAGGAAGAAGATCTGCGTGGCGCCGAACATGAACGCGCCGATCGACGACACCATGTTGAAGTCGGCGAACTGCAGGTTGTAGTCCGGGATCCGCCGGGGCATGCCCGCAAGTCCCACGAAGTGCATCGGGAAAAACGTCAGGTTCATGCCGATGAAGGACAGCCAGAAATGCAGCTTGCCGAGGGTTTCGTCGTACATGTGGCCGGTCCACTTCGGCAGCCAGTAGTAGGCCGAGGCGAAGATCCCGAAGATCGCCCCCGGCACCAGCACGTAGTGGAAGTGGGCGACCACGAAGTAGGTGTCCTGGTACTGGAAGTCCGCCGGGGCGATGGCCAGCATCAGCCCGGAGAAGCCGCCGATGGAGAACAGGATCACGAACGCCACCGCGAACAGCATCGGCGTCTCGAAGGTCATCGAGCCCTGCCACATGGTGCTGGCCCAGTTGAACACCTTCACCCCGGTCGGCACCGCGATCAGCATGGTGGCGTACATGAAGAACAGCTCGCCCACCAGCGGGATGCCCACCACGAACATGTGGTGCGCCCAGACGATGAACGACAGGAACGCGATGCTCGCCGTGGCGTAGACCATCGAGGTGTAGCCGAACAGCGGCTTGCGCGCGAAGGTCGGGATGATCGCGCTGACGGCGCCGAAGGCCGGCAGGATCATGATGTACACCTCGGGGTGGCCGAAGAACCAGAACACATGCTGGAACAGCACCGGGTCGCCGCCGCCGGCGGCGCTGAAGAAACTGGTGCCGAAGTGGATATCCATCAGCATCATCGTCACGCAGCCGGCCAGCACCGGCATCACCGCGATCAGCAGGAACGCGGTGATCAGCCAGGTCCAGACGAACAGCGGCATCTTCATCAGGGTCATGCCGGGGGCGCGCAGGTTGAGGATGGTGGCGATCACGTTGATCGCGCCCATGATCGAGCTGATCCCCATCAGGTGGATGGCGAAGATGAAGAACGTCACGCTTTCCGGCGCGTAGGTGGTGGACAGCGGCGCGTAGAACGTCCAGCCGAAGTTCGGCCCGCCGCCGGGGGTGAACAGGGTCGAGACCAGCAGCAGGAACGCCGCCGGCAGCAGCCAGAAGCTGAAGTTGTTCATCCGCGGCAAGGCCATGTCCGGCGCGCCGATCATCAGCGGGATCATCCAGTTGGCGAGGCCGACGAACGCCGGCATCACCGCGCCGAACACCATCACCAGGCCGTGCATGGTGGTCATCTGGTTGAAGAACGCCGGCTCGACGATCTGCAGGCCGGGCTGGAACAGCTCGGCGCGGATCACCATGGCGAACGAGCCGCCGAGCAGGAACATGCAGAACGCGAACCACAGGTACAGCGTGCCGATGTCCTTGTGGTTGGTGGTCAGCACCCAGCGCATCAGGCCTTTGGCGGGGCCGTGGGCGTGGTCGGCATGACCGTGGTCATCGATAACGGCGCTCATGGCCTTTCTCCTTCAAGCGGACGGGCAGGGCCGTGCGGGGCGCGCAGCCCCGGACGTTGGCGGGAGGACGCGGCGGCGCGGCTCATTTGCTTTCCGCCTGTTTGAGCTCCAGCACTTCTTTGGGCGTGACCATGTCGCCCTTGTTGTTGCCCCAGGCGTTGCGTTCGTAGGTCACGACGGCGGCGATGTCGACTTCCGACAGCTGTTTGCCGAACGCCGCCATGGCGGTGCCGGGCTTGCCGTGGAACACCAGGCTCAGGTGCGCCTCCTTGGGGCCTGTGGCGATCTTCGAGCCCTTGAGCGCCGGGAACATCGGCGGCAGGCCCTGGCCCTCGGCCTGGTGACAGGCCACACAGGTGGTGTGGTAGATCTTGTCGCCGCGCTCCTTGAGCTCGTCCAGCGTCCATTCCTTGCTGGTCAGCTCCTTGAGCTGCGCGGCCTCGGCCTTGCGCTCGGCGAGCCACTTGTCGTAGTCGGCCTTCTCCTTCACGTCGACCACGATGGGCATGAAGCCGTGATCCTTGCCGCACAGCTCGGCGCACTGGCCGCGGTAGAGGCCGGGCTTGTCGATGCGTGTCCAGGCTTCGTTGACGAACCCGGGGATGGCGTCGCGCTTGACCGCGAAGGCCGGCACCCACCAGGAGTGGATCACGTCGGCGGAGGTGACGAGGAAGCGCACCTTGGCGCCGGTCGGCAGCACCAGCGGCTTGTCGACCTCCAGCAGGTAGTGGTCGCCCTTGGCCTGCTTGTTGTGGATCTGTTCGGCGGGGGTGGCCAGGTTGCTGAAGAACTCGACGTCCTGGCCCAGGTACTTGTAGTGCCACTTCCACTGGTAGCCGGTGATCTGGATGTCGATGTCCGGCTCGCTGGTGTCGTACATCTTGATCAGGGTGGCGGTCGCCGGAACGGCCATCGCCACCAGGATCAGGAACGGCACGACGGTCCAGAGGATCTCGACGGTGGTGCTCTCGTGAAAGCGTGCCGCGACCTGGCCGGTGGAGCGGCGGTGCAGGATCATCGACCAGAACATCGCGCCGAAGACGATGATCCCGATCACCACGCAGATCCAGAAGATGGTCATGTGCAGGTCGAACACAGCGTGACTGATCTCAGTCGCTCCAGGCGCCATATTCACAGTCCAGGCCGCTTGCGCCTGGCTGAAAATCGACCACAACAGGAGGCCCATCCAGACGTGTGGATGTCGCATCATTGCGGGTTCCCCTTATCGTTCTTGTTGTCCCGTAGGCGCAACGCCTGCGGCAAGGGAGCGGCTGCATCAGACTACGAACTTGAATCGCCGGGCCTTGCTGCGCGGGCAGTCAGGCATCATCAGCTAACTCCATTCACTGGCGAGTATAGACAGCGACTTGAACCTCGCAACGCGAGCGCGTAAATCGCATGAAACAGCTGGCACTTGCGTTCCAGGGCACGAATGGAGAAGGATGCAGCGGAGTGGTGGCACACCGATATAACCCCGGTGTATCAAGGATGAAATAATTATGACAAATGCGTCTTAGCATTTTTCGTAAGCCAGCTAAGTTATGTCTTCCCTATTTCATTGCCCTGTACCCTGGAGTTTTCATGAACACCGCCGCATTGCGCGAGCAGATCCGAATAGCCCGAGAACACGAGAAAGACACCGGACGGCTGACCCGTCAGCTGGAAAATCAATTGCCTCACCTGCACCCGGCGATCCAGTTGCCGGAAACCGGTGCCGAAGCCGTCCTGACGCGCTTCGTCGCCGCCTACATCGATGAAGTGCCGGACCTGCTGGACGCAGCCAATGAAGTCGCCAGGGAAGCGGGAATCGAGTCACAGATCAAACCGGTGCTGAAAATCGCCGAGCAGTACTTCCTCCAGCCCCCCGTGGGCCTGGACAGCCTGCTGGACGAGGCCTATCTGGCCCACCGGTTTGTCGAAGAGGTCAACGACCTGTACATCAAGCATTTCGGCCAGCCACTGATCCCCTTGGACATGACGGTCGCCAATCTGATTGCCCACCAGCTGCTGGGTGAGGCATTCGCCAACCAACTCGACGAAGTGGTGCACCACGCGGTGGACAGCATGCTCGACGACGACAGCTTCGCGCTGGAGTCGGTGGAGGCCTACCGCGAGAAGCTCAGCAGCCCGGACACCGGCGCCGCCTGGAAACGCTGGCCGTGCATGGGCCGCCGCCTGGGCGTGGGCCTGGAGCTGGACCAGCCGGCCGCCTGATCCCGGCTCCCACAAGGTTTGTTTCAGCCGGCCGTGCCGATGCCGACGGTGGTGCGCACCCGCCCTTCAAGCCTGCGCTTGAGCCCCCGGGATTCGATCAGCAGCCTCGACCCCTTGGCGGCATTGGCCCTGCCCCATTCCTCCAGCAGTTCCAGGCAGGCGTGGTCGATGTAGCTCAGGTTGTTGAGCGGCACATGCACCGTCGTGCCCGGCGGAACGCTGGCCAGGGCCTGGGTCAGCGCCGGCACCTTGAGGAACGTCGCCGCGCCCGTCAGGCGCATCTCCATTTCCCCTTCCTGCGGCAGGTCGATCAGGCTGATCTTCAGCCGTGCGGCCTTCAGCGCCAGTTTCAGCAGCGTCAGGCCGAAGCCGATCAGCACGCCGGTCAACAAGTCCGTGAAGATGATCGCCAGCGCCGTGGCGGCGTAGGTGAACATCGGCATCCGGCCGTAACGGCCCAGGCCGCGGAACACCTTCAGATCCACCAGCTTGAACCCGGTGTAGACCAGCACGCCGGCCAGGCTCGCCACCGGAATGCTCTGCAGCAGGCTCGACAGCAACAGCACGAACGCCAGCAGCCACAGACCATGGAAGATCGTCGAATAGCGTGTGGTGGCGCCGGCCTGGACGTTGGCCGAACTGCGCACGATCACCCCGGTCATCGGCAACGCGCCGACCAGGCCGCAGAGCATGTTGCCTACCCCCTGCGCCGACAGTTCACGGTCGAAGTCCGAGCGCGGGCCGCTGTGCATGCGGTCCACCGCCGCAGCGGACAGCAGGGTCTCGGCGCTGGCGATGAAGGCCACGGCGAACGCCGCGACCAGCAAGGCAGGGTCGGCGAGGTTGAGCAGGTCCGCCGGCTTGAGCCAGTCGATGGCCTGCGCCAGGTTGTCCGGCACCTCGACGCGTTTGACCGGCAGCGCCAGCAACAGACTGGCGCCCGTGGCCAGGCCGACGCCCAGCAGCGCGCCGGGCACGAAGCGCAGCGAATGCGGGCGGAACTTCTCCCACAGCCACATTACCGCGATGGTTCCCAGCCCCAACAGCCCGGCCTGCCAGCCGAACGACGGCAGGGCCTGGGCCACGGCACCGGGGAACGCGGTGAGGTTGTCCAGGCCGGAGGGTTTCGGCGCGGCGTCGAGCATCACATGCACCTGGGACAGGATGATCAGCACGCCGATCCCGGCGAGCATGCCGTACACCACCGCCGGCGCAGTGACCCGGAACCAGCAGCCGAGCTTCAGGCGCCCGGCCGCCAGTTGCAGCAGCCCGGCCAGCAGCAGGATCGGCCCGAGCATCTCGACGCCGTGCTGGCGCACCAGCTCGAACACCAGCACCGCAAGACCCGCCGCCGGCCCGCTGACCTGCAGCGGGGAGCCGGCCAGCCAACCCACCACCAGCCCACCGATGATTCCGGTGATCAGGCCCTTGGCCGGCGGCAGGCCGGACGCGATGGCGATGCCCATGCACAGCGGCAGGGCGACCAGGAACACAACCACCGAAGCCAACAGCTCCCGTGGCAGAACAGCTTTCAATTGAGCGGCACGCATAGGGATTCTCCCGGACTTTTCTTCAGGCGTGGCGAGGCCGGACCGCTGAAACAGCGGCCGGCGTCAAACCACAGAGATTTTTAGGAGGATCTAGAAGCGCGCTTTTGGCGTCGCCACCGGGATCGGATGGCTGCCGTCCAGCGGCAGGAAGCAGCCCTGGTCCGCGTCGTACGCTTTGATTTCGCTGGTTTCGATGTTGTAGACCCAGCCATGGATGAACAGATGACCGTTCGCCATGCGCGAGGCTACCGAGGGATGGGTACGCAAGTGCTGCAGTTGGGCGATGACGTTTTCCTCGGTGAGGATCGGCATGCTTTCTTTTTCGTTGGCGCAGTTGCAGTTGTCCTGCACCATGGTTTTCGCGACTTCGGCGTGGCGCAGCCAGGCCTTGACCGTCGGCATCTTCTCCAGGCTGTCCGGGTTGAGCACCGCACGCATGGCGCCGCAGTCGGAGTGGCCGCAGATGATGATGTGCTGCACGCCCAGGGCGAGCACGGCGTATTCGATGGCGGTGGACACGCCACCGTTCATCTGGCCGTAGGGCGGTACGACGTTGCCGACGTTGCGGGTCACGAACAGATCGCCGGGGGAGCTCTGGGTGATCAGTTCGGGGACGATGCGCGAGTCGGCGCAGGTGATGAACATCGCCCGTGGCGACTGGGCCGTGGCGAGTTTCTTGAAGAGTTCTTCCTGCTGCGGAAAGACCTCATGATGAAAATGCAAAAAGCCGTCGACGATGTGCTTCAGCGCTGCATCGGCGGTTTCCGCCTCAGGGGCCGGCGCCGACGCAGCCAACGGCTGTTTATCCTTGTCACTCATGATTCATCCTCTTTGGCGGATTCGGGGAGTCATTCCCGTGTATTCCGGTGTGAAGCCAGTGGCTGTTCAAACATCCGGGCCGATCCTGACCCGTCAGTCACTCGATGAACAAGGTAACCGCCGAAACTTAACTCAAACTGAATCAAAGGCTCTGGAACCTGTGTTCCAGGTCACAAAAAACGTGACCGGCGCAACCGGTCGAGCGGTTCCGTCACTCAACCTTGGGGCAATTGTCGCTAAATCAGCGACATCTGGCGACCCGGCGGACAAAAGGCCGAGCAATCGAGGCCGAAGCCTTCCCGACGGTCGAGCCCCAGACGCTTCAGCGCCTTGGCGAACCGCTGGGCCAGCAGGTCGGCGAACGGCCCTTCGCCCCGCATGCGGGCGCCGAAGCGGCTGTCGTACAGCTCGCCGCCGCGGCTCTGGCGGATCAGGCTCAGCACATGGGTCGCGCGCTGCGGGTAATGCGCCTGGAGCCACTCCTCGAACAGCGGCGCCACCTCCAGCGGCAGGCGCAGCATCATGTACGCCGCGCTCTGGGCGCCGGCCGCGTGGGCCTCGGTGAGCAGGCTTTCGATCTCGCTGTCGTTGATCATCGGAATCATCGGCGAGCACAGCACGCCCACCGGGATGCCCGCTTCGCGCATCACCCGGATTGCCCGCAGCCGGGCCTTGGGCGCGGCGGCGCGGGGCTCGAGGATGCGCTTGAGCTCGTCGTCCAGGGTGGTGAGGCTGATCATCACCGCCACCAGCCTCTGTTGCGCCAGTTCGGTGAGCAGGTCGAGGTCGCGCAGGATCAGCGAACCCTTGGTGACGATTGTCACCGGATGCCGGTGGCGCAGCAGCACTTCGAGGATCTGGCGGGTGATCCGTTGCTCGCGTTCGATGGGCTGGTAGGGATCGGTGTTGGAGCCCAGGTTGATCGGCGCGCATTGGTAGCCGCGCTTGCCCAGCTGTTCTTCCAGCACCTGGGCGGCGTTGGTCTTGGCGATCAGTTTGGTTTCGAAATCCAGCCCCGGCGACAGGTCCCAGTAGGCGTGACTGGGCCGGGCGTAGCAATAGATGCAGCCGTGCTCGCAACCGCGGTACGGGTTGACCGAGCGGTCGAAGGGCAGGTCTGGTGAGGTGTTGCGGGTGATGATGGTTTTCGCCGTCTCGATCCGCACCTCGGTGCCTTGGGTCTGCGGCACTTCCTGATGCCAGCCGTCGTCCTCGGCCACCGAGCGGCTCGGCGCGAAGCGGTTGTGCGGGTTGGCGGCGGTGCCGCGGCCGCGGGGAGGCAAGGGCGTGTGCATCGGCGGTGTCCTGTGTGCTGTATGTGCATACAGTATCCTTGGTCTTCGCAAACGGCCAGTGCCGTTCGGCGATTCTGCCGCTCGGCCCCTGCGGGTTCTGACTCCGCAACGCGTCGGTATCGGGATCGTTAGTTGAGAGAAACGTGAGGTTATATATTCAGCGTAGTTTCGTTAGTTGCTATGGCGTTAGGATTGCCTGCGTTGTAACTCGGATGATTTAAATAAAAGGAATTAACCATGTCTTACCTCAATCCTCGTGGCATCTTTTTGCAGAAACTCGGCCCCACTCCGGTCAATCCCAAGGAAGTGCTGGTATCCCTGCAATTCGCGCTGAAGGAGTCCGGCTGGGATGCTGAGAACGCTGTGTCGACGGACTCCCTGGTCGATTCCCGCACACTCATCGCCGCTTCCTACGACGGCGGCAAGACGTTCACTGTTCGCAACGAAAAAGACATCGATGGCGACGGTGATATCGATGCAGACGATAAGGCCAAGTTGCTGGCGTTGGTCAAGGCTTATGTCAGTATCAAAACGCCTTGAGGCTTGGCATGCCGCGAAAGTTGCGGCGTGCAATAAAAAAGGCCCTGCCCGCATTGCCGCGGGGAGGGCCTTTTTTATGTTGCGGTGTGTCAGTGGGCAGGCTCTTGCGTCGATGCCGTCTTCATCTGTTCGGCACGCAAGTGTTTGACCTCATCTGCGCTGACCGGCGCTCCCTTGTTGCCCCAACTGCCGCGGATGAAGCTCACCACGTCCGCCACTTCCTGGTCCGACAGCCGCCAGCCGAACCCCGGCATGGTGATGGCCGACGGCGCCGCGTGGGTCGCCGGCAGCGTGCCGCCCTGGAGCACGATGTGGATCAGCGAGGTCGGGTCTTCCGATTGCAGCACCGGATTGCCCGCCAGCGCCGGGAACACGCGGGTGTAGCCGTGGCCGTCGGTGCGGTGGCAGGCCGCGCAGTTGTCGATGTACACCGCTGCGCCGCGCTGGCTGTCGTCGCCGTTCCACAGGGCCTTGGCGGCCGTTTCGTCGTATTGGTGCGGGCGGTCGGCGGGATCCTTGGCCGGCAGCGATTTCAGGTAGCGGGCGATCGCGGTCAGGTCGGCGTCAGTCATGTACTGCATGCTGTGGGTGACCACGTCGCTCATGCCGCCGAACACCGCGCTGCGGTCGCTGCGCCCGGTCTTCAGGAACTGCACCAGTTGCTCTTCGCTCCAGCCGCCGAGGCCGTCCTTGTGGTCGCCGCGCAGGTTCTTGGCGATCCAGCCTTCCAACGGTGCGCTGCCTGACAGGAAAGTGCTGCCTTCGCCTGCGCTCAGGGCCTTTTCCTGCATGGTCAGGGCCCGTGGCGTATGACAAGCGCCGCAATGTCCGAGGCCTTCCACCAGATAAGCCCCACGGCTGATGACGGCATCGTCCGAGGTAGCTTTGTAGTCCTCGACCTTCGGCGCAAACAGCCAGCGCCAGCCCGTCAGCGGCCAGCGCATGCTCAACGGCCAGGGAATGTCGCTGGCCTTGTTCTCCTGGGCCACCGGCTCGACGCCGTGCATGAAGAACGCGTACAGCGCCTTCATGTCGGTTTCGTTGACGCGGGCGTAGGACGGGTACGGCATCGCCGGGTACAGCGTGCTGCCGTTGCGGGCCACGCCATGGCGCACGGCCCGGTCGAAGTCCTCGAAGCTGTAGCCGCCGATGCCGCGCTTGTCCGGGGTGATGTTGGTCGAGTAGATCGTGCCGATCGGGGTTTCCATCGGCAGGCCGCCGGCGAACGGTTTGCCGTCCTTGGCGGTGTGGCAGGCCACGCAGTCGCCTGCGCGGGCCAGGTACTCACCTTGCCTGATCAAAGATGGATCGACGTCGGCGCCGTACAGGGAGGCACTGCCGAGCAACGCCAGGGTCGCGATAACGAAAGTCTTCATGGTCATCGCTCCTTAAGCCTGGACCAGCGGGCCGGGGTTTTTCAGGTACTGCTCGCGGATCGCCTTCGCCGACCAGTAGGTCAGGGCGGCGACCAGCCCGGTCGGGTTGTAGCCCAGACCTTGCGGGAATGCCGAGGCGCCAGGGACGAACACGTTGTGCACGTCCCAGCTCTGCAGGTAGCGGTTCAGGGCGCTGGTCTTCGGATCGGTGCCCATGATCGCGCCGCCGTTGAGGTGGGTGGTCTGGTAGGACGCGGTGTTGAAGTGCTCGCCGACCTTCTTGCTGATCACGTTGATGGCCTTGGGGCCCATGGCTTCGGCGATCTTGCCCATCTTCTCGACCATGAAGCGGTTCATCTTGATGTCGTTTTCCTGCCAGTCGAAGGTCATCCGCAGCAGCGGCAGGCCGTAGGCATCGCGGTACACCGGATCCAGATCGAGGTAGTTGCCCCGGTAGGACTGGTGTGCACCGTGGGCGTCCATCGACACCTGATGGGTGTAGTAGTCGGCGGTGGCGCGTTTCCAGGCGCTGCCCCAGGCGGGCGTGCCCGGCGGGTTGGAAGTGCCGGCGATCGGCCGGCTGCCGGCCTGGTTGACCCACATCGGCGAGCCGCCGACGAAACCGTGGGGGCCGTGGTCGAAGTTGTCGGCGTTGAAGTCGTCCACCGCCACCCCGTTGCCGCCGGCGCCGATGAAGTTGTTGGTGTGGGTGTCCTTGTCGAAGAACGCCTTGATCGTGGCCATGTTCTGGTAGGCGAAGTTGCGTCCGACCACGCCTTCGCCGCTGACCGGGTCATACGGTTTGCCGATGCCGGACAGCAGCATCAGCCGCACGTTGTGCAGCTGGAACGCGCCGAGGATCACCAGATCCGCCGGCTGCTCGATCTCCCGGCCCTGGCCGTCGACGTAGGTGACGCCGGTGGCCTTGGTCTTGCTGCTGTCGAGGTTGACCCGAAGCACATGGGCGTTGGGCCGCAGCTCGAAATTCGGCAAAGGCTTGAGCGCCGGCAGGATGTTCACGTTCGGCGAGGCTTTGGAGTACATGTAGCAGACGTAGCCGCTGCAGAATCCGCAGAAGTTGCACGGGCCCATCTGTGCACCGTAGGGGTTGGTGTAAGGTCCCGAGGTATTGGCGGAAGGAAGGTTGTAGGGTTTGTAGCCGACCTCCGTGGCCGCTTTGCCGAACAGCTGTGCGGAAACGGTGTTTTTCTGCGATTCCAGCGGGAACGGGTTCGAACGATCCGGCGCATAGGGGTTGCCGCCCTTGCCCTGGCCCACCAGTTGCCCCTTCACCGTCCAGGCCTGGCCGGAGGTGCCGAAGACCTTTTCGGCGAAGTCGAAGAACGGCTCCAGCTCTTCATAGCTGACGCCGAAGTCCTGGATGGTCATGTCCTTGGGGATGAAGTGCTTGCCGTAGCGCTCTTCGTAGTGGCTGCGCATGCGCAGCTCGATCGGATCGACCCGAAAGTGCACGCCCGACCAGTGCAGGCCTGCACCGCCCACGCCGTTGCCCGGCAGGAACGCGCCCAATTGGCGGTTCGGCAGGGCGATGTCGTTGACGCTGTGGCGGATGGTGACGGTTTCCTTGGAAACGTCCTGGAAGAGTTTTTTCCGCACGCTGTAGGTGAGTTCGTCGATCACCTGGGGATAGTTGCCGTCAGGGTAGGTGTCCTGCATCGGCCCGCGCTCCAGCGCCAGCACGTTGAGGCCAGCCTCGGTCAGCTCCTTGGCCATGATTGCGCCGGTCCAGCCGAAGCCGACGATCACCGCATCTACTTTTTTCATTACCGTTGCCATGTTCACGCCCTCTCGCCGCGGATCGAAACGGCCGGGAAGGGGTACGCCTCGTTGCGCTCCACCCAGTCCATGAAGTCGGCGCGGGCGCCGGGGAAGCCGATCAGGGTCCAGCCGACCATGCCTTTATTGCCGCCGTGGATCGGGTCGCAGAAGAACCCTTCCTTGGTGTTCTGCAGCAGCAGACTGAAGAAAACCTTGGCCGGGACGGCGTCGAACTGCGGTTTTCCGGCTTCGAGCTGCCTGAGCAATTCGTCTCGGGTAGCGCTGTCTTGCTCGGCAAATGTTTTGCCGTTGAGGGATTTTGCCCACTGATCCGCAGCGGCGATGCCCAGGCGATAGATCTCTTTGGGCACCAGTTTGCTCTGCCAGCCCATTTCCGGCGCGGCGTCGGCGTTGAACGGGCCTTGCATGTACCACAGGGCGCCGGCGGCGTAAGGCGTGTTCATCTGACGGTCGATGTATTCCGGCACGCCGGCTTCGAGGGCGCCGGGGCCTTGGGCGTCGTTGGGGATCAACTGCGCGACGGCGGCGTTGATGAACGCCCACTCTTCGGCGGTGAAATAGCTTGGCTGATACTCGCCCGTCTGGGCCGCAGCCGGTTTTGCGGCAGGCGCAGCAGGCGCGGCTTCAGGGGCGGCCTGCAGCACGCTGCTGCCCAGACCGCTGCCGGCCAGGGTGACGACGGGAATCAGGGTCAGGGACTTGCGCAAGAACTCACGCCGCGGGTTGTCTCGACTTTCATCAGACATGGGGGTGCACCTCATCAGGCATTGATGGTTGTCAGCCGCCTCTGCGGGTGGCTTAAGGTTGTTTGGCTGCGACGTGGCCGGAACGGCCAGGAGAAGGGGAACGCGTCTGCAACATCATGTGACAAATGGTAGCAGGCTAAGCATCGAGATGAATCGATTCATCTGAAAAAACCGTGATTGCGACGAAGGGCACCGGTCGGTTCACGATTCTTTGACAAGCGCCTCACAGGGATTTGACTGCCGAACCCTGAAGCTGCGAGGCCCTTCCATCATGAATCCCTACGGTCCACCGAGCATGTCCCGATTGCGTTTCCTCCCCGCCATGTGTCTTTCGCTTGCTGTCGTGTTGCACTGGGTGCCGGTCCAGGCCGCCGAGGCTCCGGCGGCCCGTCCTGCCGAATGGGCGCAGCCGGTGGAGGTGCAATACAACCTGTTCCAGATGTCGCCGACCCTCTACCGCAGCGCGTTGCCCGACGGCGGCGCCGTGCCGCTGCTGAAGAACCTGAAGGTGGCCACGGTCATCAACTTCTTGCCGGAGTCCGACTCGGGCTGGCTGAAGTCCCCTGGCGTGAACCTTGTGCAGTTGCCTTACCGCACCAACCACGTGGATGACAGTGATGTGCTCAAGACGTTGCGTGCGATCCAGACCGCCGAGGCCGAGGGCCCGGTGCTGATGCACTGCAAGCACGGCTCCGACCGCACCGGCCTGATGGCGGCGATGTACCGAATCGTGGTGCAGGGCTGGAGCAAGGAAGATGCGCTGAATGAGATGACTCAGGGCGGGTTTGGCGAAAGCGGGCACTTCAAGGACGGCGTCCGCTACGTGATGCAGGCCGATGTCGACAAGTTGCGTACGGCGCTGGCCAATGGCGACTGCAGCACCAGCCCCTTCGCCACGTGCTCGATGAAGAGCTGGTTCCAGAGCGTCAACCTCAAGTGAACCGGACCTTCTGCGGCGAGGCACTGGCGCCCTCGCCGCAGAGGCTCCCTGTCCGGGGCTGACGGCAGGTCAGTCGTCTGACTTTTTCTTCAGCTTCGGATTCGGGAAGAACTGCACCGCCTGCACGCTCTTGTCCGGCGCAGGCTTGAGCGCGACGGTGTTGACCCGCGTGCCCAGCTCCTTCGGAACCGACAGGCCTTGCTCGTTGAGCGTGTCCGCGTAACCGCAGGCCACGCATTCGCGATGGGGAATGTCGTCCTCGCTCCACATCATCAGCTTGTCCGGCTCGCTGCACGCCGGGCAGACCGCTCCGGCGATAAAGCGTTTCTTCGTCTTCACAGGTGCCTCGCTCATGCTGCCGCGTCCTCGCTCAGGCCGCTGTGACGCAAGAGTGCGTCAATCGACGGCTCACGGCCACGGAAGTCGACGAACAGCACCATCGGCTCCTGCGAGCCACCGCGGGCCAGGATGGCTTCGCGGAAGGCGCGGCCGGTGTCGGCGTTGAGCACGCCGTCCTCTTCGAACTTGGAGAACGCATCCGCCGACAGCACTTCCGCCCACTTGTAGCTGTAGTAGCCGGCCGCATAACCGCCGGCGAAGATGTGGGCGAAGCTGTTGGGGAAGCGGTTGTAGGCCGGCGGACGCATCACCGAGACCTCGTCGCGCACGCCTTCGAGCACTTGCAGCACGCTGCGGCCGTCGCCGTGGGTGGCGTGCAGCTCGAAGTCGAACAGCGAGAACTCCAGTTGGCGCACCATCATCAGGCCGGACTGGAAGTTCTTCGCCGCGAGCATTTTCTCCAGCAGGTCCTGGGGCAGCGGTTCGCCGGTTTCGTAATGGCCGGAGATCAGCGCCAGGCCTTCCGGCTCCCAGCACCAGTTCTCCATGAACTGGCTCGGCAGCTCGACCGCATCCCACGCCACGCCGTTGATGCCGGACACGCCGGCATGGTCGACGCGGGTCAGCAGGTGGTGCAGGCCATGGCCGAATTCGTGGAACAGGGTGGTGACTTCATCGTGGGTCAGCAGCGCCGGCTTGCCGCTGTCGGCCGGGGTGAAGTTGCACACCAGGTTGGCCACCGGGCTCTGCAGCACGCCTTCGACGGTGCGGCGACGGTCGCGGGCGCCGTCCATCCAGGCGCCGCCGCGCTTGTTGGCGCGGGCGTACAGGTCGAAGAAGAAGCGGCCCACGTGCTGGCCGTTTTCCTTGATCTCGAACAGGCGCACGTCCGGATGCCAGGCGTCGAAGCCTTTGAGCTCGGCGATCTCGATGCCGTACAGGCGCTGGACGATGGCGAACAGGCCGCTGAGCACCTTGTCGATCGGGAAGTAGGCGCGCAGGGTTTCCTGGGCCACGCTGTAGCGTTGTTCACGCAGCTTTTCGCCGTAGAAGCCGCTGTCCCAGCTCTGCAGGTCCGCGCAGCCCTGCTCGGCGGCGTAGGCCTTGAGCTGCTGCAGGTCCTGGGCGGCGAACGGCTTGCTGCGCTTGGCCAGATCGCGCAAGAAGCTCAACACCTGGTCGCTGGACTCGGCCATCTTGGTGGCCAGGCTCAGTTCGGAGAAGCTGGCGAAACCCAGGAGCTTGGCCAGTTCCTGGCGCAGGTCGAGGATCTCGTCCATCACCGGACCGTTGTCGTTCTGGCCGGCGTTCGGGCCTTGGTCCGAGGCTCGGGTGCAGTAGGCGGCGTAGACTTCCTCGCGCAGCGCGCGGTCCTGGGCGTAGGTCATCACCGCGTAGTAGCTGGGGAACTCCAGGGTGATCAGCCAGCCGTCCAGCCCCTTGGCCTGGGCGGCGGCGGCCATCTGCGCCTTGGCCGAGTCGGTCAGGCCGGCGAGGGCGGCCTCGTCGGTGAGGTGCTTGGTCCAGGCCTGGGTGGCGTCGAGCAACTGGTTGGAGAAGCGGCTGCCCAGCTCCGACAGTTTGCTCTGCACTTCGGCGTAGCGCTTCTGCTCGGCTTCCGGCAGGTCGATGCCCGACAGGCGGAAGTCGCGCAGGGCGTGCTCAAGGATGGTTTTCTGGCCCACGTCGAAGCCGGCGGCTTCCGGGCTGTTGGCCAGCGCTTCGTACGCCTGGAACAGCTCGCGGTTCTGGCCCATCTCGGTGGAGTAGGCGCTCAGGGCCGGCAGGCAGGCCTCGTAGGCTTCGCGCAGTTCGGCGCTGTTGCACACGGCGTTGAGGTGGCTGACCGGGCTCCAGGCGGCGCCGAGGCGGTCGTTGAGTTCGTCCATCGCCAGCACCAGGCCGGCCCAGGTCGGGTTCGTGCCCTGGGCCTTGAGGATCTCGGCGATGGCGGCGCGGTTGTCGGCCAGGATGGTTTCGATGGCGGGCTGCACGTGTTCGGCACGGATCGCGGAGAACGGCGGCAGGTCGTAGGGCTGCAGAAGTGGGTTGTTCACGCTCACGGTTGGCACCTTGGCAGAAGGGAACAGGCATTTAGAATCGTGGGCCCATCTTAATTACAATCGGCAGCGACCGCAGCTATCGGCGACAGAGAGAGAACTTATCGTGTCCCTTCGCAAGTACCAGAACCACACCCCGCGCCTTGGCAAAGGCGCCTTTGTCGACGGCTCCGCGGTGGTGATCGGCGACGTCGAAATCGGCGAAGACAGCTCCGTGTGGCCGCTGACCGTGATCCGCGGCGATATGCACCGCATCCGCATCGGTGCGCGCACCAGCATCCAGGACGGCTGCGTGCTGCACATCACCCACGCCGGCCCCTTCAACCCGGACGGTTTCCCGTGCCTGATCGGCGACGACGTGACCGTCGCCCACAAAGTCATGCTGCACGGCTGCACGGTGGGCAGCCGGGTGCTGATCGGCATGGGCAGCATCGTCATGGACGGCGCGGTGGTCGAGGACGACGTGATCGTCGGCGCCGGCAGCCTGGTGCCGCCGGGCAAGCGCCTGGAAAGCGGCTTCCTGTACGTGGGCAGCCCGGTGAAGCAGGCCCGGCCGCTGACCGACAAGGAACGCGCCTTTTTCACCTACAGCGCGGCGAACTACGTGAAGCTCAAGGATCTGCACCTGGCCGAAGGCTACGACCAGATCTGAACCGTCCCGCACAAGCCCAGGAATTTTCATGCATTACCAGACCGTACTGTTCGACCTCGACGGCACCCTGACCGACCCGCGCGAGGGTATCACCCGCTCCATCCAGTTCGCCTTGGCCAAGCTCGGCATCGACGAGCCGGACCTGAGCAAGCTGGAACACTTCATCGGCCCGCCGCTGCTGCAGGCGTTCATGCAGTTCTATGGCTTCGACGAGGCCAAGGCGTGGGAGGCGGTGAATTTCTACCGTGAGCGCTTCAAGGTCACCGGTCTCTACGAAAACCGGGTGTTCGACGGTGTCATGCCGTTGCTGGAAACCCTCGGTGACCAGGGCCGGCAACTGTACATCGCGACCTCCAAACCCTGGGTGTTCGCCCGGGAGATCGCCCGTCATTTCGATTTCGCCCGGCACTTCAAGGTGATCTACGGCAGCGAACTGGACGGCACCCGCACCGACAAGGTCGAGCTGATTGCCCATTTGATCGCCGAGGAAGGACTGGATCCGGCCGACACACTGATGATCGGCGACCGCAAGCACGACCTGATCGGCGCACGCCGCAACGGGCTGGACGCGGCGGCGGTGGGCTATGGGTTCGGCAGCCATGAGGAGCTGAGCGCCGAGGCACCGGCCTATCACTTCGAGACGCTGGACGAGCTGCATCAGGCGTTCCTGCGGCGCTGATCGGGCAGCCATCGCCAGCAGGCTGGCTCCCACACGTGTTGAGGCGTTTCTGTGGGAACCAGCCGGTCGGTTCAGCCGGCTGGTTCAGGGTTCGCCAAGGCCTTGAGCGCCGACTTGCGCTCAACTGCGCCCAATTTGCCTAACTTCTCGACTTCGGCGTAGAACCTCACCCAATCCCCACCCACCTGCCCGAACAGCGCCGCAAACGCCGGCACCCACTGGTCATACAGCCCGAACGGCAACAGCCGCGCATTGTTCAGCGGCGCGTTCACCCACGCATCGTAGCGTTTGTCCCCGGCCCACTGCCGGTCACGCAGGGCCCGGTAATCCCGGCGAAACCGTTCGAACGCCTCGGCCTTGCGCTGGCGCATGACCTCGGCCGCCAGCGGTTGTGCGTAGAGCGCTTCCAGACGGGCACGGGTGTCGAGGATCAGGCCGATGAACTGGTCGCGCTGCTGCAGGCGCGAGCCGTTGTCCGGCGCCAGCCCGCGGAACGCCCGCCATTGCCGCGTGCCTTCCTGCTCGACGAACGTGGCGAAGGACTCGTTGAACTCGGTGTCGTCCTGCACATAGAAGCGCTGATGGGCCAGTTCGTGAAAGATCAGCGTGGCCAGGCGCTCGTCGCCCCAGCCCGTCATCGAATTGAGGATCGGGTCGTTGAACCAGCCCAGGGTCGAATAGGCCTCGACGCCGCCGATCGACACGTCCATGCCCTTGAGGCGCTGGATCGCCGCTTCGCCCCGGGCCGCGCCCTGGCTGTAGTAGCCGCGGTAGGCCACGCAGCCGGCGATGGGGAAGCAATGGTTTTGCGGGCTCAAGGAGAACTCCGGGGTGGCGAACACGTTCCACACCACGAACGGCCGGCCGATGTCGGCGTAGAGCCGGTAGCTCTGGTTGTCCGGCAGGTGCAGGTGACGGCTGGCGAAGTCCCGGGCCTTCTGCGACTCGGCCAGGTGCGCGCGCAGTTTGGGGTCGCGGGCGGGGTCGGCGATCACCTCGGCGACCGGTTCCCGGGCCCGCAGCAGTTGCAGCTGACCGCCGGCCAACTGGCTGTAGTAACTGAGGCTTGCGCAACCGTTGAGCAGCAAAAGCAAAACACCCGGAAACAAAATCCGCAAAACGCGATCAAGTAACCCAAGGCTGGGTAGCGGCCTGAACAAAATAAGAAACCCCCGGACAGTCTGCCCGCAAGACTATCCCGCCCATAGGAGCTTCGCCATGCGCAAGTTGATGCTGACCGCCGGCCTGCTGACGCTGACCGGCTGTGCCGGATTCGGAATGCCCGCCCCTGACCCTTCGCAAGCCTGGATCGACCTGGAGTCCCGCCAGCAGGACACGGCGCTGCAGGCTCTGGAGGTCGATGCCAGGGCGGCGGTCGACAAACGATATTTCGAAGTGCAGCCCGGCAGCCATGAGCTGAAGGTGCGTTACCAGTTCCCGGTGGAGGCGACCAACATCGGCCCGGATGCGGAGCCGCTGTGGCGCGATTGCCGGTTGAGCCTGACCTTCAAGGACTTCAACGCCGGCGAGCGCTATCAGTTGCAGGCCGGCAACATCGGTTTCCGGCCATGGGCCAAACTGTACGATCAGCAGCGCAAGGTGGTGGGGCAGGCCAAGCCGGCGGGCTGTCAGCGCACCTGATCGGCGTTATGCTGGGTGCCCGAATCCACGGACATTCATCATGCGCACGTTGATGCTGTTGCTGGCGGCCGGCCTGATCGCCGGTTGCCAGACGCCGATGCCGCCGGTCGATCCCGCGATGGCCTGGGTCGACTTCTCGACGCCCACCCCTGGCGGCAAGTTGTTGATGGCCGAGCGGCTCGACAACCAGCGCCTGAGGGACGGGCGCTTCTTTCAGGTCACACCCGGCAGCCACGAACTGCGGGTGCGCTTCGACTTTGAGGTGTTCGGCGGCGGCGGCAGCCTGATGACCGGGCCCGTCGAGCGCCTGTGCTACCTGACTATCCGCTACGATCATTTCGAGGCGGGCCAGCGCTACCTGCTCGAAGGCCGCTCCCTGGCTTTCACGCCGAGCGCCCGGCTGTACAACGCCAAGCGGGAAATCGTCGCCGAGGACCGTGAGGTCAACTGCATCATCTAGCCCGGATCAGCGGTCGTTCTTCTGGTAGATGATCTTCTTCGTGCCGTTTTCGCACGAGCCGACGACCATGTTCTGATCGTGGACTTCCTCGTTGGCGACAATCTCCAGGGTGTAGGAGGTCACGCCCTGGGCCTGGATCTTGGCTTCGATCTCGGCCTTGAGTTCCTCGCAGGGTTTCGGGGCCGCCAGCACTGCACTGGCCAGGGTCAGACCAAACACCGCCACAGCAAAACGTTTCATGGTTGAAGCTCCCTCGACGCAGCGCGCACGAAGATGCGCGAAGGCTGCGGTCAACCATTCGACCACCGTTTGGCCGGGCAGGTTCTGACCCGGCTCAAACCTCTGCCCCATGAGAATCGTTGACTTTTTTAGTAGGAATTTTCC
The DNA here is from genome assembly GCF_002112565.1 of Pseudomonas sp. R25(2017). Taxonomy (NCBI): domain Bacteria; kingdom Pseudomonadati; phylum Pseudomonadota; class Gammaproteobacteria; order Pseudomonadales; family Pseudomonadaceae; genus Pseudomonas; species Pseudomonas sp. R25(2017). Next base: position 324,017 of record NZ_NEHZ01000004.1, read on the forward strand.
AATCGGCTATTGAAACTCGGGTATATGCCCTCATTGCACAGGACACGCCTATGAACGGGGCAGGTCGGCGTTCGCATGGATGAACCTGCACCCTCACCCGGAGAAGCACTTTATGAAGCAACTGTCCGACGTAAAGTTTTCCACCCTCGATCTGGTGCCGGTGCGCGAGAACGGCAGCCCCGGCCAGTCGCTGCGCAACTCGCTGGATCTGGCCCGGCACGTGGAGAAGTTCGGCTACACCCGGTTCTGGGTCGCCGAGCACCACAACATGGACGGCATCGCCAGTTCCGCCACCTCGGTGTTGCTGGCCTACCTGGCGGGCGGCACGTCGAGCATCCGCGTCGGCTCCGGCGGGGTGATGCTGCCCAACCATGCGCCGCTGGTGATCGCCGAACAGTTCGGCACCCTGGAGAGCCTGTATCCGGGCCGGATCGACCTGGGCCTGGGCCGTGCGCCCGGCTCCGACCAGATGACCGCCCGGGCGTTGCGCCGTGAGCGTTCCGGCAGCGCCGACGATTTTCCCGAGGACGTCGCCGAACTGGTGCGCTACCTCGGCCCGCGCACCCCGGACCAACGGGTGATCGCGATGCCGGGCACCGGCACCCAGGTGCCGGTGTGGCTGCTGGGCTCCAGCCTGTTCAGTGCGCAACTGGCGGGCCAGCGGGGCCTGCCCTACGCCTTCGCCTCACACTTCGCCCCGCGCTACATGCACGAGGCGATCCGCGTCTACCGCAACCACTTCCAGCCGTCGGCGGTGCTCGACAAGCCGTACGTGATGCTGGGCGTGCCGCTGGTGGCGGCCGACACCGACGAGCAGGCCGATTACCTGGCCACCTCGGTGTACCAGCGGATCCTGGCGCTGATGCGTGGGCAAAGCCTGGTGCAAAGGCCGCCGGTGAAGACCATGGACGGCCTGTGGCTGCCCCATGAGCGCGAGGCGGTGGGGGACTTCCTCGGCTTGGCGATGGTCGGCGGTCCGCAGAAGATCCGCGCCAAGCTGGAGGTGCTGATCGAGCAGACCCAGGCCGATGAACTGATCTTCACCTGCGACCTGTACGAGCACGCTGACCGGCTGCATTCCTATGAGCTGCTGGCGCAGGTGATGAAGGGCTGAGTCCGTTTCGCTGGAAACGATGGCCACAAAAAAGCCGACGCGTTGCGTCGGCTTTTGATTTTCAGGCGCCGTCAGCCTCGCTTGTAGACGATTTCCTTGGCGCCGGCTTCGCATTTGCCGACGACCTTGCCGCCCGCCGCTGCCCCCTTGTCCACGATCTCCAGCGAATAGCCGGAAACGCCCTTGGCATCCAGCTTGGCCGCGATCTCGGCCTTAAGTTCCTCACACGACTTGCCGGCAGCGAATGCGCCACCCGCAAGGCTCAACAAACCTACCGCCAACATGAACTTCTTCATCGGTTGCACTCCCTGGTCGGATCGAAAGAGACGGCACCGGAGCGTTCGTCCGGTGCGCTCGCCCTGTAGCGCTTTGCCATTCCTATGGCACTCGGCCAGCGCGCAAGTTCAGAAGCGTAGACCAAACTCAGCTGCTGGCAATCCGGAACCCGACCTTGAGGGTCACCTGAAAATGGGCGGCCTTGCCGTCCCTGATGTGGCCGCGGGTCTCGGTCACTTCGAACCATTCCATGTACTTGACGCTCTTGCTGGCTTCGGCCAGCGCGTTGTTGATGGCGTCTTCGATGCTGCTGGTGGACGAACCGACCAGCTCGATCTTCTTGTAGGTGTGATGGTCGCTCATGGCGCTCTCCTTGAAGTGTGCCATAGAGCCTAGCAGCGATTTGCCGTGTCGGTTCCGGCATGCCGCGGGGGAGGCGGCTCAGATTTTCTGCACTTTCCGGGACGGGCGAAGTCCCAACCATCACACGCCGTTTCTCACCAATGCAGGAGAACCACCATGGCCAACACCTCGTTACGCAAAGCTTCGCTGCAAAGCATGGAAGCCGAGATCGAGAGTCTGCTCAAGTCGCTGGAAAGCCTGAAGGACGACGCTTCGGACGAGTCGCGCAAGACCCTCAAGGCACTCACGGGCAATGCCGAAAGTGCGTTGCGGCATTCGCGCAGCCTGCTCAGCGACGCCTATGAAGAGGTCAAGACCAAGACCCGCGAGACCGGGATCGCCACCCGTGACTACGCGCAGGAACATCCCTGGACGACCGCCGGCGTGGCGGTCGGTGCGTTGGGCCTGCTGGCCGCTTACCTGCTGTTCAAGCGCGGCGAGTGATCGGTCTGGCGCAATTCGTTCTTCAGCCATTGCGCCAATTGCCGGGCGCGCCCGTCGGCGGCGCGCTTGGGCAGCCATAGCGCCAGTCGCGCCGGGGTTTCGCAAAAGCCCCACGGCGCGATCAGGCGCCCAGCCTTCAAGTCTTCCGTCACCAGCGGTTCCGGCGCGATGGCCACGCCGAGGCCGGCGACCGCCGCCTCCAGCAAGTAATACAGATGCTCGAAACCCTGCCCCAGCTTCAGCGCCTTGGCGTCGAGGCCGCTTTGCCGTGCCCAGGCCGGCCAGGCTTGCGGACGGGAGGTGGTGTGCAGCACCGGCTCGCTCAACAGGGCCTCGGCCGGTGCGCCGTGCAGCCTGGCGGCGCCGCTGAACAACGGGCTCATGACCGGGCCGATGCGCTCGGCGGCCAGCTCGTAGACTTGCATGTCCGCCGGCCATGGCGGTTCGGCGAACAGCAGCAGGGCGTCGAGGCCGGGCCGCCGGGGGTCGAGGTCGCCTTCGCCGGCCGACAGGTGCAGGCGCAGGTCCGGCAAGTCTGCGTTCAGCCGTCCCAGCCGTGGAATGAACCAGCGTGCCAGCAGGCTGCCGGAGCAGCCGAGCACGAACGGGGCGTCGGCGGTGCTCTGGCTGAGTTCGGCGCACACGTTGCGCAGCCGCTCGAACGCTTCGCCGCTGACGTCCCGCAGCCGGGCGCCGGCATCTGTGAGTTTCAGGCCGCGCCCTTCCTTGATGAACAGGCTCACGCCCAAGTGTTCTTCCAACACCTTGAGCTGGCGGCTGACGGCGCCGTGGGTGACGTGAAGCTGCTCGGCGGCCTGGCTGACACTGTTCAGCCGGGCGGTGGCCTCGAAGGCGCGCAGGGCGTTCAGCGGGGGGAGGTCATGGCTCATTTTATTTGTGAGTTTTCCTGACAGGTTGCGGCGATCTTATCGGTTTTCAGCCCGGATCGTCAGGGGTAGAGTGAATGCCATTGTCCCTTAGGCGAATTCACCGGGAGTCATCCATGACCCAGACTTCGAACACCTCCAACCTGCGCAGCGGCCCGGACGACAACGGCCTGTTCGGCGCGTTCGGCGGCCGTTACGTCGCCGAGACCCTGATGCCGCTGATCCTCGACCTGGCCCGCGAATATGAAGCGGCGAAGGAAGATCCGGCATTCAAGGAGGAACTGGCCTACTTCCAGCGCGACTACGTCGGACGTCCTAGCCCGCTGTACTTCGCCGAACGCCTGACCGAGTTCTGCGGCGGCGCCAAGATCTACCTCAAGCGCGAAGAGCTGAACCACACCGGCGCGCACAAGATCAACAACTGCATCGGCCAGATCCTGCTGGCGCGGCGCATGGGCAAGAAACGCATCATCGCCGAGACCGGCGCCGGCATGCACGGCGTGGCCACCGCCACCGTGGCCGCGCGCTTCGGCCTGGACTGCGTGATCTACATGGGCACCACCGACATCGAGCGCCAGCAGGCCAACGTGTTCCGCATGAAGCTCCTGGGCGCCGAGGTGATCCCGGTGGTCGCCGGCACCGGCACCCTGAAGGACGCGATGAACGAAGCGCTGCGCGACTGGGTGACCAACGTCGACAACACCTTCTACCTGATCGGCACCGTGGCCGGCCCGCACCCGTACCCGGCGATGGTGCGTGACTTCCAGGCCGTCATCGGCAAGGAAACCCGCGAGCAGCTGCAAGCCCAGGAAGGCCGTCTGCCGGACAGCCTGGTGGCGTGCATCGGCGGCGGCTCCAACGCCATGGGCCTGTTCCACCCGTTCCTCGACGACAAGAGCGTCGAGATCGTCGGCGTCGAAGCCGCGGGCTACGGCATCGAGACCGGCAAGCACGCGGCCAGCCTGAACGGCGGCGTGCCGGGCGTGCTGCACGGCAACCGCACCTTCCTGCTGCAGGACGACGACGGCCAGATCATCGACGCCCATTCGATCTCCGCCGGCCTCGACTACCCCGGCATCGGCCCCGAACACGCCTGGCTGCATGACATCGGCCGCGTCCAGTACACCTCGGTGACCGACGACGAAGCCCTGGCCGCCTTCCACCAGTGCTGCCGACTGGAAGGGATCATCCCGGCCCTGGAAAGCTCCCACGCCCTGGCCGAAGCCTTCAAGCGCGCGCCCAAGCTGCCGAAGGATCACCTGATGGTGATCAACCTGTCCGGCCGCGGCGACAAGGACATGCAGACCGTCATGCACCACATGGAACAATCGACGCAGGAGAAACACTGATGAGCCGCCTGCAAACACGTTTTGCCGCCCTCAAGCAGGAAAACCGCGCCGCACTGGTGACCTTCGTCACCGCCGGCGACCCGGACTACGACACTTCGCTGGCGATCCTCAAGGGCCTGCCGGCCGCCGGCGCCGACGTGATCGAGCTGGGCATGCCGTTCACCGACCCGATGGCCGACGGCCCGGCGATCCAGCTGGCCAACATCCGTGCCTTGGGCGCCAAGCAGAACCTGGCGAAAACCTTGCAGATGGTGCGCGAGTTCCGTCAGGGCAACAGCGACACGCCGCTGGTGCTGATGGGCTACTACAACCCGATCCACAAGTACGGCGTCGAGCGCTTCATCAGCGACGCCAACGAGGCCGGCGTCGACGGCCTGATCGTGGTCGACATACCGCCGGAGCACAACGCCGAGCTGTGCGACCCGGCCCAGGCGGCAGGCCTGGACTTCATCCGCCTGACCACCCCGACCACCGACGACGCGCGCCTGCCGAAGGTGCTCAACGGCAGCTCCGGCTTCGTCTACTACGTGTCGGTGGCCGGTGTGACCGGTGCCGGCGCCGCGACGCTGGAGCATGTCGAGGAAGCGGTGGCGCGCCTGCGTCGCCACACCGACCTGCCGATCAGCATCGGTTTCGGCATCCGCACCCCGGAGCAGGCGGCGTCCATCGCGCGCCTGGCCGACGGTGTCGTGGTGGGTTCGGCGCTGATCGACCACATCGCCAATGCGCAGACGCCGGCGCAGGCGGTCGACGGTGTGCTGGGCTTGTGCGCTTCGCTGGCCGAAGGCGTGCGCAAGGCGCGCATCGGCTGAGGGCAAGGCTCCCGTTGCGGGGGCCGCTCGCCATCGACTGATCAGGCAGTAAAAAGGGATCCGGGGCTAAGCTCCGGATCCCTTTTTTCGTTCGGCCCATGCGGCAGGCCGGTCAAGGCAACTCCAACCCGCCCGCTGCCTTGTGCAGTTTGCGCAGATGCTCGCCGATCTGCTTCACATTGGCCTCGCTGGCCGCGATCTCCGCAGCGCGCTTGGGCTCCAGCAAGGCCCGCACTTCCTTGTCCAGGTCGCCGCTCAGCGCCAGCAACTGCTTCTGGCGCTGGCTGCTTTCGGCCTCCAGCCGGCTGAACTCGCTCGGCTGCGGCAGGCCGTAGCCGCGGGAGTCGAGCAGCTCCGCCGGACGGCTGAGGAAGCCGCTGTTGGCGAGGATCTGCTGCAGGGTGGCGTTGGCCTTCTCCATGCCGCCGTTCTCCAGCTCCCGGGCACCGAGGTAGCGCTGCTTCACCTCGTCCTGGGCCAGCAGCAACTGGCGGCGGAAACTGGCCTGTTCCAACAGCAGCAACGCGGCGCTGGTGCGAAGGTCAGCGCGCTCGAACCAAGGCCGGCGTTCTTCGGCGGACAGCGACAGCCAGTCTTCGACGGTGGCCTGCGGGATCGGCAACTGTTTCTTCAAGACATCGAACATCGCCTGATAGCGCTCGCGGAACGAGTCGAAGCGATAGCCCAGGCGCAGGGCTTCCTTCGGATCGTCGAGCACCCGGGTGTCCGCCAGGCCGCGTCCCTTGAGCACCTCCAGCAGGCCGTTGGGCATGATGCTGTCCAGGCCGGCAAGCTGTGCGTTATTGCTGCCGCTGCGCAGCAGTTTCAGGCTTTCCACCGCGCAGTTGTTGGACAGGAAGAAGTAGTTGCCGTCGTAGCTCCAGTGCATCTCGGCAGCGTGCTCGACCACGTCTTCTATCTCGCTGCGCGACAGGTTCAGCGGCACCGAGGCCAGGCTGCGCAGTTCGGTCTTGGTGTATTCGTCGATCACCTGGGCCAGCGGCAGCACGAACAGCCGCGACGGGTATTTGCCCACCAGGCCGTCCCAGCTCGACAGTTGCACGTCGCCGACGAAGGCGCGGTACGACAGCACCAGGTGCTGGTCCAGGTCCAACCGGCAGTCCGGGCCGCGCGGCCGGCCGGGGGCGCAGATCACCAGGCGCAGCATGCTGTGACCCCAGCGGCTGACCCAGTTCTGGTTGGCCTCGGCCAGCAGGTAGTCGACGGCGTAGACCCGTTCCGGGTCGACCTGGCCCAGCGGCTGCTTGGCGAAGTCGTTGCCGGCGTTGAGGAAGGCGAAGGTCTTGGCGCACGTGTCCTTGGCGGGCGGCGCCCAGCCGAAGTGTTCCTTGTAGTAGCGATACAGCGCGGGCCGGCGGCAGGCGTAGCTCGGGTCAAGAAGGAAGTACTCCATGTTGACCGCGACGAACTCCTTGGGGCTGGAGGTTTCGTACAGATCCGGGCTGCGGGCGATCTGCCGGTTGTGCTGCTCGCGTTCGCCGCGGCGGCCGACGTATTGCTGCCAGCCGGCGAGATCCAGCAGGCGGGGATCGTCGCTCAAGGTGAAGCGGCGGCCGTTCTGACCACGGCATTCATCCGGGATGCCGACCAGGCCGCTGCTGTCGTTGCGCCGGGTGCAGCGCTGGATCAGCGTGCGTTCGGCGGCGGGCCACAGCCGGGCGCGGTCGTAGATATGGGTGATTTCGTGCAGCACCGTGGCCAGCAGTTCCTGGCGGACGGTGCCGTGGGGGCGGCCGGTCTTTTCCTTGGCGGCGCTGCCGTCGGTGAGGCCGGCCAGCAATTTGCGGTTCAGGTCCAGTTCGGCCACCAGCGTGGCCTGGCCGTAGGCGTTGCCGGGCATGTCGTCGGTCCAGCCGACGTCGATCCGCCGGTCCAGCCGCTCTATGAAGCTGGGCGGAAGCGCCTGCATGGCTTCATCGAGCAGCGCCTGGCTGGCCTGTTGCTGGGCGGGGCTCAGGCCGTCGGTCTTGAGCCGCAGTTGCAGGCCGGCGTGGGCGCTGTGGCCGGTCAGCAACAGCGCCCCGGCCAGCAGCCAGGTGCCGAGTGACTTCACAGTGCGAGGATGGCTTCGGCCAGCACCTGGTCGCTGGCGTCACGGGCTTCCGGAACGCGGGTGCGCAAGGTATTGAGTGCGGCTTCCAGGTGCGCGCCACGGATGTCGCCGTTGCTGGCGACGAAGCTGGCGGCGTCGTCATGGGCTTCGCGGATGATCTTCGAATCGCGGATCGACGTGGTGGTGTCGGAGGTGAAATCGATGGTGCGCTGGGAGGCGCGGACAATGATGTTACTGGTGGCTACCAGGGTGTGCGCCTGGGCCATATCGGCCAACAACAGCAGGCCAAGGGCGGCAGCAATCAGCGGGCTACGCATGGAACGACTCCGAAAGGGCATGGATGACTATTGGACGAGAATTGCCTGTGCCAGTTCAAGGTCACTGACATGAAGTTTGGGCCGGGATTTGCGCAGGTAATGCAGTGCGGATTCCAGCCGGGCGCCTCGCAATTCGCCGTCACTGGCAACGAAGGCCGCGGCATCGTCGTGCGCGGCGAGCAGCAGTTTACGGTCGAACGGCGCGGAAGACACCATGCCGGTGGCGTAGACGCTGACCACGGTGCTCTGCGTGGACACATCGAAGGCGTTGGCCGGCGTGGCCCAGCAGGCTGCCGTCAGAACGGAAGGGATAAGCAGATTGGCAAGAAAACGCATGGGGCTCGGCTGCGGTTGAAGAGCCTGAAGGCTAACGCAACGCCCGGGCCAGAGCCAGCGCCGAAACATCGGGACACGGCTGGCGTGTCCCGTGACGCAACGGTTTCAGAGGGTCAGGATGGCCTGGGCCAGCTGCGCGTCGGTGGCGTTCAGTTGCGGTGCCTGATGGCGGATGTGATCCAGGGCGCTTTCCAGCTTCACGCCGCGGATGTCGCCTTCGCTGGCCACGAAGCTGGCGGCGTCGTCACGGGCGGCCAGGACGATCTTGTCGTCGCGGAAGGACGAAGTGACGTCGGAGGTGGCGTCGGAGGAGGACTTGAGCGCGCCGACCACGGCATCGGTGGTGACGATGAAGCTGGTGGCGCTGGCATTGGCGGCGACGGCCAGCAGGGCGGCAGCGCTGAGCAGGCGAAGAGCGGACATGGGAGAACTCCTGTGGATAAAACCGTATTGAGAGGTGGCACGGTGTCTGGGAGTCAGACGCCGATCGCACAGCATTCGCCACGTTCTGCGTGGATATTAGGCTTGCGCACCGGATTCGCCCAGTGGGCAGAGTGCTAGCGCCAGAACGGCTTATCCATTTCATTCAGCCGGTCGGCGTGGCTGAGGCCCAAGTCGGCGAGATCCCGGCCATCGAGCCCGGCCAGCAGGCGCCGGGTTTTGGCACGTTCCAGACCTTGCAGCAGGCCTTTGAGCAGCCGCGTGAACGGACGTTGCGCGCAGGGCCGGTTCTGTTCTTTGGATACGTCCTGTAACTCATTCATGACCTGTTCCTTGGGCGGCGGGAGAGAAGGTCATGTTGAGCCTGGCGCCGAGAACGGAGCAGACACACCGAGGCTAAATTGTACTGGTTCAGTTTGAGTAATTTTAAAACTGTACCTGTCATTGTGCGGTGCACCTGTTCCGCAGATTCTGGCACGCCCAAACGACAAGGCCCGTCGCGGTTTCCCGCGACGGGCCTTGTCGTTTCAATTCGGGTGCTGGCGGTGGGTCTTGCGACCAGGGCCAGCGACGCTGCTTAGCGCCAGAACGGCTTGCTGAGCTCTTCGTAGCGTTGTGCTTCGCTGATACCGGCGTCAGCCAGCAGACGCGAATCCAGACGGGCCAGTTGGTGGCGGCTGGAGATGCGGCGCTGCCACAGCATCAGGTTGGCGAGAACACGCAGAGGCATGGAAGCCTGGGATTTTACAGCTTTGTCTTCGAAGAACAGTTCGGAACTGAGTGTACGTTCCATGGTGGTCATCCTTCCGCTTGTGGCGGGATCAGGTAGTGGTTTAACTGGTGCCCATGATCCTCTCGTTTGCCCAGTCTCTGTAGATACAGTTCACTTGTATTGTGAGTGACCAGTTAACTGTTTATAGGGGGTGTACGGGTCAAAATTGAGCAAACTGTACCTGTCCGCACCTGATTGGTGCGTTATTGCTCATTTGGAGAGAAAGGTGCGGGGAAAACAGCTGAAAAGTACCGGTACAGAAGTACAGTTTTTGTCAGGTTAAGTGTTTGCAATCCCCCGCTGACGAAAACTGTGTTTGCGTCAGCGGGGGATCTGTGTGAATTACACAGCCAGCATGCGCCCGGTTTCTTCCAGGTTCATGTGCCAGCTCAGGGCATCCCGCAGGATGTGCGGCGTGTGGCCGCCGATGGCGCAGGCGGCGGTGAAGTAATCGTTCAGGGCCTGGCGGTAGTCTGGGTGCACGCAGTTGTCGATGATCGCCCGGGCGCGCTCGCGCGGGGCCAGGCCGCGCAGGTCGGCCAGGCCGATCTCGGTGACCAGGATGTCGACGTCATGCTCGGTGTGGTCGACGTGGCTGACCATCGGCACCACGCTGGAGATCGCGCCGCCCTTGGCGATCGACTTGGTCACGAACACCGCCAGGTGGGCGTTGCGCGCAAAGTCGCCGGAGCCGCCGATGCCGTTCATCATCCGGGTGCCGCAGACGTGGGTGGAGTTGACATTGCCGTAGATGTCGAACTCCAGCGCCGTGTTGATGCCGATGATGCCCAGGCGCCGCACCACTTCGGGGTGGTTGGAGATCTCCTGGGGCCGCAGCACCAGCTTGTCCTTGTACCGTTCCAGGTTGCCGAACACATCGCTGTTGCGGCGTTCGGACAGCGTGATCGAACTGCCCGAGGCGAAGCTCAGCTTGCCGGCGTCGATCAGGTCGAAGGTCGAGTCCTGCAGCACTTCGGAGTACATGGTCAGGTCGTGGAACGGCGAGTCGATCAGTCCGCACATCACCGCGTTGGCGATGCTGCCGATGCCGGCCTGCAGCGGACCGAGCTTGTCGGTCATGCGCCCGGCGTCGACTTCCTGCTTGAAGAACGCGATCAGGTGGTCGGCGATGGCCTTGGTGTCGGCATCCGGCGGCAGCACGGTGGACGGCGAGTCGGGCTGCTGGGTGATGACGATGCCGACGATCTTCTCCGCAGGGATCGGGATGGCGGTGCTGCCGATGCGGTCATCGACCTTCACCAGGGGGATCGGCGTGCGGGTCGGACGGTAGGTCGGGATATAGATGTCATGCAGGCCTTCGAGGTTGGCGTTGTGCGCCATGTTGATCTCGACGATCACTTGCTTGGCGAAGATCGCAAAGCTCGCCGAGTTGCCCACAGAGGTGGTCGGCACGATGTGGCCCTGCTCGGTGATGGCCACGGCTTCGATCACGGCGATGTCCGGCAGCTTGAGCTGCTGGTTGCGCAGTTGCTCGACGGTTTCCGACAGGTGCTGGTCGATGAACATCACCTCGCCGGCGTTGATCGCCTTGCGCAGGGTGCTGTCGACCTGGAACGGCATGCGCCGCGACAGCACGCCGGCCTCGGTCAGTTGCTTGTCGAGGTCGTTGCCCAGGCTCGCGCCGGTCATCAGGCTGATCTTCAGCGGCGTGACCTTGGCCCGCTCGGCCAGTGCATGGGGGACGGCCTTGGCTTCGCCGGCGCGGGTGAAGCCGCTCATGCCGACGGTCATGCCGTCCTCAATCAAAGCGGCGGCCTCGGCGGCGCTCATCACTTTATCCAACAACGAAGGCAGGCGAATACGGTCACGGTACATGGATTTTTATCTCGGGCAGCGAGTAGCAGGATGCGCAGTCTATTGAATTTCGCGAACGCCTGTCCCGCTACCAAGGTCGCAAAAGAGGCGTCTATTCAGCGGGTTCCGAGTAAAACACCGTTACCGGATCGGTAACAACGCGGCAAATTGTCCAACGATCTGCGCCAACGAAAACGCCCCGACGGAGCGGGGCGTTTTGGTGGTGCGGGAGAGGGTTACTCGACCGCTTTGACCATGTCTTCGATGACCTTTTTCGCGTCGCCGAACACCATCATGGTCTTGTCCAGGTAGAACAGTTCGTTGTCCAGGCCGGCATAGCCGCTGGCCATCGAACGCTTGTTGACGATGATGGTCTTGGCCTTGAACGCCTCAAGGATCGGCATGCCGGCGATCGGCGATTTCGGATCGTTCTTGGCGGCCGGGTTGACCACGTCGTTGGCGCCGAGCACCAGCACCACGTCGGCCTGCCCGAACTCGGAGTTGATGTCTTCCATCTCGAACACCTGGTCGTACGGCACTTCGGCTTCCGCCAGCAGCACGTTCATGTGCCCCGGCATCCGGCCGGCCACCGGGTGGATCGCGTACTTCACGGTCACGCCGTGGTGGGTCAGCTTCTCGGTCAGTTCCTTCAGCGCATGCTGGGCACGGGCCACCGCCAGGCCGTAGCCCGGCACGATGATCACGGTGTCGGCGTTGGTCAGCAGGAAGGTGGCGTCGTCGGCCGAACCGGACTTCACCGGGCGGGCCTCTTTCGAGCCGGCCGGGCCCGCGTCGGCGGTATTGCCGAAACCGCCCAGCAATACATTAAAGAAGGAGCGGTTCATCGCCTTGCACATGATGTACGACAGGATCGCACCGCTTGAACCCACCAGCGAACCGGCGATGATCAGCATCGAGTTGTTCAGCGAGAAGCCGATGCCCGCCGCCGCCCAGCCCGAATAGCTGTTGAGCATCGACACCACCACCGGCATGTCGGCGCCGCCGATCGGGATGATGATCAGCACGCCCATCACGAACGCCAGAGCCAGCATCAGCGCGAACGCGGCCAGGTTGCCGGTGACCATGAAGGTCACGCCGAGCGCCAGCGTGGCCAGGCCCAGCAGCAGGTTCAGCTTGTGCTGACCGCCAAACTGTACCGGTGCACCCTGAAACAGACGGAACTTGTACTTGCCCGACAGCTTGCCGAAGGCGATCACCGAACCGGAGAAGGTGATCGCGCCGATGGCGGCACCGAGGAACAGTTCCAGACGGTTGCCCGCCGGGATCGGGTCGCCCAGTTGCTTGACGATGCCCAGCGACTGCGGCTCGACCACCGCCGCGATGGCGATGAACACCGCCGCCAGGCCGATCATGCTGTGCATGAACGCGACCAGCTCAGGCATCTTGGTCATTTCCACGCGCTTGGCCATGATCGAACCGGCGGTGCCGCCGATCAGCAGGCCGACGATCACGTAACCGATGCCGGCGGTGGCAAGCTCAGCGCCCAGCTTATAGATGAGGCCTACGGTCGTGAGGATCGCCAGCGCCATGCCGAGCATGCCGAACAGGTTGCCGCGGCGCGACGTGGTCGGGTGCGACAGGCCCTTGAGGGCCTGGATGAAGCAGATCGACGCGATCAGGTAGAGCGTCGTGACGAGGTTCATGCTCATTACTTCGGCGCCTCTTCTTGTGCGGCTTTCGGGGCTTTCTTCTTGAACATCTCAAGCATGCGGCGGGTGACCAGGAAGCCACCGAACACGTTGACCGCCGCCAGCGCCACGGCGAGGGTGCCCATGGCCTTGCCCAGCGGGGTGATGGTGAGGGCGGCGGCGAGCATGGCGCCGACGATCACGATCGCCGAAATGGCGTTGGTCACCGCCATCAGCGGCGTGTGCAGCGCAGGCGTAACGTTCCAGACCACGTGGTAACCGACATAGATCGCCAGCACGAAGATGATCAGGTTGTAGATACCGGGGGAAATAAGCTCTTCCATCGTCTGAATCCCTGCTTAGGCGTTTTTGCGGATGACTTGGCCGTCGCGGCACATCAGGCACGCGGCGACGATGTCGTCTTCGAGGTTCACTTCGAACTGGCCTTCCTTGGTGAAGACCAGCTTCAGGAAGTCCAGCAGGTTGCGGGCATACAGCGCCGAGGCGTCCGCCGCGACCTCGCCGGCCAGGTTGGTCGGGCCGACGATGGTCACGCCGCTGTTCACCACGACCTGGTCGGCCACGGTCAGCGGGCAGTTACCGCCCTGGGCTGCGGCCAGATCGATGACCACGGAACCTGGCTTCATCTGCGCCACGGTTTCCGCGCTCAGCAGCGTCGGCGCCTTGCGGCCCGGAATCAGGGCGGTGGTGATGACGATGTCGGCCTGTTTGGCGCGCTCGTGCACGGCCTGGGCCTGGCGCTGCATCCAGCTCGCCGGCATCGGACGGGCGTAACCGCCGACGCCGACCGCGCATTCGCGCTCCTCGTCGGTCTCGTAGGGCACGTCGACGAACTTGGCGCCGAGGGATTCGATCTGCTCCTTGACGGCAGGACGCACGTCAGACGCTTCGATCACCGCACCCAGACGTTTCGCCGTGGCGATCGCCTGCAGCCCGGCCACGCCTGCGCCGAGGATCAGCACGCGCGCCGCTTTCACGGTGCCGGCTGCCGTCATCAGCATCGGCATGAAGCGCGGGTAGTAGTGGGCGGCCAGCAGCACGGCCTTGTAACCGGCGATGTTCGCCTGGGACGACAGCACGTCCAGGCTTTGGGCCCGGGAGGTGCGCGGCGCCGCTTCCAAGGCGAAGGCGGTGATCCCGCACTCGGCCATTTTGGCGATGGTTTCGTTGCTGAAGGGGTTGAGCATGCCCACCAGCACCGTTCCGCGCTTGATCAGCGTCAGTTCGGCGTCGCTGGGGGCGACCACCTTGAGGATCAGCTCGGCGCCGAACGCATCGTTGGCGCTGCCGATGGTTGCGCCTGCCGCCTCATAGGCACTGTCCACAACACTGGCCTTGATGCCGGCGCCGCTTTGCACAGTGACCTTATGACCTTGGCCGATCAGCTTCTTGATGGTTTCCGGGGTTGCAGCAACCCGTGTTTCACCGGTCTGGGTTTCGAGAGGAACACCAATGTGCACGTCAAATCTCCTGCGTGATCTTATTGAGTAAACCCATGCACTTCGGATGGTGCGGCTGGGGCGGCCGATCAGCACGACCCCGCCGAATCAAGGCGGGGCGCGGCATTTTGCAGGCGAAGTTTATGCCCTTCAAGGGATTATGACGGGTGACGGAAAATTAACTACAAGTCATCCCGTGACCGAATGTCGCAGATGGCCAGCTGAATCCCTTGCAGGCCGTGCCTTTCAAGGATTCTGGCTGAATTTGAAAAAAAATCTCATCGGTGGCGTGAATGGGCCGTGATGAGTCGCATTGGGTGGCGCAAAGCCACGTCGTCAGGCGCTTGTGGGACGTCTGTACGACTTTCGGATACAGTCTGCGGATTTGCGACAAATACTTATATCTGTAGTGCTTCAGTTTTGTTGACTACGAGGTCAGCAAAAGCTGTAGGCCTTTATTCCTCTAGGTTGTAGCCGTGTGCCTGGTTCACCAGCCAGTCGCGAAATGCCTTCAGCGACGCCGATTCCACTTTTCGCTCGGGAATCATCAGGTAATACGCCTTGATGCTGGAGAGCGCGTTCGGGTTGGCGATCACCAAGCGTTTTTCGGCCAGTTCACGCTGGATCAGGAACGGCGGAATCAGCGCAATGCCCATGTCGTGCATGGCCGCCTGGGCAAGCATGGAGAATAGCTCGTAGCGCGGGCCTGTCATGTCGCGGGGCACATTCAGGTGCTGTGAGTTGAACCACTGGCGCCAGGCATACGGGCGAGTGGTCTGCTGCAGCAGGGGCAGATCGGCGATCTCGTCCGGCGTCAGGTGCGTCTTGTGGCCGAGCAGGGCCGGGCTGCACACCGGCATCGGATTCTCGCCCATCAGCCTGTGGGATTCCGTACCGGACCAGTCGGCGTCACCGAAGTAGATCGCGGCGTCGAAGTCGGTGTCGGCGAACAGGAACGGCCGGGTGCGGTTGGTCAAGTTGACGGTCACTTCCGGATGCTTGAGCTGGAAGTCCTTGAGCCGGGGCAGCAACCATTGGGTGCCGAAGGTGGGTACCACCGCCAGTTCGATCACGTTTGCGCCCTGCTGGCCCATCACCGACAGCGTGTCGCGCTCGACGGCGTCCAACTGCGTGGCGACCCGGCGGCTGTAGGAAAGCCCTGCTTCGGTGAGTTTCACGCCGCGCCGCGAACGTCGGAACAGTTCGACGCTGAGGAACTCCTCCAGGCTGGCGATCTGTCGGCAAATGGCGCCCTGGGTGAGGGAAAGTTCTTCGGCGGCCTTCGTGAAACTCTCGTGCCGGGCGGCGGCTTCAAAGCTGATGAGGGCCGTGGTGCTGGGGATCTTTCTGCGCATGTACGTCAACCTCACTAATACATCGCACGAAAGGCATCTGGCGATGTTTCGGAGTGAGAAATTAGCACAACAGAATGCGAAATCCTCGTTTGCCGCGACGGCGAACCGAGCCTAGGATCAATGCCACGTCAACTCACCTGATTTGCGAGGACTCACTCATGGGCGGTAAAGCTAGCTTCAACTGGATCGATCCCCTGCTGCTGGATCAACAGCTCACCGAAGAAGAGCGCATGATCCGCGACAGCGCCGAGCAGTTCGCCCAACAGAGCCTCGCACCGCGTGTGCTGGAGGCTTTCCGCCATGAGCAGACCGATCCTGCGATTTTCCGCGAAATGGGCGAGGTCGGCCTGCTGGGCGCGACCATTCCCGAGCAGTACGGCGGCAGCGGCCTGAACTATGTGAGCTATGGCCTGATTGCCCGTGAAGTCGAGCGTGTCGACTCCGGCTACCGCTCGATGATGAGCGTGCAGTCTTCTCTGGTGATGGTGCCGATCAACGAGTTCGGCACCGAAGCGCAGAAGCAGAAGTACCTGCCGAAGCTGGCTTCCGGCGAATGGATCGGCTGCTTCGGCCTGACCGAGCCGAACCACGGTTCCGACCCGGGCGCGATGATCACCCGTGCGCGCAAGGTCGACGGCGGCTACAGCCTGACCGGCGCCAAGATGTGGATCACCAACAGCCCGATCGCCGATGTGTTTGTGGTCTGGGCCAAGGACGATGCCGGCGACATCCGCGGCTTCGTGCTGGAGAAGGGCTGGAAAGGCCTGAGCGCACCTGCCATTCACGGCAAGGTCGGCCTGCGCGCTTCGATCACCGGTGAGATCGTCATGGACAACGTGTTCGTGCCGGAAGAGAACATCTTCCCTGACGTGCGTGGCCTGAAAGGCCCGTTCACCTGCCTCAACTCAGCACGTTACGGCATTTCCTGGGGCGCACTGGGCGCCGCCGAGTTCTGCTGGCACACGGCTCGTCAGTACACCTTGGACCGTCAGCAGTTCGGCCGCCCGTTGGCCGCCACGCAACTGATCCAAAAGAAGCTGGCGGACATGCAGACCGAAATCACCCTGGCCCTGCAAGGCTGCCTGCGTCTGGGCCGCATGAAGGACGAAGGCACGGCAGCCGTCGAAATCACCTCGATCATGAAGCGCAACTCCTGCGGCAAGTCCCTGGAGATCGCGCGCATGGCCCGTGACATGCTTGGCGGCAACGGGATTTCCGATGAGTTCGGTGTGGCTCGCCACCTGGTCAACCTGGAAGTGGTCAACACCTATGAAGGCACCCACGACGTGCACGCGCTGATCCTGGGGCGTGCGCAGACCGGTCTGCAGGCGTTCTATTAATAGGAGAGCGAGCATGGGTGCGCTGTCTCATCTGCGGGTTCTGGATTTGTCGCGAGTGTTGGCGGGCCCGTGGGCCGGGCAGATACTGGCCGACCTTGGCGCCGAGGTGATCAAGGTCGAGCGTCCGGGCAACGGTGACGATACCCGCGCCTGGGGGCCGCCCTTCCTTAAGGACGCCTACGGCGAGAACACCTCCGAGGCGGCCTATTACCTGTCGGCCAATCGCAACAAGCAGTCGGTGACCATCGATTTCACCCGCCCGGAAGGGCAGCGACTGGTTCGGGAGCTGGCCGCCAAGTCCGACATCGTCATCGAGAACTTCAAGGTGGGTGGGCTGGCGGCCTATGGCCTGGATTACGCATCGCTGAAAGCCATCAACCCTAACCTGATCTATTGCTCGATCACCGGGTTCGGCCAGACCGGCCCGTACGCCAAGCGGGCCGGTTATGACTTCATGATCCAGGGCTTGGGCGGCTTGATGAGCCTGACCGGCCGGCCGGAGGGTGATGAGGGTGCCGGGCCTGTGAAGGTCGGCGTTGCGCTGACGGATATCCTGACCGGGCTCTACTCGACGGTCGCGATCCTGGCGGCGCTGGCTCACCGTGATCAGGAAGGTGGGGGACAGCACATCGACATGGCATTGCTCGACGTGCAGGTGGCGTGCCTGGCGAACCAGGCGATGAACTACCTGACCACGGGCAATGCGCCCAAGCGCCTGGGGAATGCGCACCCCAATATCGTGCCGTATCAGGATTTTCCTACGGCCGATGGTGATTTCATCCTGACGGTGGGTAATGACGGGCAGTTCCGCAAGTTCGCCGAAGTGGCCGGGCAACCCCAGTGGGCGGATGACCCTCGCTTTGCCACCAATAAGCAGCGGGTGGCGAACCGGGCGGTGCTGATTCCGCTGATCCGTCAGGCGACAGTGTTCAAGACGACGGCCGAATGGGTGGCTCAGTTGGAGCAGGCCGGCGTGCCGTGCGGACCGATCAATGATCTGTCGCAGGTGTTCGAGGATCCGCAGGTGAAGTCCCGTGGGTTGGCGATTGATCTGCCCCATGCATTGGCTGGGAGGGTGCCGCAGGTGGCGAGCCCGATCCGGTTGTCGCAGACACCGGTGGAGTATCGTCAGGCGCCGCCGCTATTGGGCGAACATACGCTCGAGGTATTGCAGCGGGTGCTGGGCCTGGAAGCCGATGCGGTCGCCGGGTTGAAGGAGAATGGAGTGCTGTGATGCTTCTTCTATATAGAGGCCGGGGTGTCCGGCCTCTATATAGGGTGTTTTGGGATGCTTTTTGATCAATCTGCAAGTTATTGGAAGAAAACCGAAAATAGCGGTTGACGGCAGATTTCAGTTCTCTATAATTCGCCCCACTTCCGGCGCAGTCGAAACGGAAAACTCCTTGAGATTCAACGAGTTACGAAGTTTTCGGCAGCGGGTCGCTTCAGTTCAGCGAAGCCCGGAGGGAGTCGAAGAGGGTGGTGATGTTTGGCCCTTTCGGCGTTTCGATCATCCCGGTCGAAAGCGGAGAAAAGAGGTGTTGACAGCAGCGTGCAACGCTGTAGAATTCGCCTCCCGCTGACGAGAGATCGAAAGCGCAAGTGGTTGAAG
>NZ_NEHZ01000040.1:0-3326 GCF_002112565.1 Pseudomonas sp. R25(2017)
ACCAGGTGCAGGTTGTCGGCGTACTCGTAGCGGGTGATGCGGCCGAGTTCGTCGCGTTCGGCGGTGACGCGGCCGTAAGGGTTATAGCTGAACGCGCGGGTAGCGCCGCCAGGCAAGGTGACTTGGGTCAGGCGATCAGCCGCATCCCACTGATACTGAGTGATAGCGCCAAATTCATCTTGGCGGGTGATCTGCCGGCCTAGCGCGTCGTAGCGGTACTTGCATTGCCCGCCGTCGGGCAGGCGCTCTTCCAGCAGTTGGCCGAGGTTGTTCCAGCCCAGTTGATGACGACTGCCGTCCGGGTGGCGAATTTCAGTCAGTTGGCCCTTGAGGTTGTAGCTGTAGTGGGTTTCATTGCCGTCGGGATCGGTTTGCTGGGTGATATCACCCTGACGGTTGCGTTCGTATTTCCAGCGGGCCTTGCCACGCCGGACGTCAACGAGTTGGCCGTTGAAATAGTTGTAACGGGTAGGAACACCTTCCGGCGGGATGACCGCCTTCAAACGCCCCGAGTCGTTGTACTGGTATTCAGTGATCGCGCCCATCGGATCTTTAACGGCGATCAGACGTCCCTGATCGTCGTAGGCATTTTGCGTCTCGCCGCCGTCGGGAGCCGTCTCACTGAGCAGCCGTGCATTCTCATCATGCACATAGACCTGTTCGCTGCCGTCAGAGTTGTAGGCAGTGACTGAGCCCTTATCGTCCCATTCGTAGCGTGCTTCCAATTGTGAATAGTTGGCCCAATGACGGACGCATCGTGAATGCTTACCTTCACGTTCCCATTCCCAGAAGAAACTGGCGCCACCGGCTAACTGCCGCTCCACAATGACGTGTTGGTCGTTGTAGCGGTAATGCTCGGCTTCGCCCAAGGCGTTGATCGCAGATACGAGTTGATTGCGAGCGTTGTAGCGGTAGGTGACCAGCGTCTGAATGGTTAGCCAAGGATCCTGGCGTTCACCACGCTCGTTGTATTCGGCGCGCTGCTGTTGGTGATCCACGGCCACAATGTGGCGATCGTCATAGCGAAGCAGCAAAGATCGTCCAGCACCGTTATCGATGCGTTGGATGCGATCAACAAAGTCATAGCTGAGGTGCAGGCGGTTTTCATAGGCGTCACTGACCGCTGACAATCGCCCGGCACGGAAATGGTAGAAGCGTGCTTTGGGGCCAGCCTGTGTCAGGATCAGTTCGCCGGGTGCATCGCCAAGGTAAATTGCCGCTTGAGCCAAACTGTTGGTGATGGCCGGCCGTTGTTCAGTCGGCATCGGAAACCGCGTCTGACGGTTTTCGTTATCTGTCCAAAGGACGCCTTCGTCATCGATTTGCAAACGATGAGACAGCGAGTGGCTCCAGCCATGTCCGAGTCGGCTGTCAATCTCGACGGCACTGCTGCGGTACAGGCGCGTCCATTCCAGAGGCAGCAGACCACCCAGTTCGCCGTCGGTGAGCGTGAGCAGTTCCTCACCGGTCACCATTGAAATAGGGTCGTCTTTGGCGCAGGTTTCATTGACGCATTTGGACGGTTGATCAGCCGGGTTTTTCGACTGCTGGGGAGCATTGTCGACGTGTTCTACTTGTTCGATCTGCGAGGTCGGTTCATTTTTCTTGCGGGTCTGAACCTGCGCATCGGACTTCACTTTCCCTTCGACAGGATGCCACTCCTTCGGCGGTGTCGCGGTTTCAGCAGGTTTGGGATCCGCAATCTTGACGTCGGCTTTACGCGCCGGGTTGAACTTTGAATCGCCATTGAGCAGCAAGGGCTTCGATGTCTCGGCATGCGGTGCCGCTTTGGACTTGCTCACCTTCATCAGCATGCCTGTGAAGTCTTCAATCAACTTCACGACTTTGCCGCTGCTCTGTACGCCCTTGATGACTTTTGTGCCAACACGCACTGCCAGACCGAGACCGCCGGTCAGGACGATACCGACCAGAATGTTCAGCAGGAACTCTGTGCTCATCTGGGCCAGAACTTCAGTGCAGGTCTGTGGCGGCAGCATTCTCACCCAGGCCACGATGGCTGCGACGTAAATCCACATCAGTGGTTCATCGCTGGCGATCAGCAGGGCAGTTTGAATAGCCTCTGCAGAGGCATCATAAATTTTCTTGATCTGTTCTTCGGTGAAGAAATTTTTCAGTTTTTCGTAGTTCTCGCGAGGGTGCGCGACCAGGTCGTAAAGGCTCGTGATATCGCCCCACAAGCCCATGATCGCTTTCAGGAAACCCTCCCACGCTGCCTCCAGCTCTTGCAGGACGCGTCCACCCATCGAGGCATCGGTGTGCGCCTGCCAGAGCGGCAGGAAACTGGTGCTCCACTCCGTCTGCAGCCAGCCTCCGAGTTCGCCGATCACGCCCTGATAGGAGTTGAACAGGCTGTCGATCTGGGCAGGCGTGGGATTGGGGAAAAAGGTGATTTTGTATTGCTGGTTGGGCGTGAGTCCGGAGACTTCGAGGATTCCGGTTGCGTCGATGGTCTTGTTGATCGCCGGCCCGACTTCATTCTTGCCGATGAAGCGACCA
This sequence comes from Pseudomonas sp. R25(2017), assembly GCF_002112565.1. Lineage (NCBI taxonomy): Bacteria > Pseudomonadati > Pseudomonadota > Gammaproteobacteria > Pseudomonadales > Pseudomonadaceae > Pseudomonas > Pseudomonas sp. R25(2017). Next base: position 2,518 of record NZ_NEHZ01000040.1, read on the forward strand.
TCGACCACAGGGGTCAAGCGTACTGGCGTATTGCCGATCGGTACAAAACGCGCGGATTCGAAGCTGTGCACAAGCACGAGCTTGCCGTTCGCGGGGCAGTTGGCATAAAGGGTGTTTTCCTTTTTGCTGTCCTTGTCCGCCGTGCTGACTTCGTCTCCGACCTTGAATTGCTGCTCAGCATCCAGAATGCCGCCGTACCAGGCTTCGGCATGCTCGCGGTAATCCTTCAGGCACTTCTTGAAGTCATTAATGATGGCTTGAGCATCAGGTTGTTTGGCATTGAGGCCGCCAACAATTCCACCCATCAACACGCTCATACCGCCACCTCACTTTCCAAATGGGCCTTCAGCAGCCCAGTAAAATTTTCTTCCGTGAGCGGCGTTCGCTTTACGAAGCGCGCCACTTTCTTTTGCAGGTTCGACTCGGGGAACGAGAAGTACAGGTCGGCGTGCTCATCCAGCAGCCACTGCATCATGTTGCCGATCACGGTCGACGGGTTCTCGGCCATCAGCCCATCCAACAACCCCTTCGGCACCTCCCACCACGGCCAGTCCTTCGCCTTCCTCACCACCCGCGGCCCGACCTCCAGGCTCTGGCCGTTGATCAGGTAGCGTTCGAACACCGGCAGCAGTTCCCCGGCCGCTTCGCCCAGCCCCTTGAGGATCGGGTGGATGTGCCGGCCGTCCCAGAAGCGGAAGAACACCTCGGTTCCGTCCGGCATCTTCACTTGGGTGAGGCTGCGCAGGTGTTCGAAGACTTCGTCCGGTTCGCTGCGGGAGACGGCCAGCCAGCCCCAGTCGAGGGCGTCG
>NZ_NEHZ01000041.1:0-3197 GCF_002112565.1 Pseudomonas sp. R25(2017)
ACCAGGTGCAGGTTGTCGGCGTACTCGTAGCGGGTGATGCGGCCGAGTTCGTCGCGTTCGGCGGTGACGCGGCCGTAAGGGTTATAGCTGAACGCGCGGATAGCACCACCAGGCAAAGTGATTTGGGCAAGGCGGTTGGCGGCATCCCAAACGAACTGAGTAATTGCCCCAGTTTCATCCTGTCGAGTAATTTGCCGGCTCAGAGAATCGTAACGATATTTGCGTTTGCCCCCATCCGGCAGATGTTCCTCAAGCAGCTCACCGAGATCGTTCCAGCCCAACTTATGGCGGCCACCGTCCGGGTGTCGAATTTCCAGCAGACGCCCCTGAGCATCATAGATGTACTCGGTGATATGACCATCCGGGTCTACTTGTTGAGTAATGTCACCTTGATCATTTCGTTGGTACCGCCAGATTGAGTCGCCGCGGCGAACCTCTGAAACAAAGCCGTTAGTGTAGTCATACACTGTAGGCGTATCCTCAGGTGGGATAAGCGCCTCCAGACGGCCGGCCTCGTTGTATTGGTATTCAGTAACTGCGCCCAGCGGATCTTTTTCAGCGACTAGTCGACCTTTTTCGTCGTATGCCTTCAGGCGCTCAGCGCCGTCTGGATCGATTTGGCTAATCAACCTGGCTTGGTCATCGTGAGTGTAGACTTCTTCACTGCCATCAGCGTTGGTAACAGTGACGCTTCCTTTTTCATCCCACGCGTAGCGAGCATCCATTTGAGTGAAGTTTGCCCAGTGGTGCGTGCAACGCGACGATTTGCCTTCGTTTTCCCACTCCCAAAAGAAACTCGCGCCGCCGGCTAACTGACGCTCGAGAATCACATGCTGATCGTCATAAGAATAACGCTCACTCTCGCCCGCAGCATTTTTAGCTTCTATGAGACGACTTTTCTCATCGTAACGATAAGTGACGAGAGTTTGGATAGTGCTCCAACTCTCTTCTAGGTTATCTGCCGGACGGAATTGTTGATAGTCAACGGCAATAATGTGTTTTCGGTCATAACGCAGCAGCAAGGCACGACCTGCACCATTGTCGATGCGCTTGATACGGCCATGAATATCGCGGTTGATGTGCAGACGGTTACGATATCGGTCACTGATAGCAATCAGCGTGGCGCCTTTACTGTCATATCGGAAGTGATAAAACAGCGGGCGATCCCCTGCTTGTGTGAGTACAAGCTCAGATGGATCATCGCCTATAAATATCGCCGCTTTGGCCAGGCTATTGGTGATTGCCGGCCGCTGGGCGTTAGGTAGGGGGAAAGTCGTTATGCGGTTTTCATGGTCAGTCCATATTACGTCTTCCGAAATAACCTCGACACGCTGAGCCAGCGCATGGCTCCAGCCATGGCCTAGGCCGCAGTCGATTTCCACCGCACTGGTTCGATAAAGACGAGTCCATTCAAAAGGGAACAGTCCATTCAGTTGTCCATCAGTGAGCGTTAACAGTTCCTCACCGGTGACCATTGAAACAGGGCAACCGTTTACGCAGGTTTCTCTGGTGCATGCGACATTCTTATCGTCATGGCTGGTCGACTGTTTCGATTTGTCATCGACATGCTCGGGTCGACTGACTTTAGCGTGATCTTGCCTATCCCAGTTTACTCTTACCTTGCCTTTTTCAAAGGTGCCTGCGATTGTGCGGGTAGCAACACGTTTATATTGATCAATCATGTCCGCAAAGGTTTTCAATATGCGGATGATGGATTTTATGAAGCCCGTGACAGTCTCGACGACTCTTGCGCCATAGTTGATTAGGCGGGCGCCCAAATATGCAATGCCAGTACCCTCGGCAGCGAATGTCAGTACGATAGCGAAAACGATATCGATAAGAATCGTTACTGCTATGCTGGACAGTTGCTCAGAGAATTTTCCAGAGATGATACTGGGCGGTAGTTGAAGCAGCCATAAAGCGGTGGTTTTAATAAGCAGGAAAAGAACTGCTTGGTCACTCGCCAGCAGCATCAATTTTTCCATCGCTTTGGGCGTTTCTTTTGCGAGCTTGAGTAAGTCGGCAGCGCTTTGGCCAATTTCGCCGGCAAATTTTCCGGGGTCTTTTAGTATTTCGAAAAATCGCTTAACGCCATCGAATGCCGATTTGATTGCATTCCAGCCTCCCTCTAATGTTCCTTTTAGTTGCGCGAAGTATGCTGATACTAATGTTTCTTTTGGCCAGAGTGGTCTGTAGGTTTTCCACTCCTTGTCAAGCCAGTCATTCAGTTCTTTTGTGAAATTGTCATATGAGTTGAATAGGTCGCTAAGCTGACTCTTGGTGACACTACTCTGCACCCGGACATAGTATTTTTTTCCAGGAGTGCCTTTGAAAATCCCTTTGCCTTGATCATCTAGTGTGACAGGTACAGGATTGCCACCTTCCTTAGGGGTTACTTCAACAGTGATGTTTCCTACGGGAATGTCGTGAACCGAGACAAACTTACTCTCAATCAGCAATCTGCCGTCTTTCGGGCACTGCGCAACTGTAGACTCGAACGCATTGTCGGTCACACTGACGGTTTTGTTAGAATTTCCAAGTTTTATGGATCTGTTCATCCCGAAAAGTGCAGGTCTATCGAAAAACTCTCTCCCTTTGCCAAGCCACTCGGCAAATGAAGACTCAGTAAGACTGCGGTATTGCTTTAAACTATCGGGAAAAACCTTAAGTTGCTCATCAATGAACTCAATGCGTTCCTTTGCGATCATCAGCCTTGCTCCAGAATCAGGTGGTTTAACAGTGCTTCTTTAAGGTTGTCCGGAGCATCCGGGCGACGTACGAAACGGGCGATCTTGTGCTTCAGGTTGTTCTCGGGCCAGGCGGTGTAGAGGTCCGGGCGTTCCTCTTCCAGCCATTGCATGAGGTTGCTGATCAGCGTGGTCGGATTGTCCTTGGCCAGCCCATCCAACAACCCCTTCGGCACCTCCCACCACGGCCAGTCCTTCGCTTTCCTCACCACCCGCGGCCCGACCTCCAGGCTCTGGCCGTTGATCAGGTAGCGTTCGAACACCGGCAGCAGTTCCCCGGCCGCTTCACCCAGCCCCTTGAGGATCGGGTGGATGTGCCGGCCGTCCCAGAAGCGGAAGAACACCTCGGTCCCGTCCGGCATCTTCACTTGGGTGAGGCTGCGCAGGTGTTCGAAGACTTCGTCCGGTTCGCTGCGGGAGACGGCCAGCCAGCCCCAGTCGAGGGCGTCG
>NZ_NEHZ01000042.1:0-3124 GCF_002112565.1 Pseudomonas sp. R25(2017)
GGGTTTTTCATTTCTGGCACGCTCCTTGATAACAGTCAGGCACCCACCGGGCGATTCCGCCTCCCGGGCACCCTAACTCAATCCGCAAGGAGCACCTCCCATGGCAACACCAGCGTACATGTCGGTCACCGGCGAAAAACAAGGCCTGATCACTGCCGGCGCCTTCACCGCCGACTCCGTGGGCAACACCTACCAGGAAGGTCACGAAGACCAGGTCATGGTTCAGGCGTTCAGCCACGACGTGATCATCCCGCGTGACCCGCAGTCCGGCCAGCCAACCGGCCAGCGCGTCCACAAGCCAGTGATCATCACCAAGGTCTACGACAAGGCTTCGCCTCTGCTGCAGGCGGCCCTGACCTCCGGCGAGCGCATGAGCGAAATCGTCATCCAGTGGTACCGCACTTCGGCCCAAGGCACCCAAGAGCACTACTACACCACCAAACTGGAAGACGCGATCATCGTCGCCATCAACAACAAGATGCACAACTGCCAGGATCCAGGCAACTCGCACTTCACCCACCTGGAAGAAGTGCAGTTCACCTACCGCAAGATCACCTGGACCCACGAAGTATCCGGTACTTCGGGTTCCGATGACTGGCGTGCTCCAGTCGTCTAACCACGGCTGACCGCTACACGCATCGACCAGCCCTGCTGGTCGATGTTGTTTACGCACCTCCAGAATTTCGCGTGCGCAGGACCGCTTGGCGATGACCGGCGCACGCCGCTGCAGCACGAGGAACAAGGGATGTTCGCGCCGGCCAACGAAACACATTTTGCCCTGACCATCGAAGGCCTTTCCGCCGACTTCCAGGTATTCACCCTGCAAGGCCGCGAAGCCGTCAGCGAGCCGTTCGCCTTCCAGGTGGAACTGGTCAGTGAGCAGCCGTCGCTGGACCTCGAGACCCTGCTGCACAAACCGGCCTTCCTGCAGCTGTCGCCCGACGGCAGCGGCATCCACGGCCTGATCTACCGCGCCGCGCAAGGCGACTCCGGCAAGCGCCTGACCCGCTACTCCGTGACCCTGCGCCCGCAGCTGGCCTACCTCGCGCACCGGGTCAACCAGCGCATCTTCCAGAACCTCAGCGTGCCGAAGATCATCGGCCAGGTGCTGGAGGAGCACGGCATCCAGGCCAACGCCTACGCATTCAAGACCGGTTCGGTCTACCCCGAGCGGACCTACTGCGTGCAGTACGACGAGTCGGACCTGCACTTCATCCAGCGCCTGTGCGAGGAGGAAGGCATCCACTTCCACTTCCAGCACAGCGCCACGGCCCACAAGCTGGTGTTCGGCGACGACCAGACGGTGTTCCCGAAACTGGCGCCCGTGGCCTACCAGCAAGACTCCGGCATGGTCGCCAGCGACCCGGTGGTCAAGCGCTTCGACCTGCGCCTGGAAACCCGCACCAGCCGCACCACCCGCCGCGACTACGACTTCGAGAAGCCGCGCCTGACCCTCGAGAGCGAGAACCGCGGCGACGCCCTGCCCGACCTCGAGGACTACGACTACCCGGGCCGCTTCATCGACCGCGAGCGCGGCAAGCACCTGGCCAAGCGCGCCCTTGAGCGCCACCGCAGCGACTTCCGCCTCGCCGAGGGCAAGAGCGACCAGCCGCGCTTGGTCAGCGGCCACTTCCTGGCCCTGACGGCGCACCCCAAGGCGCAGTGGAACGACCTCTGGCTGCTCACCGAGATCCTCCACGAAGGCAAGCAGCCGCAGGTGCTGGAGGAGTCGGTGACCAGCGACACCACGGCGCTCAAGGACGACTTCCACCAGGGCTACCGCAACCGCTTCCAGGCCACCCCGTGGGACGTGCCCAACCGTCCGCCCCTGCGCCACCCCAAGCCGCGCATCCTCGGCAGCCAGAGCGCCGTGGTCACAGGCCCCAAGGGCGAGGAGATCCACTGCGACCCGTACGGCCGCGTCAAGGTGCAGTTCCACTGGGACCGCGAAGGCCAGGCCGACGACAAGACCACCTGCTGGCTGCGCGTTTCCTCGGCCTGGGCCGGCGCCCAGTACGGCGGCATCGCCATCCCGCGCATCGGCATGGAGGTGCTGGTCACCTTCCTTGAGGGCGACCCCGACCAGCCCTTGGTCAGCGGCTGCCTGTACCACAAGGAGAACACCGTCCCCTACGCCCTGCCGGCCAACAAGACCCGCAGCACCTTCAAGACCCTCAGCTCCCTGGGCGGAGGCGGCTTCAACGAGCTGCGCATCGAGGACAAGAAGGGCCAGGAGCAGATCTTCCTGCACGCCCAGCGCGACTGGGACGAGAACGTCGAGCACGACCAGAAGATCCGCGTCGGCAACGAGCGCCACGACACCGTCGAGAAGAACAGCTACAGCGAGTTCAAGGCCGAGGAGCACCACACCGTCTACCAGGACCGCAAGGTCGAGGCCCGGGCCGACGACCACCTGACCGTGGGCGTCAACCAGCACATCAAGATCGGCACCGGCCAGTTCATCGACGCCGGCCAGGAGATCCACCTGAGCAGCGGCCTGAAGGTCGTGCTCGAGGCCGGCAGCGAACTGACCCTGGTCGGCGGCGGCAGCTTCATCAAGATCGACGGCGGCGGCGTGACCCTGAGCGGCCCGGCGATCAACGTCAACTCCGGCGGCGGCCCGGGCAGCGGCACCGGCGCCGCCCCGCTGATGCCCGGCGCGCTGAAGCAGGCCGACGCCGACAAGGCCGGCGCCGTGCTCACCCCGGCGCAGGTCAACACCCTCAAGCGCAACGCGCCGTTCTGCGAAGAATGCGAAAAATGCAAGGCAGGTGCCTGTGCCCTCTGACCGACTGACACCCCGCGACTGGCTGGCCCGCCAGCCCCTGCAGAGCGGCGAACGCCTGTACCTGGTCATCAGCGCCGCCAGCGACGCCGACGGCCTGAAGACCCTGTACATGAGCGAACCCGCCACCCAGCTCGTGCCGATCTGGAACGACACCCCCTACGCCAGCTGGAAACCGGTGATGCCCTACGTCACCGAACTCAAGCCCGACTCCCCGTTCCTGCCCTGGATCGCCGCCACCGACGCCCTCGACTGGGGCTGGCTGGCCGTCTCCCGCAGCGAACCGGACGAAGTCTTCGAACACCTGCGCAGCCTCACCCAAGTGAAGATGCCGGACGG
>NZ_NEHZ01000043.1:0-2190 GCF_002112565.1 Pseudomonas sp. R25(2017)
CAGCACTTCGAGGCCCGGCGCGGGGAGACGCTGACGGCGAGCTACAGCATCCGGCGGGCCGAGACGGGCAAGGTGAGCTATTCCAATCCGCTGGGGTTCGTGATCGGCCAACCGATATCGCTCGACCCGCCGACGCTCGACTCCGTCAAGGGCTCGCCCAGCGGCGTGGAGGTTCCAGACGGCAGCCTCATCGTCGAAACCTCGGTAGTGCTGAGCGGCACCGCCAGCAAGGGCCAGAAAGTCGATGTGCTGGATGGCGTCACATCCAAAGGCCAAGCCACCGCCGATGCCGCGACCGGCCGCTGGACATTGACCGTGAGCGGGCTGAGCGCGGCGGTGCACACCTTCACCGCCAAGGCAATGTACGGCGACGGACTGGTATCGACGCCGCGCAGCTTCACGGTGGTGGCGCTCATCAAGCCGACGCTGAGCAATGTGCTGGACGCCAACAACGTGGAGGTTCCGGAAGGCACCAGCACCGTGAGCACCACGCTGAAGCTGCGGGGCACGGCCAGCAAAGGGCAGAAGGTGGAGATCTTCGACGGCAACGGCTCGACGGCGGTGTCCAAGGGCACGGTGACGGCTCACGCAACGACGGGTGCGTGGGAACTCAGCATCACCGTTCCCGTGGGCGGGCGGCGGCTGTATGCCAAGTCGCTGTACCACAGCACGGCGACCTATTCGAATGTGCGGCTGCTGACAGTAGTGACCTCGGTCGCGCCGACGATCACTTCGGTGAAGGATCCCAAGGGCGTCGAGATCGCAAACGGCGGCATCACGGTCGCAACCAGCGTCACGCTCACCGGCACGGCGGCCAAAGGCCTGAAGGTCGAGGTGTTCGATGGCACCGTGTCCAAGGGCCAAGTGACCGCGAATGCGACATCGGGCGTATGGACGCTGACGGTATCGGGGTTGAGCGTCGCGGCACACAGATTCACGGCGAAAGCCTTGTACGGCGCCAGTCCGGTGTCGGCGGCCAGAACCCTGACCGTGACGGCGGCGACAGCGCCGACCATCACCTCGGTGAAAGATCCGAAGGGTGTGGACATTCCGCACGACGGTATGACTCTTGAGACCAGCGTCACGCTCACCGGCGCAGCAGCGAAAGGGCAGAAGGTCGAGGTGTTCGATGGCAATGTGTCCAAGGGCGAGGTCACGGCGAATGCGACCTCGGGTGTGTGGACACTGACAGCGTCGGGCCTGAGCGTGGCGGCGCACAGTTTTACGGCCAAGGCGCGCTATGGAACCGAGCCTGTTTCTGATTCCAGAACCTTTAAAGTTGTGCGTTGGGTTTCAGGTTCAGAAAATTGGGAAACAGAACCACATGGAACGTTCGCCGCGGGGCAGTCGAAACGGTGCCAAAGCGGATTGACTTTCTATGTGAAGTCCGTTCCGAACCCCTTATATTATGGCGTTATTCTATGGAAGGAATCTCCCAAATACATGTCAGTAACATACTACGCCACAGTAGAACTGACATTTGACGGCATAATTAAGAATTTTAACTATGAGTACATCTGCTACAACGCAGCAACAATAAGTTTTTTCAACCTTGATGGTGCTGTCAAAGAAATCACCCTATCGCCATCTGGAAGTTCATTCAGACCTGGCAGCCATACCGACCAGGCCGGCCTTAGCAAAATCGTCATAAAAGATATTCGCGGAGGAGTAGATCTAGACAATCTAAGATGGAGTTAGTCAGCCATAATGAAAATGGTGACGGATTCATTTATGCGTTGTTTTTTTGATTTTTTTCAGTTCTGAAGTTAACGAAGAGATGAGGATGGATGTGTTTATCCGCCCTCATTTCCTCTTCTAGATTATTGCATTGACTAATCTGCAGCGAGACATGTTTAAACATGTTGATCACAGTTTCCATACACCCACATCGCCTTGCGCCATTGCCTACAACTACGCCAGAATCCGCCGGCTTGTGCGCCTGGGGGGGCGGGTTCTATCGTTTGGCGGTCACTGACGAATCAGTGATCGGGTCTCGCAGCCCGTCGATCTCTGGACGCACAATCTCCTCCATGCCTGTCATGGCGGCTGTACGTGGGAGGCCTTCGGGCCTGCCGGTTCTAGAGTCCCGGTCTGCGACCCGCGTATAGCTGCCACCCTCTCGTATCGCAGCGAATCGAGGCGGCTCCATGACTCTGGAGATGCAAGCATGTTCAAACCCACCCCCAACCC
>NZ_NEHZ01000044.1:0-1912 GCF_002112565.1 Pseudomonas sp. R25(2017)
CCGGCTTCCAATGACTCCGTCGCCCACCCGCACCGGAGTCTTTGCCATGCTCATCCAGCCCCTGCGAGCCGTCGCCCCCCTGGCCCTGCGCGAGCCCGAGATCCCCGGCCGCACCGAACCCCAGCTGCCTGACGGCTCATGGGGCATCAACCGCGCCGCCGCCCTGGACAACTTCCCAGGCAAGGGCCTGAAGGTGCACATCCTGCCCTGGGCCAACATGAGCCGCGGCGACAAGGTCGAGCTGCTGTTCGACAACGGCAAGGTCGACCAGCACACCCTCACCCAGGACAGCGAGGTCAACGAGCGCGTGACCCTGTGGGTGGCGCCGGGGCGCATCGCCAGCGGCGCGCACACCCTGGGCTACATCGTCACCCGCCTGAGCCAGTTGCCCGAGCCCTTCGCCCCGGCGGTGCAGCTCCACGTCAAGCTGGAGCTGCCCGGCGGCCAGGACCTGGATCCGGAGGACGGCGCCCATTCCGAACTCTTCCAGTACATCGACCCCGAACTGGTCGCCGGCGGCATCGACAAGGACACCGCCGCCCAGGGTGTGGACGTCACCATCAAGGCCAAGCCCGGCCGCCCGGCCAAGCCCGTCTACCCCAACATCGCCGTGGGCGACGTGGTGACCCTGAGCTGGGGCGGCGTGCTGGTGAGGTCGGCGCCGGTGACCCAGGCGCAGGTCGACGACCCGGACGCCAACCCCCTCACCGTCCACGTCAGCGAGGCGGTGATCCTCGAGGCCGGCGACTCGGGCCCCGAGGGCCTGGCCGTGACCTTCACGCTGCATGACCGGGTCGACAACGCCGCCGAGGACTGGTGCCGGGAGACCCGGATCGTGGTGGACACCGGCCACTCGCGGCTGGGCGCGCCGATCGTCAAGGAGGCGGTCAACAACACGCTGGACCTGGACGCCCTGGGCGACGCCGACGCGACCGTGCAGATCATCGCCCTGGCCCCCGACTTCAAGCTGGGCGACGTGATCGTCGCCGTGCTCAAGGGCACCACGCTGGAAGGCGAGGCGGTGGCCGTCGAGGTGCGCGGCCAGCCGCTGGCCAACCTGCCCAGCATCGTCGAGCTGAAGGTGCCCAACCTCAAGGTGCGCGACCTGGCCAAGACCCAGGCGATCTTCAGCTACCGCGTAGAGCGCGGCGGCTCGCCCGACCTGCTCTCCAAGGGCCGCTTCGTCAACCTCGTCGGCGAACCCAAGCGCCTGGCCGCGCCCGTCGCCGAGGACGCCCAGGACGGCGCCCTCGACCCGGACCTGCCGGTCGTGCGCGTGCGCATCCCCTACGACCCGCTCATCCAGGAAGGCATGGCCATCGAGCTCAAGTGGCTGGGCACCCGGCCCGACACCACCACCTACGACCCGGTGCTGGACTGGTACTTCCCCAGCAAGGCCGAGGCCGACGACCCGGCCGGCTTCACGGTGACGGTCGAGGGTCGGCACCTCAAGACGCTGGAGGGCGGCACGCTGGACCTGTCCTACAACCTGCTCGCCGACGACAACGGCACCATCGTCAGCCGCGGCTCCCTGCACGCCGCGCTGCTCAACGTCGGCGCGCCGCAGCTGGAGCTGGTCAAGCCCACCGTCCTCGGCGAGAAGGACGGCGCCCTCGAACCCAAGGACCTGGCCGGCGGCACCAGCGCGGTCACCTGCCCCAACCCGCTCGCCACCCCGACCAAGCCCATGGACGTGGTCACCTGGCAGCTGCGCGACGCCGCAGGCGGCGTGCTCCACGAAGACAGCAAGACCCTCAACGCCCTCAGCGCCGGCAAGGACGTCGTCTTCACCCTCAGCGCCGCGTTCGTGCAGCAGCACTTCGAGGCCCGGCGCGGGGAGACGCTGACGGCGAGCTACAGCATCCGGCGGGCCGAGACGGGCAAGGTGAGCTATTCCAATCCGCTGGGGTTC
>NZ_NEHZ01000045.1:0-1714 GCF_002112565.1 Pseudomonas sp. R25(2017)
GTTGTCCAGGCGGGTGGCCTGCACATCCATCGCGCCGTTGGCCTGGATCAAGCCTTTGCGGTTGTCGAGCTGGCCGCCGATCCGGGTGGTCAGCGTGCCTTCACTGGTCAACTGGCCTTGCTGGCTGTTGTCGAGTCGCTGCGCGCGAACGATCACATTTTGCTTTGCGCCGATCTTGCCGGCGCTGTTGTTGATCGCACCCAATGCGCTCAGGTCCAGCAAGCGGCCGGCGGTCATGAGGCCGGCGACGTTGTCGAGCGCGGTGACGACCAGGACGCTGTCGGTTTGGCTGGAGAACTCGCCGCCGGAGTTGCTGAACTGCCCGACGTTGCCGTTGAAGTTGCCGCCGCTGTTGATGACGCCCTTGCCGTTCAGCACCTGGCCGGCATTCAGGCTCAGGGACTGGCCGCCCAGTACCCGCGCACCGTCGCGGTTGTCGAGCGTTCCGGCCGCGACCGCCGTGCGCTGCCCGCTGAGCGTGCCGCCCTGGTTGTTCAGGTTCTGCGCCACAGTGACGGTCAGGTTGCGGCTGGCGACCACGCTCTTGCCGTTGTTGCTGAGGTTCTGCGCGCTCAGGCTCACATCGCCGTTGGCGTTGCGGCTGTTGTCGGCATTGACCCCGGCCTCGACGATGCCGGCGTTGCTCAGCTGACCGCCCGCCGTCAGGGCGACGCTGTCGCGGGCGGCGAGGGTCTGGCGGTTGGTCAGGTCGCCCTGGGTCTGCACGTTCAGCGCGGTGCCGGCGTAGACCGCGCCGCGCGCATCGAGGCCGGCGGCCTTGACGTTGACGGCGCCGGTGGCCGAGGCCTCGGCCAGGCTCAGCTGACCGTTGGCGTCGAGCTGGATGTCGCCGCCGCTGGCGATCAGTTTGCCGTCGAGCTTCACGCCGACCCCGGCCTCGGTGCCCACCAGCTTGATCGCCCCGGCGTACATCCCGCCCAGGGCCGAGCTGTCGATGGCCAGCTGCGGCTTGGCGCTGCCGTCGTCGGCACGGGCCGTGGCGTTGAGGCTGTCGGCGTTGACGTCGTTGCGTCCGGCGACGATGGCCAGGTTCTGCGCCTGGATCTGGGCGTTGATCTTCGCGCTGCGGGTGATGATCTCGAAGCGGTCGACGTTGCCCGCGTTCAGGCCCTCGCCTTCGATGGCGACGCTGCCCTGGTCGACCTGGAAGCGGTCGAGGCGTCCGTTGTCCAGCACCGGCTTGCCGGTGCTCAGCGTGACCCGCGGTGCGTTGATGAAGCCGCAGCCGTTGCAGGTGATGCCGTAGGGGTTGGCCACGATCACCCGCGCCGACTGCCCCGCCACCTCGGTGTAGCCGCGCAGCTGGCTCGGGCTGCCGCCGACCACTTCGTTGAGGATGGTCTGGGCCGAGCCGCTGTTCTTCAGGTTCGGGTTGCCGATGATGTGGCCGCCCAGTTGGGTGGCGGCGGTCTGGGTGGCCGCGTTGTTGAGGATCACCCCCTGGGCGCCGACGTTGTAGTCGTTGAACTGGTTGTGCGACAGCCCCGTGCCGTTGGGCGTGGCGATGTTGACGATCGGCACGCCGTTGCCGGCCCGGTCCAGCCCGGTGCCGGGGTTGGCCACCACGATCCCGTCCGCCTGCGCCCACAACGGCTGCCAGAACATGACGTTCGCCAGCAGGAACGCCAGCCCGCGCTTGGGCATGCCCAAGAAGCGCTCGCGCGGAATGACGGCAGCAGCGGGTTGGCCGGCC
>NZ_NEHZ01000046.1:0-1647 GCF_002112565.1 Pseudomonas sp. R25(2017)
CGCGACGTCGAAATCCGCGCCCCCCGCGGCAACCAGCTGACCGCCAAGAGCTGGCTGACCGAAGCGCCGCTGCGCATGCTGATGAACAACCTCGACCCGCAAGTGGCCGAGAACCCGAAAGAGCTGGTGGTCTACGGCGGCATCGGCCGTGCGGCGCGCAACTGGGAGTGCTACGACAAGATCGTCGAGAGCCTGACCAACCTCAACGACGACGAGACCCTGCTGGTGCAGTCGGGCAAGCCGGTCGGCGTGTTCAAGACCCACGCCAACGCCCCGCGCGTGCTGATCGCCAACTCCAACCTGGTGCCGCACTGGGCGACCTGGGAGCACTTCAACGAACTGGACGCCAAGGGCCTGGCCATGTACGGCCAGATGACCGCCGGCAGCTGGATCTACATCGGCAGCCAGGGCATCGTCCAGGGCACCTACGAGACCTTCGTCGAGGCCGGCCGCCAGCACTACAACGACAACCTCACCGGCAAGTGGGTGCTGACCGCAGGCCTGGGCGGCATGGGCGGCGCGCAGCCGCTGGCGGCGACCCTGGCCGGCGCCTGCTCGCTGAACATCGAATGCCAGCAGGTGAGCATCGACTTCCGCCTCAAGACCCGCTACGTCGACGAGCAGGCCAAGGACCTGGATGACGCCCTGGCGCGCATCGCCAAGTACACCGCCGAAGGCCGCGCCATCTCCATCGCCCTGTGCGGCAACGCCGCGGAGATCCTGCCGGAGCTGGTGCGCCGCGGCGTGCGTCCGGACATGGTCACCGACCAGACCAGCGCCCACGACCCGCTCAACGGCTACCTGCCGGCCGGCTGGACCTGGGACGAGTACCGCGCCCGGGCCAAGACCGAGCCGGCGGCGGTGGTGAAGGCCGCCAAGCGGTCGATGGCGGTGCACGTGAAGGCGATGCTGGACTTCCAGAAGATGGGCGTGCCGACCTTCGACTACGGCAACAACATCCGCCAGATGGCCCAGGAAGAGGGCGTGGCGAACGCCTTCGACTTCCCCGGCTTCGTGCCGGCCTACATCCGTCCGCTGTTCTGCCGCGGCATCGGCCCGTTCCGCTGGGCGGCGCTGTCGGGCGACCCGCAGGACATCTACAAGACCGACGCCAAGGTCAAGGCGCTGATCCCGGACGACGCGCACCTGCACAACTGGCTGGACATGGCGCGCGAGCGCATCAGCTTCCAGGGCCTGCCGGCGCGCATCTGCTGGGTCGGCCTGGGCCTGCGCGCCAAGCTCGGCCTGGCGTTCAACGAGATGGTGCGCAGCGGCGAGCTGTCGGCGCCGATCGTGATCGGCCGCGACCACCTGGACTCCGGTTCGGTGTCGAGCCCGAACCGCGAGACCGAATCGATGCAGGACGGCTCCGACGCCGTGTCCGACTGGCCGCTGCTCAACGCCCTGCTCAACACCGCGAGCGGCGCGACCTGGGTGTCGCTGCACCACGGCGGCGGTGTGGGCATGGGCTTCTCGCAGCACTCGGGGATGGTGATCGTCTGCGACGGCACCGACGAGGCGGCCGAGCGCATCGCCCGCGTGCTGCACAACGACCCGGGCACCGGGGTGATGCGTCACGCCGATGCCGGTTACCAGATTGCGATCGACTGCGCCAAAGAGCAGGGCCTGAACCTGCCGATGATCACT
>NZ_NEHZ01000047.1:0-1322 GCF_002112565.1 Pseudomonas sp. R25(2017)
TCGTAGGGGGACGTGGGGTCGGTTTCGGGTGGGTTGGGGGTGGGTTTGAACATGGTGTAGCTCCTTGAGAAATGGAGCCGTCAGCCATCGCTGCTAAACGAATGGGTGGCGGCTGTACGCGGGTTAGCAGACCAGGCTCAAGGATCCCGGCGCACCGAAGTGCCCCACGCAAAGCCGCCATGACGCATTCAGCGGAGCTCACGTGCCTTGAGAATTGCCGGGCTGCTAAACCCGATCACTGATTCGTCAGCGACCGCCAAACGATAGAACCCGCCCCCAAGGCGCACAAGCCGGCGGATTCTGGCGTAGCTGTAGGCAATGGCGCAAGGTGGCGTGGGGTGGTGGGAGTGGTTTTAAACGGAAGTAAACAGACTCGATAAAAAATGAAGTGCATAGCCATTTCGGTTGAAATGGGGGCGTATAAATAAATCCGGATAAATCTATCCGTCCCCGTTTCCGCGCATGCCTCACTGCCGTCAGCTCATACCGCAAACCAGAAAATTGTCTAGGTGGTAGTCATTGCCATGCCGGGCTGATCGTGAATTCACAATCTCGATCAATACCGTTCCTGTTGTCGCCACCGCTTCATGTGCAATGTAGAACCAGTTGGCGTTGTTGACGGTAAAAGCTTGAGATACCGAATCTCCAATCCGTATTGAAAGCACGGCGGGGTTTCCTGATGAGAGATTGAAAGCTCTTGCTTCAGCCTGGAATCGGTATCTTCTACCCACTATGACGTCGTAGGTTTTATGCAGGACGACACCAGCATGGTATTCGCCGTTTGAAGTGTTGTTGTGTAAGTAATAGGCGCCCGGTGAACCAGCAAATATGATTTCTGCACCTGCTGGTCCTTTGTTCCAGCCTCCTAGTGACAAATTGTTGAAATCCACTGAGTCATACAGTTCTTGCACTGTCAGTGTCCGCACGTTCGAATAAGTGTCAGTGTCGTGATAGAGCGACTTGGCAAAGAGGCGCCGAACGCCAAACGGTAGTGTGACCGCCAACTGCCAAATCCCGGTGGTGGCGTCGGCGGTCGCCGTACCTTTGGACTCTGCAATTGAACTATCGCCGTCGAACACCTCGACCTTCTGCCCCGCCGTCGCTGTGCCGGTGAGCGTCAGGCTTGTGTCGGCGGTGACGCCGTCGTCCGGGATCTCGACGCCCTTTGAGTCCTTCACCGACGTGAGAGTCGGCGGCTCCAGTTCGACCGCAACACCAATCAAGAACCCCAGCGGATTGGAATAGCTCACCTTGCCCGTCTCGGCCCGCCGGATGCTGTAGCTCGCCGTCAGCGTCTCCCCGCGCCGGGCCTCGAAGTGCTG
>NZ_NEHZ01000048.1:0-1293 GCF_002112565.1 Pseudomonas sp. R25(2017)
CCCGACCTCGCCCTCGAAGAGCTGCTGCACAAGCCCGGCGTCCTCACCTTCGGCGCCACCGGCGAGGGCAAGATCCACGGCCTGGTGTACCGCATCGAGCAGGGCGACTCCGGCCGCACCCTCACCCGCTACAGCCTGAGCCTGGTGCCGCAGCTGGCCTACCTGCGCCACAACCACGACCAGCAGATCTTCCAGCAGCTCACCGTGCCCAAGATCATCGCCCGGGTGCTGGAGGACCGCGGCATCCTCGCCGACGCCTACAGCTTCCAGCTCGGCGCCGAGTACCCCGAGCGCGACTACTGCGTGCAGTACGACGAGTCCGACCTGCACTTCATCCAGCGCCTGTGCGAGGAGGAAGGCATCCACTTCCATTTCCAGCACAGCGCCAGCGGCCACAAGCTGGTGTTCGGCGACGACCAGACCGTGTTCCGCAAGCTCAAGCCCGTGAGCTACCAGCAGGACTCCGGCATGGCCGCCGACAAGCCGGTCATCAAGCGCTTCAACCTGCGCCTGGAGACCCGCACCAGCCGCGTCGCCCGCCGCGACTACGACTTCGAGAAGCCCAAGATCCTGCCCGAGGCCGCCGCCAAGTCGGCGTTCATGCCGGACCTTGAGGACTACGACTACCCCGGCCGCTTCACCGCCCGCGAGCGCGGCAAGCAGTTGGCCACCCGCGCCCTGGAACGCCACCGCAGCGACTACGCCCTGGCCGAGGGCAAGGGCGACGAGCCGACCCTGGCCTGCGGCCACTTCCTCACCCTGGCCGAGCATCCGCGCGCCGAGTGGAACGACCTCTGGCTGCTGCTGGAGGTCATCCACGAGGGCAAGCAGCCCCAGGTGCTGGGCGAGAACGTCACCAGCGACGTCACCGACGGCAAGGACGACTTCCACCAGGGCTACCGCAACACCTTCCTCGCCACCCCGTGGGACGCCCACTACCGCCCGGCCCTCGAACACCCCAAGCCCCGCGTCCTCGGCAGCCAGACCGCCGTCGTCACCGGTCCCGCCGGCGAGGAGATCCACTGCGATCAATACGGGCGGATCAAGGTGCAGTTCCACTGGGACCGCGACGGCCAGGCCGACGACAAGACCACCTGCTGGCTGCGCGTGGCCAGCGGCTGGGCCGGCGCGGCCTACGGCGGCATCGCCATCCCCCGCGTGGGCATGGAGGTGCTGGTCACTTTCCTTGAGGGCGACCCCGACCAGCCGCTGGTCACCGGCTGCCTGTACCACAAGGAAAACGTCGTCCCCTACGACCTGCCCGCGAACAAGACCCGCAGCACCTTCAAGACC